>CAZQMR010000323.1:0-3503 GCA_964594465.1 uncultured Rhodobacterales bacterium
CAATTCTTGCGGACGCCCTTTGACATCCTCGCCCGCCGCTTCCAAATAACCATTGCCCGTCAGCAAAAGCTGGCCAAAAAAGCTCTCCAGCAGATCCGCCGCAGATTGTGCGCCGTTGGGACGGTTCAGGATGGTGATCAGCGGATGCTCCTCGTAGCGGCGGTCACAATCCTGCACGAGCATAGGTACGGCAGCAGCGGCTTCTGCGATCATCTTGACGCAGCGAAACCCAACCGGATTGGCCACAAAGCCGTTCTTGGTCAGGCTGGTCGTGTCACGCGCAGACCATTGCGCCCGCCCTGACCCGTGAAAGGCCACAACCGGAGCCGCCGCCGACGCCTTGGTTTCCGTGGGTTCCGACTTGCGCGCGGAAAAGAGTTGCAAAACCATGTGGTCCAGCTCCTGGGGTCAGTTTCAGTTTAGGGTGAAAGAAGCGCCTTGCAGCGCCGTAGAAATTACAAGCTGCGCAAGCGCGGCGTGCGGTACAAAAAGGCTGGCTCAACCATCAAGTCGGTCAAAGCCCATACCAGCGCGTCAACCCGATCCGGGGAGCCGCGATCCATATAACCAAGCGTAGACATCGCACACATCTGCGTTTCCAGCTCATCAAAAACGCCCGCGTGAGCCACACGCCCCTGCTCGTAAAGCGCCGCAATTGGTTCCGCCCGCGCAGATTTGCCACGAATGGCCCGCACCGGCTTAAACGGGATCAGCGGATCGGTAGAGCGCATCAGCGTGCCAACCAAATCACCGCCCTGATTAACCTCCGCCACGACCCGGTCCGCGCCATATTTACGCGCCAGTCCAACCACACGATTGGTCCATTCCTGCGGGCTCAGTCCTTGCACGGACGCATCCTCAATCACATAGGCTTTCCAGTCCGCAGGCTTGCCGTTCATCACAACCCCCGCCACAACAATCCCGCACGCATCCGCATTTGCCGTCGTGGTCACAGGCGGGTCAACCGCCACAACAATGCGGTCCATCTTCTCGATATCCACCGGCTCAACCCGCTCAATGCTATCAAGCGCCCACAAAGCGCCCTCAACCTCATTGAGCATCTCGCCAAACAGCTCCTCACGGCCCAGCCGCGTGCCCGCATAGCGCTCCTCAACCTCTTCCAGAAACGAGGCCGCCAAATTGGCCCGGTTCGCAGAGGTCGGCGCCGATGTCATCACCGTGTTTCCGCGCCCCAGAATATCGCGCAACACGCTGTTGGAGCGCGGCGTCGTCGTCACAACCTGTCGCGGGTCATCGCCCAAACGCAACGCAAATTGCAGCATATCCCATGTCTCGCGACATTTCGGCCATTTGCCGAGCTCATCCACCCAAGCACAATCAAATTGCGGCCCGCGCAGGCTCTCAGGATCAGCCGCCGAGAATATCTGCGCCGTCGCCCCATTCTTCCAAACCAAGCGCTTGCGCGAAGCCTCCCATTCAGGCCTCCGGTCCGGCGGCGAACAGGCCAAAATGCCCGAATTGCCAAACACCATCACATCGCGCGCCTGCTCAACCGTCGCGGCCACGAGCGCCACCGTATTCATCTTACCCTTGGCCTCAGGCGTCGAGCCCTCAACCTGCATACGCACCCATTCAGAGCCCGCACGGGTCTTGCCCGCACCACGCCCCCCAAGGATCACCCAAGTCTTCCAGTCGCCCTCAGGGGCGAGCTGATGCTGGGGCAGCGCCCAATGCTCAAAGAGCCACGGCAAGGACATCAAAGCGTTCTGGCTCAACCCATCAAGAAACTCACCAACCTCAGTCAGGCTCAACGCTTCGAGATAACCTTTTAAGGATTTCTTCGCGTGCGGCGTCGAGATCAAGCTGGGAGCGTGATCCACCCCCTGTGCTGTCGGTGCGTGATTCAAGGTCCACCTCCATTTCAATGAGTTGCAATAAAGTGCTTGTGTGAAATTGCGCGATTTGCTGACGCATATTGGCGTCTTCAAGCGTGTCGCGCTGGTCGTTTAAGGTCGCAATAGAGTGGATCAATGCCGTGCTCAGGTCGTCATAAACGGCCCGCGCATTCGCAAGGATCGCCTCAGATCCTCGGCGTTCCCGGTTAGGTCGGTCATTCATTTAAAGGTATCTACCCCGGACATCCGATGGGCCACAAAAAAACCGCCCGTCGCATAATGCGATGGCGGCTAACCCAACTGTTCCAGTATGCCCAAAGGTCTACTTGGGATCGTACGGTTTGTCAAATTTTCGAAAAAATATCGCGCAACAGGCAGCGAACGGCGCTCGCAACCTGCTGATTTATATCAGTTATTATCCTTGGCCGCTTCAGCACGCTCTTTTTCGATCTTTCGCCACTGCACCACATTGGCCCGGTGTTCAGCCAGTGTTTCCGCAAAAGCATGGCCGCCGGTGCCGTCTGCCACAAAGAAAATATAGTCCGTTGTATCCGGCGTAACAGTCGCTTGAATAGCTGCGCGTCCCGGGTTCAGGATCGGCGTTAGCGGCAAACCGTTTATCTTATACGTGTTGTAAGGTGTGATCTTCTCCAGCTCCGAGCGTTTTAGCCCCCGCCCCAGCTTGCGCGTGCCAAGCGTGATGCCATAGCGCACCGTCGCGTCTGCCTCAAGCCGCATGTTCTTGTTGAGCCGGTTCACAAAGACAGACGCAACCTTACGCCACTCCCCGTCGCCATCCGCCTGACCGGCCTCGCCTTCAATCACCGACGCCAAGATCAGCATCTCTTCTTTGCTCTCAATCGGCAGGTCAGCCGCGCGGTTTTCCCAAGCATCATCAATAATTGCGTTCTGCTGCTTGACCATGTCGGCAATAATCTCACTGCGCGCTGTGCCCTTGCGCGCCTCATAACTGCCCGGTGCCAATGTGCCTTCAGCCGGAACCTCCGGCACCTCACCCGATAGAAACTTGAGGCCAAGCAACGCATCCACAACCCGCGAACTGGTCACGCCCTCCGCCATCACAATACGAAAATTGGTCGAGCCACTCTCGATCTCTTCCATAATTTCGGCTGGGTAATCGTCTGAGGCGCTCTCTAAACGGGCCTCGCTAACCTTCGCATATTTGCCGCTGCCCACATCCAACTTACGTAGCTCTAGGCGATCCGTGCGCACACCAATCCGCGCCAAAACCTCGTTGCCGCAGGTATTCGCGCCACCCTTGGTGATGATCTCAAGAATATCTTCCGAGCTCGCCCCCGCCGGGATCAGGAAACTGCCGGCTTTAAGCGCAGAGTTCTTGTTGGAATAAGACGATCCAACACTAAAGATGAATTTCGAATTCAGCGCCTTTTGAGCGTCCAGCGACTTGGCCACCCGCTTCATGTTCGAGCCGCTTTCAACCGTCAGGCACATGCCCGTTTGCAACGGTCCTGCATCCGTGAACTGCCGCTGTCCCCAGATAATCGCGACCCCAAGCCCCATAATGGCCAGGATGATAAAGGACAGCGCATTGGCTGCAATATGGCGCAACATATCGGTCTACTCCGCCTTGCCAAAGACCAGCGACGCATTGGTGCCACCAAAGCC
>CAZQMR010000324.1:0-3495 GCA_964594465.1 uncultured Rhodobacterales bacterium
CGGAAACGGGCGCGACCTTGCTGGATGGCACGCCTGTGGATGTTGGGCCGATCATCAAGATGTCCAAATCCAAGAAGAACGTAGTCGATCCCGAAGACATCATCGAGCAGTACGGTGCGGACACGGCGCGTTGGTTCGTGATGTCTGACAGCCCGCCGGAGCGGGATGTGGAATGGACCGCGGCAGGCGCGGAAGCTGCGTGGAAACATTTGCAGCGGGTGTGGCGCTTGGCGGAAGAGAATGCGGATGCGCCGGTTGCCGCGCCGACATCGGACGAGGCGGTTGAGCTGACCCGTGTGATGCATCGCGCGATTGCGGGTGTGGCGGATGGGATTGAGGGCTTTGCGTTCAACAAATCCGTCGCCAAGCTTTATGAGCTGACCAATGCGATTGCGAAATCCAAAGGCGATGCGGAGGATGTGAGGGCCGCGCGCGCGACTGCTGTACGCTGCTTGGCCCAACTGATGATGCCGTTCGCGCCGCATTTGGCGGAGGAAGTCTGGACTGTGATTGGTGGCGAAGGGCTGGTTTCGGCGGCGCCTTGGCCCGCCGTTGATGAGAAATGGCTGGTGGATGATACCGTGACTCTGCCCATTCAGATCAACGGCAAGCGGCGCTCGGAGATCAAAGTGCCTGCGGATATGGCCAAGGATGAGGTCGAGGCACTGGCGCTTGCGGATCCAGCAGTGATCAAGGCATTGGATGGCGGCGTGCCCAAGAAGCTGATCGTTGTGCCAGGGCGTATTGTGAATGTTGTGGTCTAGGCGATCTCTGCTGATCGGCGCCGTGGCCCTCGCGGGCTGCGGGTTTCAACCTGTCTATACGGATGAGGTCAGCTCGGCCTTGGACGGGCAGATCGCGGTGTCGGAGATCAATGGCCTCATGGGATTTGAGATGCGCCGCGCGTTGGAGGATCGTTTGGGGGCTGTGCGGGCGCCGCGCTATAATCTGAGCGTTGTGCCAAGCGTCGATAGCGAAGGGCTTGCGATCACTGAGGACAATGCGACCACGCGCTACAACCTGACCGGGACTGCGAATTTTACGCTCACCCATGCAGGCGAGACCGTGCCAGCTTTCCGCGATCAGGTTGTCGCCTTCACGGCCTATTCTGCCATCGCCGCACCTTATGCGACCCGCGTGGCGGAGCGGGATGCGAATGCGCGGCTGGCCCGTGCGCTGGCGGATCAGATTGTGAACCGGCTGGCGATTACCACCAAGCGCTGGTCCAAATGAAGGGCAGCGCGCGCGATCTTGATGGGATTGTAAAGCGCGGCGGCTTTGCGGCGATTTTGCTCTACGGCACCGAGCCTTTGCGTATCGCGGCCAAGCGCAAGGCGGCGCTGGATGGCTTGCTTGGGCCAAATGCTGAAGAAGATATGCGCCTCACGCGGATGCATGCGGCGGATGTGCGCAAAGATCCGGCGAGCTTGATTGATGCGATCAAAGCGGTTGGTTTCTTTCCCGGTGCGCGCGGTGTGCTGGTGGAGGATGCGGGCGATGCGCTTGCCCCAGCGCTGTTGGCAGCCCTTGAGGATTGGAGCGAGGGCGATGCGGTGATTGTGATCACGGCAGGGTCGCTCAAGAAAACATCCAAGCTGCGCAAGGGCTATGAAGCCTCGAAGATTGCCCATGCGCTCGGTGTTTATAACGATCCGCCGACCCGGGCTGAGGTTGAGGCTGCGATGGCCAAGGCTGGGCTGAGGGATGTGGCCCCGGACGCAGCTGAAGCGCTGGGCAGTTTGGCGCAGTTGAGCGAGCCGGGGGATTTTGCGCAGATGCTGGATAAGCTGGCGCTTTATTGCCTTGATCAGCAAGTGAGTGTTGAGGATGTGCGAGAATGCGCCCCTGCGGCTTTTGAGGCGGTGCTTGATGATGCCATTCATGCGGTGGCCGAAGGTCAGGTTGCGCAGATTGGGCCACAATTGCAGCGGCTGGTGGGTCAGGGCATGGGCGCGACGACAATTTGCATCGCCACCGCGCGGCATTTCCGCCAACTCCACGCGATTGCTAGCCATGAGGGCGGCGCGGATGCCGGGTTCCAGAGGATGCGCCCGCCAATTTATGGCCCGCGCCGGGATCGTATGGCGCGGCAAGTGCGGGGCTGGGGCTCGGCACGGCTGGAGGATGCGCTGGGCGTGTTGGTGGAAACCGATCTTGATCTGCGCTCTTCCAAGGAGCTGCCGCAAATGGCACTACTGGAGCGAAAGCTGATGCGCATCTCGCTGATGTGCCCAAAGTGAGGAGAACCTGATGGCTTATACCGTGATTGGTCACCCCAAGAACCGCGCTTTGCGGATCACTTGGATGCTCGAAGAGCTGGGCGAGAATTATGAGTTTGAAATGCATATGCCGCGCACGCCGGAAATGCTGGCGGCGAACCCGTCCGGCAAAGGGCCGGTGCTGCGCGATGGCGAGACGCTGATCATCGATTCCGTGGCTGCAGTGACCTATCTCACCGATAAGCACGCGGCCTGCACGTTTAAGGCGGGCACTCCGGAGCGGGCTTTGCAGGATAGTTTTCTCCACTTTGCGCTCGATGAAATGGACGCGGTGCTGTGGAGCTATGCCAAATCAGTGTTTGTGCTGCCCGAAGAACACCGGGTTGAGGCGATACAAGACGTAAATCGCTTTGAATTTACCCGTTCCATGGGCTGGCTCGATGCGCGGTTGGGCGATGGACCTTGGCTTATGGGCGAGACATTTACGGTGCCGGATATGATCATGGGTCACTGCGCGAATTGGGCGCGGAACTACAAGATCGAGATCGGGCAGCCGCGCGTTGAAGACTATTTCCAGCGCGTTTTGGATCGCCCGGCGCGCGCGCGTGCCCTTGCCCGTGCGGATGAAATTGTTGCAGCGAACGCGGCTTGAGCCAGCGTAGGGTGGGTTTTTAACCCACCATCATCGCATCTGGGACCACAGCGCGAGGCCCACAACGATTAACATCGCTAAGGCCATGGCGATGTTGACGCCAAATTGCACGCGGGGCGGCAAATCGAGGCGCTTGAGCGAGACGCCAAACCAAAGCCAAACGATGTGCACAGGTATCCAGATCATGTTGATCAGCAGGAACTTGATGGCGACCTCAACCCAAAAGCTGTCAGGCATAAAGCTGAACCCGCCAAAGAGCGTTGTGCCCACCACATAGGCTTTGGGGTTGATCATTTGCAGCAATATGCCGTCAAGCATGCTCGGGGCGGAACGCGCAGCGATGAAACCGACATTGGTACCGGATAGGGCGATTTTAGACGCCATCCATGCGAGATAACCCGCAGAGAGGATCGCAAGCACTGTGCGGATACCGTCATTTGCCGCGATCAGTGCAAATAACCCGGTGGCCACACCGAACATCACCATGTTGGAGCCGATGAAGAGGCCGGTGAGATATCTCAGGCCGGGGCGATACCCAAAGGCCGCCCCCACGCCAGCGGTCGTGAGAACGCCCGGACCGGGAGTAATCAAAAGCAAGAAAACAGCGCTGAGAAAGGTTAGCAT
>CAZQMR010000325.1:0-3483 GCA_964594465.1 uncultured Rhodobacterales bacterium
ATCTGTGGGCTTACTTGAACAAGGTGACGCTCGAGTTTTCACGCCCTGGGAAACCCACAGACAACGCCTTCATTGAGGCATTCAATAGTAAATTCAGGCAGGAATGCCTGAATGCCCATTGGTTCCTGACACTGGCCGACGCGCAAGAAAAACTGGAGGCTTGGCGTAGAGACTACAATGAGGTAAGACCCCACAGCGCAATTGGATATAACGTCCCGATCGCGATACATAATCCCGACGGCGTCACCAGCCCGCCATCGTGACAGAGCCGGAAAAATCTACCCTCCGGCGGTCCAGAAAATGGTCCCAGTGCAGCTTGGGACGGACTCTACCTAAAACTGGAGGAGTTTTAAGGGCTCAGGTCACTCCGGTTGATTCGGCGAAATTTAATGCGAGCGTGTATTCTTACGTACGGTGCTTGCTAGGCTTTTTGGAATGCCAGGGCAGTTCGTTCCTGCCACAACGATAACCTCAGCTTTAGTTCTGTTGGGTTCATTTGGGCATATCGATCCCTTTGAACTGAGCACGATCTAAGAGACACGTCACATCGTGTTCGCGATCTGCATAAATGGGTTAAAATCTTGACTTAGCGGTAAAACCAGAATTGGGTTTCGTTCGAAAGCGTCTTAACCCAAGCAGAATGACAATGATGATCTTATGTTTTTCACAAGATAGAATTTTCACGACATGAAAAATGTAGCTATTGAAAGCGATGGTCCTGATCTGGTGAGTTTCAACTCTGAGTTCTCAGATCACCAACAGCAAGATGTATTTGCCAACGAACCATTTCAATCAAATACAGATGCTTCAACGTTTTCAATCGCGTTTGACTATTCGTTGGATGCCGATGGGTTTTTTGGCCCACAACAACGTGCCGTGCTTGAGGCCGCTGCCGCCGATTGGGCACAACATATCAACGATGAATTTGTTGATGTCCCAGTGGGAACAGAGCTGAGCGTTGTTGATCCTAACAATACGTCTGCCTTTCGTGACTTTGTATTGGTTAAGCCAATTGATGATCTACTGATTTTCGTTGGAACGTCGGATTTGGGTGGTTTCATTCCGCAAGGAAATGGCGTCTCCGGCGCGCGTTTGGGAGAAGCGTATTCTATCTTTGCGTCTGATGGAGATCCAACTGGGCTGCGTATTTCTTTTGATTTCCGGGGCCAAGGTCCGACGACCGACTACGAGCCATATGTTGGATCAATCTCGTTCAACGACAACCCGGACATTGACTGGTCCTTCGATCTCGATGGCGCTGTGGCCGGGTTCTCTGATTTCTACAGCACAGCCCTGCACGAAATCGGGCACATCCTTGGACTGGTCGGATCCCCTTCGTTCAACGCATTTGTTGAAAACGATATGTTTGGCGGCCCGAATGCCTTAGCTGAGAACGGCGGCGCACCCATTCCGCTTGAGACAGATGGCCATGTCCAGGATGGGTTTGCAAATGACGCCGTGGTGATGGACCCAGCGGGTCAAGTCGGGGTTCGCAGGGTGCTCAGCCCGTTCGATTTGGCCCTACTTGCGGATGTTGGATATCAGGTTGACGGTTTGGAGAAGCAAGGGACGCTCTTTGAACTGACCACCACTGGTGACGATATCCCGGTCTTTGGATCAAGCACCGGTGATTTGATTGTTGGTCTCGATGGCATTGATCAATTGCAAGGCGAGGGTGGGCATGATGTCTTAGATGGCGGCGCTGGACAGGATACGCTGTTTGGCGGCAGTGAGCCTGACATCCTGATTGGTGGAACCGGCAACGATAGCCTCGTTCTCGGACCGCAGGTGAACATTGAAGATCGCGACTCTGTGGTTTTTCGCCCAGGCGATGGCGAAGATGTCATTATCGATTTTGATCCGGCAAACGATGTTATCCGCGTGTCTCGCGACTTTGGTTTCGAGAACACTGTTGTCCTTGCAGGGATGGTCCAACAATTCGGACCGCAGGTTTCCGCGCTGACATTTGATGGCGGTGACCGGCTGGTGATCCAACATGTGGACGCACCCAATGCTGTGCTGTCATCCGCGAATTTTGAAATCTTCGATCCAGCCGAGACCGACAAGGACATCGCCGAATTTGCAGCACGCGTGATCGCTTATAACGCGGAGGCCGGAGACGTGTTTGGCGACGCGAATGTTGTTTTTCTTGATGGCGGCGAGATCCCGGATTTTGGGGACGAAGGAAAGCTCACATTTTCGACTGAAACAGGTCAATATCTAGCCGCTGGCTATCGGATCGACCGGATTTTTGCACAAGACACATTTCAGGCGGTGACGCTTGTCCCCACGTTTGACGGTATGCCCGGTGCCCCAATTGTTGCGGTTCGTGGAACAACGCTAACGGCAAATGACTGGTATGAGAACTTTCGACCGGGGGGGCCGGGCGCAGTTGAGTTTGACCGCTTTTGGGACGGAGCGCTTGGCGTAGAGTTTCGGGAATGGCTTGCTGACCATCCGGGCGCCCATATCACCGGGCACAGTCAGGGCGGTTCCCAAGCACAAATGCTGGCTGCGGAAGCTACATCGGCAGGATATCAAATCGGCGATATAACGACGTATAATTCGCCGGGAATAACAGAGGCGCGCAAAGCGCTGTTCAATCCTGCCCTTGCCGGTGATGTGATCCACTCGATTTCTGCTGGCGATATTGTCGAGCTGGCGGGTGAGACCTACCTCACTGGCTCAGTGTATCACTACAATATCCAAGGTTTTTTACCGGGGCAAAGCTCGCCTGTTAACTACCTCCTAGCCTCCCACACGGGTCATGTCAGCGATGCTGATTTCGCGATTGGTGCAGCGATTTCGGAGGGGTTCTTGCCAGATGGTGAGAGTTTGAGTCCGAAAGGTCTTGAGGTGGCTCAGGTTATCTTGACCACAGATGAGTTGAGCAGCCCTGAGTTCACGCATCTGTTCTTTGATGGCAAACTGGATCCTGAGTATGCGGCTTTCCTCGTTGGTATCGCAAACGCTCCAGCTGAACTCCTCGGACCTGAGCTTGCGTATGCGTTGTCTTCGCGTGGTGGGGTTGAAGAGCTGAGAGGATCGGTTGGCGGTCCGGAAACTCTTTTTGCGTTTCTGTTTTCGGTTTCACAAGGGCTCATCAACCCGCTTACTCAAACGACTTCCGCAGCTTTTGACACGTTTCAGGGACTCCCGCAGGAGGCTGCTGTGACGATTTCTGGTTGGACCCTTGCGGCCTGGCAAGGCGTTTCGACATGGACGGTTGAGACATGGACAGCTGCGAGAGATCTTTCAGTTGCAGCGTGGCAGGCCATTGCCCAATGGAGCGTCGAGGCGTGGGACGCGGTGAGCACTTGGACGGCAGAGACATGGGCGAAGGCGAAAGACTTGTCTGTTGCGGCGTGGGACGCGACCGTTGATGGCGTGATCTGGGGGCTCACGCGGCTTGCGACGGAGTCTGTAGAGCAGGTCAACCAGCTGCTTGAAACGGGACGCTCGATTGGTGACGCGATTGATGAG
>CAZQMR010000326.1:0-3458 GCA_964594465.1 uncultured Rhodobacterales bacterium
ACGCGCGGCGGATCTGGATGCTTTGGTGGCCATCGGGCTCTCCGTTTTTGAGAGACAAGTGTCTTAGCACTTAGGAAAAGGCCCACAAAGCGGGGCTTCGCCAAAAAACTAACACGGTACGGGATCGAGCGCGGGTAAGATGGGCCGACGCATATCGCGGCGGCCCATCCAAAAGTGCGAGAGTTACTTGATGTAACCCGCTTTTGTCATTTCGCGTGTTGCGAACTGCTGGCTGTTGGCCAGAGCTGTCTCAACAGACTGGTTGCCTGCGAGTGCTGCTGCAACCTGCTGACCAACGTAGTTGCCGATGCCCTGGAATTCAGGGATCGCAACAAACTGAACGCCTGTGTATGGCGTTGGCAGAAGTGTTGCGTCTGCTGGATCAACAGACAGGATCGCGTCAACAACAGCTGGTGCGAAAGGCGCTGCTGCGATGCGGCGCGAATCTTCTTCTACAGACTGACGTGTGCCTGATGGAACAGCGACCCAGCCTTTGGATTCGCCAACCATTTCGAAGTACTCTTTTGAAGTACCCCATTTCAGGAAGCTTTTCGCCGCGTCAACTTTTGTGGAGCTTGCGGGGATTGCAAGTGCCCAAGACCAGAACCAACCAGTACCTTTTGCAGTTGCCTGCTTTGGTGCTTTTACGAAGTCGGTCAGATCAGCAACAGTTGATGTTTGTGGGTTGCGAACGTCGCCAGCGGCAGATGTCGCATCAACCCAAGTCGCACATTTGCCATCTTTGAACAGCGCACGGTTTTCGTTGTGACCGTTTGCAGACGCACCTGGAGGGCCCGATTCCAGCATCAGATCAACGTAGTAAGTTACAGCAGCATTCCACTCAGGTGAATCCAGCTGTGGTACCCAGTTCTCATCGAACCAGCGCGCACCAAATGCGTTCGCAACGGTTCCAACGAATGCCATGTTCTCACCCCAGCCGGCTTTACCGCGCTGACATGTGCCATACATTCCGTTGTCTGGGTCGTGAACGGCAGCAGCCAGCTCAGCAAACTCAGTGTAAGTCATCTGCTCGGTTGGCATTGTAACGCCAGCCTTCTCGAACACGTCCTTGCGGTAGAATGTGAACGAAGTTTCTGAGTAGAGCGGCAGCGCGTAAAGGTTGCCATCTGCGGACAGACCATTGCGCACAAGCTGGAACACGTCTTCCAGATCATAGTCAGCGTCGTCAGCGAAATCATTCAGTGGTGTCAACCAGCCTTTGGCGCCCCAGATCGGAGTCTCGTAAGCACCGATGAACATGATGTCGAAAGAGCCGCCACCTGTTGCGATGTCTGTTGTTGTGCGCTGACGCAGTACATTTTCTTCCAGAACAACCCAGTTGATGGTGTTGCCTGTTGCTTTTTCCCAAGCTGGTGCCAACTCCTGCATGGTGATCATGTCAGCGTTGTTCACAGTCGCGATTGTAATTTCTTCAGCCATAGCCGTTGTTGCGATCCCTGCCGCAAAGCCAAGGCCAACTGCCGTGTTAAGCAGTGTGCGTTTGATAGACATGAAGTCCTCCCAGATTTTTACACGTGTAAATTCTTGCCGATTCACCGGCGATGAGTCAACACAAAAAATCTACAGTGGATTTCGGGGTAATTGCATCCCTGATTTGTCAGGCCGATTCGCGTATTTTGAGAACGCCCGGAAGCAATTCAATCTGTGGGTGTAGGGCTTTTGCGTCGCCTGAGATCAGTTGCAGCAGGCGCGACACTGATTTCTTTCCGATCGCCTCAAAATCCTGAGCGACGGTGGTGAGGGCAGGATTGGTGAATGGACAGAGCGGATAATCGTCATGGCCCGCAATGCGCAGCCCACCCTCCGGCCAGCGGCCGGGATGCAGCCCATGTCGGGCTGCAGCGCGCAGGGCACCGATTGCAACCCTGTCATTGGCACATAAAATCGAGCGGTCCAGAAATTCACCACGGGCAAAATGATGGTCCAAAACCGCCTCGCCATGGGCCTCAAAATGCCACTCGGCATCAATTGCCTCAGCGCCAATAACCACCGCTTCATGGCCAAGTTCTGTGACCCGTTTGGTATATGCGTTTTCCCGCTCCATCGCGTTGAAATTCACGCGCGGCATTGCCAGAAACACGGGCGGCTCGCCAAATCGGCAGAGATATTCTGTAATCAATCCAGTGCTTTGCATGTGATCCGTACCAACAAAATCAACATCGGGCATGGTCTCGGGACGCGAATCCACCAAAACAAACGGGAGATGGGATTGCAGGCGCTGATGCACAGCGCGATCGCTCTGATTGCCAAGCGGCGCCACCAGAGCTCCGTCAACATTCATCGACATGAAGGTCTCAGCGGCGCGGGCTTCGATCAAGGGGTCTGAATGGGAGCATTGGGTGATCACGGTGTAGCCAGCTTCCATCGCGGCGATTTCAATCGCCTCTAGCAGTTTGGTAAAAAATAAATCGTTCAAATACGGGATGATAACGCCAATCATCCCGGTTGTTTTACGATTCATACGGGTCGCAAAAAAGTTCGGCACATAGTCTACTGTTTCCAGCAAATCCCGAATTTTTTGCGAGGTTCCAGGGCGAACCAGAGCCGGATCCTGAAAATATCGAGACAGCGTAGGACGCGAAATGCCGATCGTATCGGACAGTTCTTTCATCGTGTTAATTTTGGGTTTTTCCATCCCCATACGAAGCACCTCGATCTTCAATTTGGCTCAACTTTATGCAGCCAGCACACAAAACGCGCAGTTTTCTATTTTGACACATGTAAACGTTTTGTCTACACCTCTCATGGAGAAACGGAGGCAAAATGTCCAACGCACCCACAATTATTACCGCTGGTGAAATATTGGTTGAGTTCGTTTCGCACAAGCCGAATTGCGCTCTTGAAACGGTTGCGGAATACTCCGGCCCGTACCCAAGCGGAGCCCCAGCCATTTTTCTGGATCAGGCTGCGCGCATGGGCGCCAAAACCGAAATGATTGGTGGGGTTGGACGTGACGGGTTTGGCAAATCCGTTCTTGCCCGGCTTACGCAGGATGGTGTTGGAACGGCTGGCGTTACACTTCACGACGCGCGGTCTACGGGTGTGGCGTTTGTATCTTATTACGACAGCGGTGCGCGGGATTTCATCTTTCACATAACCAACACGGCTGCGGATCATTTTGATGCGCCGGATGTTTTGCCAAAGCTTGCGGATGTTTGGCTTCATGTGTCAGCGGCGTCGCTTGGCAATGAGCGGATGCGCCGGGTCATTATGGATTTGGTTGCGCAAGTTTCGGCTGCGGGCGGGAAGATTGTCTGTGACCCCAATGCCCGCCCGGAATTGATGCGCGAACCGGCGGTTAAGACGGCGTTGAGCGACGTAATTGCCAAGAGCTACTGCCTGATGCCAAGCACGAGCGATTTGGGCTTTCTCTATCCCGGTCTGGCTGAGGATGTTGCCGTTGAAAAGATGCTGAGCGCACAAGCTGAGATCATTGC
>CAZQMR010000327.1:0-3448 GCA_964594465.1 uncultured Rhodobacterales bacterium
CTTTAACACCCTATGAACACTTTTGAGGTCTTTCTAACCGACGTGGGAACGAACGATTAGAGGGTGTTAACAATGCGAGTATTCAAGACACGAGCGCTTCAGGCATCGCAGCCAGTTTCAGGCCGCGACGTTGCCACCAAAAGCCTCATCGTGATCCCTATACTCGCCGTCTCGCTTTGGCTCTTTGCAGGCCAAACCAAGGGCCTAGACCCCGCACATGTGTTCGAGGCCGTGCGCAACATTCCCGCCCTCGCACTGCTCGCCTCGGTCTTCTTTACCGCCCTAAGCCTCTGGGCCGTCTCCGCCTATGACAGCCAAGCCTTCCGCGTCATGGCTCTGCCACCGGCAAAAACCACCCTGCGCTCAGGCTTCACCGCTACAGCCATCTCCCAAACCCTCGGGTTCGGCCTTGTCATCGGCACGCTTGCTCGCTGGCGCTGCTACAAGGCCCAAGGCATCACGGTCACTCAAGCGGCAGCCCTTACCGGCATTATCTCCGCAGGCTTCATCGGCTGCCTTGCGATCATGCTCGGCCTGATCACCCTGATTTCGCCCACAGCAATCCCCGGCGTGACCATCTCCCCGTTCCTGATCATTGGCGCCACCCTTGCCATCATCACCCTCTCAGCCCTCCAGCTCACCATCCCCCTTGGAAAGCGTCGCATCTCGCTGCCAACGCTCCCCATACTCAACCGCTTCATGTCACTCACCGTGGCGGACACCACCACCGCAGCACTCGCCCTCTGGATCCTGCTCCCAGCTGAGAGTCGCCCAGAATTCGCACTCTTCATGCAGATCTTCCTCGTGTCGCTGGGCCTCGGCCTGATATCCTCCGCACCCGGCGGAGTAGGGGTCTTTGAAGTCACCTGCCTGATGTTCCTGCCAAATGTTCCCCAAGCCGAGCTGATCTCTGCCATCCTCGTCTTCCGCGGCATCTATTACGGCCTGCCATTCCTCCTGGGTGCTGCGCTTCTCTTAGAAGTCGAGCGCACCCGCTCTGCCAAAGCCACAGCCATCCCAGAACCAACCGACACCACGCGCACCCCAGACCACATCATCGCCCAAAGCACGCAAGCCGAAGCCGCGCTCGCGTATCTCGGCGACAAGGAATTCCTTGTGTCAGATCAGCAAGATACAGCCCTGATGTATGGTCGTTCCGGTTCCAGCTTGATCGCCCTTGGCACCGCTCTGGGCACCCAATCCGGCCTCCGGGAACTGCTCAACCAATTCAGCGCCAAAGCCGATAGCGAAGGGCGCACCGCCAGCATCTGGCGCGCGGGCGAAAGCCTCAAATCAGCCGCCAAATCCCAGGGGTGGACCGCACGGCTCCAAGGCGAAGAAGCCATCCTAGACCCGCAAACCTATAGCCCCACAGGCAAGCGGTTCCGCGAACTCAAACGCAAACTCAAACAAGCCGAAACCGCTGGCGTGATCATCACCCACAGCAAGCCGGGCAAGGCCAACCTCACAGCCCTAGAACCCATCGCGGCCGAATGGAAAACCCGTCACAACAATTGCGAACTCGGCTTCTCGCAAGGCCGCTTTGATCGCAAATTCCTCGCCCGCCACGACATCCTCACAGCCGAGCTAAACGGAACCCCAATCGCCTTTATCAGCCTTTGGAGCACCCCGGACGCAAATGAGCTCAGCCTAGACCTCATGCGCTCCACAGATGATCTCCCCCAAGGCACAATGCACCTGCTGCTCCATGAGGCTATCACTCTGGCAAAAGCCAAAGACGCCACCCGGTTCAGCCTCTGTGCCGTGCAAACCAAAGGCTTGGAAAACGACAAAACCATCTTGGGCAGGTTCGCCCACTGGATCTACACCAAGCAATCCAAACGCCACCATCTCCAAGGCCTCGCCCGTTTCAAAAATGCCTTCCGTCCAGACTGGGAACCGCGCTACCTGCTCACCCCAAGTAAGCTGCCCCCCATCCTGACCCTTTGGAACATCCATCGCCTTTTGCGAAAGTAACGGGCAGAGCGCTGCGCATAAACACCCATCACTTTCTTAAAATATCCCCGCCGGAGGCTGCTCCCTCTCAGCATCCCAAACTTCACCAATTTTTAACAATCCACAAAAAAACGGAGCCAAAGCCCCGTTTCCTGTGCATGATCTGCACCGCCTTGGCAGCGCAGTTGTGCGAAGCCAAAAAACCGCTATCAGCTCTCGCCAAAGACCCGTTTGAAGATCGTGCCAACATGCTTGGTGTGATAGCCCAAATCGAAGTTCTCCTCGATCTCTGCATCACTCATCACGGCCGTCACATCCGCATCGCCCTTCAGCTCAGTCAGAAAGTCCTTACCTTCCTCCCAAACCTTCATGGCATTGCGCTGCACCAGCCGATAACTGTCTTCACGCGACACGCCTTTTTGGGTCAGCGCCAGCAGCACCCGTTGTGAATGAATAAGTCCTCGGAACTTATTCATATTGTTTAACATATTCTCCGGGTAGACCACCAGCTTATCGATCACACCGGTCAGTCGCGCCAGCGCAAAATCAAGCGTAATCGTTGAGTCTGGCCCAATATTGCGCTCCACAGAAGAGTGCGAAATATCCCGCTCATGCCAAAGTGTGACGTTCTCCATCGCAGGAACCACGGCCATGCGAACAACCCGCGCAAGCCCGGTCAGGTTCTCAGTCAAAACCGGGTTGCGCTTATGAGGCATAGCGGAAGATCCCTTTTGACCTTTGGAGAAAAACTCTTCAGCCTCCAAAACCTCCGTACGCTGCATGTGTCTGATTTCAGTAGATATATTTTCGATGCTGGAGGCAATAACCCCCAAACAAGCAAAGAAAGCAGCATGCCGATCACGCGGAATAACTTGGGTGCTGATCGGCTCCGGCGTGAGGCCAAGCTCAGAACAAACATGCTCCTCAACAGCCGGATCAATATTCGCAAATGTCCCAACCGCGCCTGAAATAGCCCCTGTCGCAATCTCAGCACGTGCAGTTTTGAGGCGCGTCAGGCCACGGTCGATCTCTGCATAAAAGCGCGCAAAGGTGAGGCCCATCGTGGTGGGTTCCGCATGGATCCCGTGGCTTCGCCCGATGCGAACGGTATCACGATGCTCAAAAGCTCTGCGTTTTAAAGCACTTAGCAGTCCATCCATATCCGCAATGAGCAGATCCGCGGCCTTCACAAGCTGGACGTTGAAAGTGGTGTCCAGCACGTCCGAGGAAGTCATCCCCTGATGCACAAACCGCGCCTCGTCATTGCCAATGATCTCCGCCAGATGGGTCAAAAACGCGATCACATCATGCTTGGTGACCGCCTCAATCTCATCAATGCGCGCCACATCAAACTCAACATCCTTAGCCTTCCAAACCGCCTCAGCGCTCGCTTTCGGAATAACCCCCAGCTTAGCCTGCGCATCGCAGGCATGCGCCTCAATCTCATACCAAATCCGAAATTTGGTTTCAGGCGACCAGATAGCAACCATGT
>CAZQMR010000328.1:0-3363 GCA_964594465.1 uncultured Rhodobacterales bacterium
GCGAACTCGTTCTCGCGGGCGACGCGAAAGGCAAGCTGGCGGTCTGCAACCAGCGCGAGGCGCTCGCCGTTGACGCCGTGGATCGAATAGAGCTTGGCGTCATCGCCTGCCTGCTCAAGCACGTCGCTTGGCAAATCATCCATATCCGCCTCGCGGACGTAAACGATGCGGTCTGTTACGACGTCGTCAAAGTTGAACTCTTGTTTCATGATTTGCCCCCTTTGGCATTGTTTTTTGCGTTGATTTGGATCGTCTGAACGATGGTATCGGGCATCGTGCGGGTCAGTTGGATGTGCAAAAGGCCGTGATCCAGATCGGCACCGGAGACCTCAACACCATCGGCCAGCACAAAGGTGCGCTGGAACTGGCGCGCCGCGATGCCACGATGCAAAAAGATGCGATCTTCGCTGTCATCTTGTTGGCGGCCACGCACGACCAGCTCGCTGTCTTCCAGCGTTATGGCCAGATCCTCTTCGCGAAACCCGGCCACGGCCAGAGTGATGCAATAAGAGTGATCGCTGGTTTGCTCGATATTATAGGGGGGATAGCCGTCATTGCCAGATTTGGCAGTGCGCTCAACCAACCGGTCAAGCTGTTCAAACCCCAAAAGATAGGGGTGTGCGGCAAAAGAAATCTTCGTCATTTGTTAAAAGCCCTCGAAACTAAGCGACCTCTGCTGTGCCGAGCCCCGTCTTGTGTGGCGACCCGGTGTCTTAAGGATATGGTGAGTGAAACCCGATTTACAAGGATTCGCCTTGATTTCGGAATGTTTTCACGGGCATTAACCAATTGTTGGCCGCACGGCCCTATTTCGGATTCCGATGACCTCTGAACCGACCATGAATCGCACGGAAGTTCTGCGAAAGAAGCTGGAACTGCTCCGTGACACGCACCGTGAGCTGGATGATGCCATCCTTGCGCTGGAAGACGATCCTATGGCGGATCGCTTGCGGCTGGTGCGCATGAAAAAGCGCAAGCTGGGCCTTAAGGATCAAATTGCCCGGCTTGAGGATGAGCTGACACCAGACATCATTGCGTAATCTGCCACGGGCGCTATTGTGCGCGCTTTCCCAAAATGGGCAGCGTAGGGCGAGATGATGGAAAAACCTCTTGTAGCGATTGTAATGGGCTCTCAGTCCGATTGGCCGACGATGAAGGAAGCTGCGGATGTTCTGAGCGCACTTGGCGTGCCGTTTGAGGCCAAGATCGTCTCTGCGCATCGCACGCCGGATCGCATGTTCGACTTTGCTGAGGGCGCTGTGGCGCAGGGGTTGAAGGTGATTATTGCGGGTGCAGGTGGGGCGGCGCATTTGCCGGGCATGGTCGCGGCTAAGACGCGCTTGCCGGTGTTGGGTGTGCCGGTTCAAAGCAAGGCACTTTCGGGACAGGATAGCCTGCTTTCGATTGTGCAGATGCCCAAGGGTATTCCGGTGGGCACGCTTGCCATTGGGGCGCCGGGGGCTGCGAATGCGGGGCTTTTGGCGGCGGCGATGTTGGCGGCTTATGATGATGAATTGGCGGCGCGCTTGGATGCTTATCGCGCCACGCAAACCGCAGCCGTGGGGGAGACACCCGTTGACTGATCCGCTTCCTACAGGTGCTACAATTGGAATTCTGGGCGGCGGTCAGTTGGGCCGGATGCTCAGCCTTGCAGCCGCTCGTCTTGGTCTGAAGACGCATATTTTTGAGCCCGGTGCGGAGCCGCCTGCGGGGCAGGTTGCGGACCGTGTGACGACCGCGCCTTATGAGGATCTTGAGGCGCTCAAGGCATTCGCGGCCTCGGTCGATGTGATCAGCTATGAGTTCGAAAACATCCCAACGGCTGCGCTTGATGCGCTTGAGGGCCTGCGCCCGGTGCGACCCGGTCGCAATGCGCTGTCGGTCAGTCAGGATCGGATTACAGAGAAGGAATTCTTGCGTGATCTAGGCCTAACGCCTGCGCCTTTTGCGCCGGTCGATACACTAGAAGATTTGCAAGCGGCTGTGGCTGAAATCGGCACGCCTGCGATCCTTAAAACCCGGCGTTTTGGTTATGACGGCAAGGGGCAGATCAGGCTCAAGGATGACACTGCGCTGGAAGCTGCGATTGATGCGCTAAACGGTGCGCCTGCGGTGCTTGAGGGCTTTGTTGACTTCACCCGCGAGGTTTCCGTGATTGGCGCGCGCAGTGCTGATGGCGATGTGGTGTGCTACGATCCGGGCGAGAATGTGCATCGCGACGGGATATTGCACACGACCACTGTGCCTGCCGAGATGACGTCGTCTCAGCGGATGGATGCGGTGCTGCTGACGGGTAAGATTTTGAATGCGCTCGATTATGTGGGCGTGCTTGGTGTTGAGCTGTTCGTGACGCCCGAAGGGCTGCTCGTGAATGAGATCGCGCCGCGCGTGCATAATTCCGGGCATTGGACCCAAAACGGCTGCGTTGTCTGCCAGTTCGAGCAGCATATCCGTGCTGTGGTCGGCTGGCCTTTGGGCGATGGGCGGCGGCACTCAAATGTGGTGATGACGAACCTGATTGGCGATGAGGCGTTGGGCCAATCTGGTGTCACGGATGGGCTGCATCTTTATGGTAAGGCCGAGGCGCGGCCCGGGCGCAAGATGGGTCATATCAACAAGATCACTGGCGCGGCTTGATCAAGGACAACGCGACGCTGCCTAGGATGAGTGCGGCGGCGATGGCGAAGGTGAGCGTGAGGGGTTCGGCGAGGAACACCATGCCGCCTGCCAGTGCGATGAGCGGAACTGTGAGCTGGAGGATGGCGGCAAGGGCTGCGTCCAGTGATGGCAGGGCGGCGTACCAGAGCGCATAGCCAAGGCCTGAGGCGAGTGCGCCGGAGGCAATGGCGAGGGTGATGCCCAGCGTACTGGCTTGAACAGCATCGCCGGGAAGCAGCAGCCAGAGTAAAATCCCGATGGGCGCGGCCATGGCGAAATTGCCTGCGGTGTCCGCCAAGGGAGACGTTACGCTGCGCCCTCTGAGCGAATAGATCCCCCATGCGATGGCCGCGATGGTCATGAGAAACGCGCCGCCAAGGCTTGGCGCGGCGGCACCCGGCAAAAACAGGATCGCAAGGCCAAGCGAGGCGGCTATGGCTGCGAACCAGCGTTTGCGGGGCGGGGTTTCGCCTGCGAGCACGGCGCCAGCAAACATGGTGATCTGCACGACGCCAAAGAGGATGAGCGCGCCGGTGCCTGTGTCGAGGCTGATATAGGCGAAGGAAAACCCTGCGGCATAGACCAGCAGCGCGAGGGCGGAGATTGGCGTGCCTTTGAAGCGCTGGCGCGTGGCGAGCACGAGAATGGCGAGCATGACGGCTCCGGCGGCAAGGCGGATTGCCATGAAGCTTGAGGGGCCGATCT
>CAZQMR010000329.1:0-3351 GCA_964594465.1 uncultured Rhodobacterales bacterium
ACCCGCATTCTGATGGGCACCAATGATGGTCGTATCGCCGCTGTTGACGCCCAAACCGGGCAAGCTTGTACCAGCTTTGGCGCGGATGGCATTGTCACCCTTGATCCGGGCATGGATTTGCTATGGCCGGGCGAATTCCAGATCACTTCACCGCCGGTTCTGATCGGCGACACGGTGATGGTAGGCTCCTCCGTCTCCGACAACGAGCGTGTCACGGCGCCCGTTGGAACCGTGCGCGCTTATGATGCGCTCAGTGGTCAGCCCAAATGGGATTTCGACCCGATACCGCGCAACACGTCCGAGCCTTCCGCACAAAGCTGGCAGGGCAGTTTCCCACCCGTTGAAGGGGCCACGAATGTCTGGGCGCCTATGTCGGTCGACCTTGAGCGTGGCTTGGTCTTTCTGCCCACCTCATCGCCGAGCCCTGACTTTTTCGGTGGCAACCGGCCCGGCAACAACAATCACGCAAATTCTGTCGTGGCGCTCAATGGCGAAACCGGAGCACTGGTTTGGGCTTATCAAATCGTTCATCACGACATTTGGGACTATGATTTGCCTGCCCAGCCCGGCCTTTATCAGATCACCACGCCAGATGGTCCGGTAGACGTGGTGGCCCAGATCACCAAAACCGGCCATATCTTCGTTCTGGATCGCGACACCGGCGTGCCAGTTCTGCCCGTTGAAGAACTCCCTGTTCCACAGCGCGCAGAGGCTGGCGAGGCGCTCTCTGCAACACAACCCATTCCGCTCGCCCCGCCTGCCCTTGTGCCAAGCGATCTCCCACCGCAGGAGGCTTTCGGGATCACTTGGTTTGACCGACAAGAATGCAAAGGCAAAATCGCTGCAGCGTGGTCTGAAGGGCTATACTCAGCCCCCACGCAGCAAGGCACCCTGATCTACCCGTTCAATGGTGGCGGCGGGAACTGGGGTGGTTCGGCTTTTGATCCAGAGCGCAATCTGTTGATCGTAAACATGTCAAATCTCGCGCATCTCCTGCGTCTGATCCCGGCTGATCAGGGCGAAGCCTTCTACAATGCCAATCCCGATAAGGAAGTCGGCCCACAGCTTGGCGCGCCTTTCGCAATGACCCGCTCTGTGCTGTTGTCGAGCCTTGGCCTGCCCTGTTCGCCGCCACCTTGGGGTGTGCTTGCTGGTGTGGATATCTCCAACGGTGAGATTGTTTGGCGCTCCACGCTTGGAACATCACGCGACACGGGCATCCCTTTGCCATTGCCGCTTGGAACTCCGAATTTTGGCGGCCCAATCGTGACTGCAGGTGGGCTCGTGTTCATCGGTGCGACGATGGACAACTATTTGCGCGCTTTTGATGCTGAAACCGGGGCAGAGATTTGGAAGGGGCGTTTGGACGCCGGCGCGCAAGCGACCCCCATGACATATGTGTTTGAGGGGCGCCAATATGTCGTGATTTATGCAGGCGGGCATTCCCGCGCGGGCACGACGCTTGGGGACAGTCTGATCGCCTTTGCTTTACCGGAAAATTAACCTTTGAGGTCTTGCTGTTGGTATGCTGTGCAGTGCACACAGCATATGCGTGCCGGAACTGTGCAGCATTATTGGATTGCTAACCAATTGGTTTTCAACGTTATTGTCAGCGTTTCAACAGCGCCTCAGCCCGTTCCAAATCCGCCGCAACGGTTATCTTAAAATTATCCTCCGAGCCCAAAACCGCCTTCACCCGCAGCCCAGCCGCCCGCGCAACCGCTACGTCATCCGCGAAATCCTCGGTTTGTGCCTGATGGGCTGCCAAAATAGCGTCAAACCTGAAGCCTTGGGGTGTCTGGGCGCGCCAAATTCCATCCCGGGGCACAGAGCCTTGCGCATCATCGCCGTTTACATGCCACAGCGCGTCCACAACCGGCACTCCAGCAAACGCACCATCTGCATCCTTGAGCGCCGCGATCACCTGCTCGATCAACTCCAAAGACACAAAAGGCCGGGCCGCATCATGTATGAGAACGGAATTTGGGCCAAATTTTTTCAATGCAATTAGACCGTTAACCGTAGTTTCGGCTCGGGTTGCGCCCCCCAAAACCGGCGGCTGAAGCCGTAAATCATCAAGACCTTCCGTTGCTGAGATGTAAAGCTCATGGTCGTCGGGATGGATCACCACCTGAACGATGCCGATCCCATCCACGTCCAAAAACCGCTCAATCGTACGACGCAGAACACTGATCCCGCGCAAGCTCAAATACTGCTTCGGAACAGCGCCACCCAGTCGCGATCCTCGTCCGCCGGCCACGATCAAAGCTGCTGTTTTCATTGTAATAAATCCAGAATTGGGTTTGACATCTAAAACACTCTTACCGTTCACCAGACAGTGCCATTTGTCTCGTATTCGGAACCACATTTTCCCCTAAAGCAAAACAAGCTGAAGCGATAGCTTTCAAAAAGTCACTCATCGCAAACGATCCAAGTGTCGTTCGGTCGGGATGATTTTGGCACCCCGATGCACATGTCCTGTAATTTCACACATCATTTACCAAGTATTAGCCTTTCCAATTTACGAATAAAGCAATCAGTTTTATGAACTGAATGAAAAGTATTCTATCGTAAGCAAGGGGCAGCCAACCGATAGGATACCGAAGATGTTTTCCCTCTTTTCTTCCAAAAAGAAACAGCCAGAAGATGCCACCACAAAGGATGCAACCGACAATTCGCATCATGTGCTTGAAACACTCAGTCGCGCACAAGCCCTGATTTGGTTTGACCTGCATGGGAACATTCTTGATGCCAATAATAACTTCCTAAGCACGGTCGGCTATGACCATTCAGAAGTTGTGGGACAACACCATCAGATTTTTGTCGAACCAGAATATGCTGCGTCCGAAGAATACAGCACCTTTTGGGCCGAACTTCGAGAAGGGGCTGCTCACTCAGGGGAGTTCTGCCGGGTTGCAAAAGGCGGCAGAGAGGTTTGGATCCAAGCGTCTTACAACCCTGTCTACAACGACGAAGGCGAAATCACGCAAATCGTGAAGTTTGCCACTGACATTACAGAACAAAAACGGCTCTCTGATGAAGCCAAGGGCAAGATGAACGCCATTGATGAAACCCAAGCAGTCATCGAGTTTGAACCGGACGGTACGATCATAACCGCGAATAAAAATTTCTGCGCAACCGTCAAATACGGGTTGGAGGAAATCCAAGGCCAGCATCATCGTCTGTTCGTCGAAAAGAACTATGCGCAAACTGCGGAATACGCGGAGTTTTGGCAAAAATTGGCCGCTGGTGAACACCAATCCGGCGAGTTTGAGCGATTTGATAAGAATGGTGATTTTGTTTGGATCCAAGCCACATACACACCAATCACAAACGCAAATGGCCAAGTCG
>CAZQMR010000330.1:0-3331 GCA_964594465.1 uncultured Rhodobacterales bacterium
GCAGGTCTTGGCCTTCCCATTTGCGCACGGCGATCCAGTTGGCTTTGGTGGCTTCCAATATTGGTTTGACCTCGGCGGCGGTGGTGAAGTTTTGTGCGGCGGCGGGTGTGGCTGCGAGCAGGGCGAGTAGAGTGAGGGTTTTCATCAGTTTATGCTTTCGATTTTTTGGAAATGATTTGGGTGGCGGCGGTTTTAATCTTGGTGAAAACGGCTTCAAAATTGCCGGCATAATAGGGGTCTTCGATGTCGCCTTCATCGCCGGCTGCTGCGAGATATGTGGAGAGCTGGGCGGTGGCGTTGGTGGGCGCGATGGCCTGGAGCTTGAAGAGGGTGTTGGCGTCCATGGCGAGGATTTGATCAAAGCGGGTGAAGTCGGATTTGGTGACTTGGCGCGAGCGGATGTCGGACATGTCGTGGCCATGGGCCTCCGCCGTTTCGCGGGCGCGCAAATCGGGGGGCTCGCCGTTGTGGAAGCCGGAGGTTCCGGCGCTGTCGACTTGGATGTCGGCGCCATTGGCAGCGGCGAGGTCGCGCATCACGGCATGGGCAGTGGGGGAGCGGCAGATATTGCCAAGGCAGACGACGAGGATTTTGGTGGTCATGGGGCGTTCCGGCGGTAAACTTGCGCGACATTAATGCGAGATGCGGGAGCGGCGTGCAATGGCGAGCGTGGTGATTTTGACAGGTGCGGGGATTTCCGCGGAGAGCGGGCTGGGCACATTTCGCGACAAGGATGGGCTGTGGACGCAGGTGAATTTGGAGGATGTGGCGACGCCTGAGGGCTTTGCGCGAAATCCTGAGATGGTTCATGATTTTTACAATGCGCGGCGGGCGGGGTGCCTTGAGGCCGCGCCAAACGCGGCACATTTTGCGCTAGCCGAGCTAAGCGATGTGCTGCTGGTGACGCAGAATGTGGATGATTTGCATGAGCGCGGCGGCTCACGGGATGTGGTGCATATGCATGGCGAGTTGTTGAGCGGGTTATGCGCGAGCTGTGGCGCGCGTTGGGAGCAGCGTAGCGATATGGGTGTGGGGGATGTTTGCCCGACTTGTGGTGCGACGGCCTGCCGCCCGGATATCGTGTGGTTCGGGGAAATGCCCTATCAAATGGAGCGGATTGAGGTGGCGCTGAGCCGGGCGGATTTGTTTGTGTCGATTGGCACGAGCGGTGAGGTTTATCCGGCGGCTGGGTTTGCGCAGATTGCGCGCGCCAGTGGGGCGCGGACGTTGGAGCTGAACCTTGAGCCAACGGGTGGGTCGTTTGATGAGGGGCGCTATGGGGCTGCGAGCGTAGTGGTGCCGGACTGGGTTAAGAGTTTGGGGTAGGGGTGACGGAATTTGGGTCTGCAAGCTCTGTATCTGTGTCGCAGTTCGGTTCTGAAATACTCTCAGTTTCTAGGGACGTGGCGTCTGATGCTTCTTGAAACTGTTCCAGCAGCTTGGATGGCGACGGCTTGGGGGCTTTGGCCAGAGTTGTTGCCAGAGGATTTATGGCGCGGCTGACGCCTAAGGCGTTGGGGGCTGCGAGCACGCCGCGCTCAATCAGGCCGTTGGTGACGATTTGTGCGGTTTCGGGAACCAAGCCAAAGTGCTTGGCGAGTTGCTCAGGTGAGCAACTGCCGGTTTTGCGCACGTAATGCGTACTCCATGCGTTGATGAAGTTGAGCGCGCTTCCTGATCCGACGGTTGTTGCGGATGAGGGGAGAGCCTTTGCAACGCTTGCTACGGGAACAAGCGGTGCGAGGCTGAAGGCAGCTAGGCTGCGGGTGAAATCTCTGCGGTTCATGGCCTCTATATAGACATGACTTGAGTTAATTGCGAGTCGTTCGCAATAACTAGCTCAAGTCGATGCCACAAGTCTTGGCCGCAATCTCAACGGTTTGGTTGATCTCATCGGTCATGGATTGCACCGACTGCCCTAGTTGTTTGATTTCTTTCATGCGCGAAGAGCCAGTATAAAGCGACTCAGTCCAGAGCATATAGAATGGTGCAGACAATTCGCCGCGCGCAACATCCGCAAGGCATTGACATTGTTGAATATTCATGGCGCCCATGCGACCTTCCGCGATCGCCTGAATACACATGATTTGCGCAGGAATAGCCTGCGCCCCTAGAGACATTGCGCCATAAAGCGCAACGCCAAGGACGTTGATCCTAAACATATTTTCACCACCAGAGTTTCACCCGTTGCGCATTGGACCAAAAGGCTCCCCCAATGCTGCGAGCACCATAGACCCAAAGTGATGAACAGCGTGTTCACTAAGTGCGGTTTTATTATGGCCGACAGTGAAACGGCCCTGATTGGGACGGATTAGGGATGAAACGGTTGTGCGAAGGCCGCGAGGTTGCCGTATCGTGTTTCGCGATCAGCACGCCCGGCAACAAAAAAGCCCCGCAACTGCGAGGCTTTTTGAAGAGCGGATTGTGAAAGACTTAAGCGGCAGCTTGTGCCTTTGCGATGTCTTTCTTGACCTTCAGCGCGGCGTCTGACAGCTCAGCGTCTTTCGCTTTGGCGAGAAACGCGTCCAAACCACCGCGGTGGTCTACTGTGCGCAGGGCTGCGGCGCAGATGCGGAAGGAGAAGCTGCGATCAAGCGCTTCGCTTTGCAGGGTTACCTGGTTCAGGTTTGGCAAGAAACGACGGCGCGTGCGGTTTTTCGCGTGGCTTACGTTGTTGCCTGTCATTGGCGCCTTGCCGGTCAGTTCGCATTTGCGTGACATGGGTCACTCCGTTTTCGTTTTGCTCAAGGAGGGCGCGTGCTTGCGAGTCGCCTCTGAAAAGCGCACCCTGAAATTCGAAGCGTCCTGATAGACCTGAACGCCTCAGGCGTCAAGGGTTTCGCGCCTTAGTTTAAACGCTGCGGCACAATGGGTTGTGGCGCCCCAGCGCTTAGGTCAGGTTAGCGCATCTGGGATACGGGCAAAAGAGTTGGAGCGCCGCGCATGGATCGACGATATTTCGTGGTGTTTGGCGCCTGTTTGACGCAATTTACCGTTATTGGCCTGCTGTTTTGCTACGGCTTGTTGCTGCCCATTCTTGAGGCGGAATTTGGATGGTCGCGTGCGGCGTTGTCGGCTGCGAACTCGGTTGGGTTTCTGGCGATGGGGATTTTGGCGATCCCAGCGGGGCGGCTTTCGGACCGGTTTGGGCCGCGCATCGTGCTGGCGGTGGCTGGGCTGATTTACGGGATCGGCTGGGTGCTGATGTCGCAAATCAGCGAGTATTGGCATCTCTTCATGATTTTCGCGGTCTTCATATCGCTTGGGCTGAGCACTCATGACGTGGTGACTTTGGGCACGATTGCGCGTTGGTTTGAGGCGCGGCGCGGGA
>CAZQMR010000331.1:0-3326 GCA_964594465.1 uncultured Rhodobacterales bacterium
ATATCGACGAGTTCACCGAAACCACTGCCCATGCCATTGAACAGGTTGGCGGTGCTACGCGTGGCAAGGCGATCATCGTTCTCAACCCTGCAGAGCCGCCCCTAATGATGCGCGACACGGTGTTTTGCCTGTGTGACAGCGCGGAGCCTGATGAAATCCGAGCTTCTATCGAGGAGATGGTCAAGGAGGTACAAAGCTATGTGCCGGGCTATCGCCTGAAGCAGGATGTGCAGTTTGAAACCATCGGGTCAAATCAGCCGCTCTTCATCCCGGAAATGGACCGCGCGTTCACGGGGCTTAAGGTCACCATCCTTTTAGAGGTTGAAGGCGCCGCCCATTACCTGCCCGCTTATGCAGGCAATCTCGATATCATGACATCCGCCGCGATGCGCACCGCAGAACGCCTGTCGGTGCGCCGGGGCTGGGCCGCAGAGGAGACAGCCTAATGGCAAAAATCTACGTACAAGACGTCACCCTGCGCGACGGGATGCATGCGCTTCAACACCAGTTCGATCTGAGCCATGTCCGTGACATTGTTGCGGCGCTTGATGAGGCGGGCGTTGACGCGATTGAAGTTTCCCATGGCGATGGTCTTATGGGGTCAACCTTCAACTATGGCTTTGGCAAATGCACTGATACAGCTTGGATCACCGAGGCTGCGAAAGTCTGCAAAAACGCCAAGCTCACGACCTTGCTGATCCCCGGCATTGGCACGATTGAGGACCTTAAGCGTGCGCGTGACAATGGCGTGCAATCCGTGCGCATCGCGACCCATTGCACCGAGGCGGACGTGTCCGCACAGCACATCGCAGCGGCCAAAGACATGGGCATGGATGTTGCGGGCTTTTTGATGATGTCTCACATGACAGACCCTGAGCGTCTGTCCCAAGAGGCGATCAAAATGGAAAGCTATGGTGCTGATTGCATCTATGTAACCGACTCTGGCGGGCGGCTGACTATGGCGGGTGTTCAGGAGCGCTTTGATGCTTACAACGAGGCGTTGAGCCCCAAGACCGAACGCGGGGCGCATATGCATGAAAACCTGTCCTTGTCCGTGGCCAATTCAATCACGGCGGTTGAAAACGGTGCCTACCGGGTGGATGCATCGCTTGCAGGCATGGGGGCCGGGGCCGGCAATACGCCAATTGAAGCCTTTATCGCCGTGGCGGACCTTATCGGCATTGAGCATGGCTGTGATCTGTTCAAGCTACAGGATGCGGCTGAAAACCTCGTGCGCCCGCTGCAAACGCGGCCCGTGCGCGTAGACCGTGAAACTCTGACTTTGGGGTACGCCGGGGTTTATTCGTCGTTCCTGCGCCATGCCGAAAAAGCCGCTGAGACATACGAGATCGACACGCGCGAAATCCTTGTCGAGCTTGGCAAGCGGTGCATGGTCGGTGGGCAGGAGGACATGATCATTGATGTGGCACTTGACCTCGTGAATGCACGCGAGGGAGCAAACGCTTAATCGTCGCTTGCGTCTTTGCCTTCGGTCAATAGGCGCACAGCTTCACTCGCAAAGGCCTCTCCATCCACATCCTTCAACGTATGGTGAAGGATGGAGTCGCCCATCATCATTGTATAGGCAAGATAGGCCCGAACCCGTGCCTTGTCTTCGTCATAGCCAAGGTCGCTGAACAGTTGGATAAAATACTCAAAACGGATGCGGTCAACTTCGGTCACAGCCTCGTTTGGCTGCTCCACCCGCCGCCCCCAATCGCGGATCGACTCCTCTATCTGAGCAAATGCCGGCGACTTTTCGCCTCGTGGAAGCGAAACCAATTGGCGCAATCGGGCCTGACTGCTGCCTGTCGCGCGACTGATGTTTTGAATGATGTTCATCGTCATGCGGCGACGCCAATTGGCCAGAATGGCGCTCAGCAGTTCGCTGCGGCCTGCAAAATGCCAATAAAAGCTGCCCTTGGTCACGCCAAGCTTTTTGCACAGCGCGTCTATGCGAATGCCACGCACATTTTCCTGAATAAGGATTTCAGTTGCCGCATCCACCCAATCACTCTCGCTGAGCGGTGTGGGTTTAATGCGCTTGGAGGGGGCACGTTTGGCAGGTTTCGCAGATGTATCAGACATACCATTAGGTATAGGTAGTTTTGGAGAACGGGGAAATGGAAAATAAAGTTCAGAGGGTTGTTATCGTGGGGGCGGGCCAAGCTGGTGCTGTTGCGGCGCAGTCTTTGCGAGAGGCGGGCTTTACTGGTTCGATCCTCATGTTTGGATCAGAAGCCGAGCTGCCTTACGAAAGACCGGAACTTTCCAAGGGGTATCTCGCGTGCAAAGCGCGTTTTGAAAGCCTCCAAATCCTGTCAGAGCAACAGCTCCGTGAGCTGGAGATTCAGTTTCAGCCATCCCAGATGGTAGAAGCACTTGATCCTCGCAAGATGGAAGTCATCACATCAACGGGTGATGTCGCGACCTATGATCACCTGATCCTTGCCACCGGCGGTAGCCCGCGCAGCTGTGACGGTTGCCTGAGCTTACGCTCACGCGATGATGCTGATGCCTTACAAAACTGCCTGAGCTCGGCAAATTCCATTGGAATTATCGGAGCTGGCTGGCTTGGTCTTGAGCTGGCGGCGCATTCCACATCCCTTGGCCTTGAAAGCCGTGTCTATGAGATGGCCGACAGCCTGTGCGCACGTGTTTTGCCCAAGGAGGTGGCTGACCATATCCAAGCGGCGCACACGGCATTGGGCATCAATTTCGCACTGGGCGCGGCACCTGATCTAGAGGCTCTGAAATCCCGGCACGATCTCCTGGTTGCCTGTGTCGGGATGGTTGCCAATGACAGCCTCGCGCGAAATGCCGGGCTGGAAACAGATGCTGGCATTCTGGTCAATAAACATCTGCTCACCTCTGCTCCAAACACTTACGCGATCGGCGATTGTGCCCGCCCTCGCGGCGGTCATCGTATCGAAAGCTGGGCTTATGCCAACCGCTCTGCGCGGCGTGCTGCATTGGCCATATGTGGACAAGACACTGGTGTCGAAGAACCACTTTGGTTTTGGTCCAAGCAGGGTGGCTTGTCGTTGCAGATGATTGGCCGTTGGGGCGCTGATCTGACGGTGGAAAAAACGGATGCGAAGGGCGGGGGCACGGTTTGGACTTATTACGACGCGGGCGTGATGGCAGGGCTGATTGCCTGCAATGCCCCCAGGGACTTTGCTAGAGCCCGAAAGGCGATTGCCGCAAAGGAATAGTTCCGCCAGTAGTTTCGCGCCAACTATCGGCTATACAAATGCAGCATGTTGAGTGAAATGGTGGGCGACCCTGGAATCGAACCAGGCATGGTTTTCACCGGCGGAGTTACA
>CAZQMR010000332.1:0-3315 GCA_964594465.1 uncultured Rhodobacterales bacterium
GGGTGAAATCAGGATAGCTCATCCAAGTTGAGAGCATCCGGTAATTCAGCGGCTCCGGGAAGCAGGAATAAATGCGGATCGAAACACTCTCCAACCCGTATTTGTCCCAGTAATATTGCGCCAAATTCTCACCAAACGCTTTGGACACACCATAGTTTGTGTCGGGGCGCGTCGGCACATTCGTATCCAGCGTCACCGTGGTCGGATGATAGCCAACCGCATGCACGGAGCTCGCCCAAATCACCCGCTTCACGCCATTTTTGCGCGCGCCCTCAAAAAGATTGTAAAGCCCGATGATGTTGGAATTGAGCACACTCTCCCAAGTGCCTTCCGTCGATTGCCCGCCCATATGCACCACCATATCCACGTCGCGGGTCAGCTCGAGCATGAAATCCGCGTCGGCCATATCGCCTTGGATCACTTCCTCGCCCTTGCCCGCCGCACCCAGATCCTCGCGATCGTTCAGGCGCATCACGTCCGCGTGCTCCGCCGCGCCAGAGCGCAAAACGCGCCCCAAACCGCCAGCAGCGCCAGTGAGCAAAAGTCGATTGAGACGGGCCATAATGTCCTCCAGATTTTTTGTGTTGTCAGCCCCTGCTTAATCAAGCCAGATGTCCTTGGAAAGAGCAGCCCAAAGGTTTGACATGACAACACGCATCGCCATGTGGTCCGGCCCCCGCAATCTCAGCACCGCCATGATGCGCGCCTTTGAAAACCGCGCTGATTGCAGCGTGATGGACGAGCCGTTCTACGCAGCCTATCTGCGCGAAACCGGGCTTGAGCATCCCATGCGCAATGAAATCCTTGAAAGCGGCCAAACCGATCCAGCCTCAGTGGCAAACTCCTGTGCAACCACAGCCCAATGCCCTATCAGCTACCAAAAACACATGACCCAGCACATGCTCCACAACTGGCTCGATGGTTGGAGCGAGCACGTTCACCACGCCTTCCTAATCCGCGCGCCCGAGCGCGTCCTCGCCTCCTACAGCCAAAAGCGCGAAACTGTGACGCTAGAGGACATCGGCTTCCTCCAGCAAGCCCAAATCTTCGAGCGCATTAAAGCCGAAACCGGCACAACCCCGCCCGTGATCGAGGCCGAAGACGTCCGCCAAAATCCCGAAAAAATCTTAACCGAACTTTGCGACCGCCTAGAAATCCCCTTCGACCCGGCGATGCTAAACTGGCCCGCAGGCCCGCGCACAAGCGACGGCATCTGGGCCAGCCATTGGTATCACGCGGTCGAAAAATCCACCGGCTTCTCGCCCCCACCCGACGACGCATTGCCAAAACTAGACGCCCGCCACCAAGCCATAGCCGACGCCGCACGCCCCGCCTACGAAGTCCTGCAATGCCAAAAAATCAGCGCCTAACGCCCCCGAATGCGCGGATCGAGCGCATCGCGCAGCCCGTCACCCATATAGTTCACCGACAACACCGTCAGCGAAATCGCCAGCCCCGGCCAAATCACCCGGTCTGGCGACAGCGTCATGAAGTTCGTGCCGTCAAACAACAGCCGCCCCCATGTGGGAAAGTCGCTCGGAAAGCCAAGCCCCAAAAAGCTCAGTGCGCTCTCCGTAATGATCGCATTGGCAATCCCCAAAGTGGCCGAGACCATGATAGGCGACATCACATTGGGCAGGATATGGCGCAGGATCATCCGGCGCGGCGGCGTGCCAATGGACCGCGCCGCCAGCACAAACTCCTGCTCTTTGAGGGCCAGCACATCGCCGCGCACGATCCTTGCTGTCTGCATCCAGCTCGTAATCGCTATGCCAACCACAATCAGAATAAAAATCCCCGCCTCCGGCCCGATCATCGCCCGCAACGTATCGCGAAAAAGCATCGTGATTACCAACAGCAGCGGCAGCAGCGGCAAGGCCAGAAACAGATCCGTGAATCTCATCAGCGGCCCGTCCAGCCACTTAAAATACCCCGCTAACACACCGATAAACGTGCCCAAGAACATCGCCAGCGCCATCGCCGTCACACCCACCAACAACGAAACACGCCCGCCCGCCAGCACCTGCGCAAACATATCGCGCCCCAACTGATCCGTACCCATGGGATGCGCGAATGACATGCCTTGGTTCTTCGCACGAATGTCGATGTAAGAGGGATCAACCGTATGAATATATGGCCCAAACACCACCGCCAGACACACGAACACGAAAAAGCACATGCCCCAGTAAGCCCCGCGATGGGTCTTGAACTGATCCCAAACATTCAGCCATTGGGATCGCGGCGGCTTGGCAAATGTCACATCAGTCATAGCGGATCCTCGGATCAAGAATGCCGTAAAGCACATCAGCCACCAGGTTGAACATCACGATCAGCACCGCGAAAATGAACGTCAGCGTCTGCACCAGCGGAATATCCGCCCCCTGAATGCCAATGATCAAAAGCTGCCCCAAACCGTTCACCTTGAACACCTGCTCCGTGATGATCGCACCAGAAAACACCTGCGGAATGTTCAGCGCCAGAACGGTGACCACCGGGATCATTGAGTTGCGCAGCACATGCACCAGCAGCACGACGTTCTCCTTCATCCCCTTGGCCCGCGCCGTGCGCACATAATCCTGATTGAGATTATCCAGCATCGAGGCCCGCATATACCGGCTGATCAAAGCCGCATTAAACAGCCCCAGCACAAAAACCGGCATCGCCATCTGGCGGAACTGAAACATCAAACTGTCCCAATCCGTCACCTTATGGGTTGTGTCATAAATCGACGGGAACCACTCCAGCCAAACCGAGAAGATCACGATCATCAAAACGCCCGTGAAAAATGTCGGCACCGAGAAGCCAATCATCGAAATGAACGTCCCGAACTGATCAAACCAACTATACTGCTTATAGGCCGAATAAACCGCAATCGGCACAGCAATCAAAATCCCCACGATATAGGAAATGCCCACAACCCAAAGCGTTTGCGGCATCCGCTCGGCAATCAAATCGACAACCGGGGATCGTGTCGCCCATGAGCGCACTCGCAGCCGATCCCCATCGCCAAACTGCCAGCCCGTCCATTGCTCAATCAGGTTCAGCGGCTCGTTCACAAAGAACTGCACACACCACAGGAAATAACGCACATGGATCGGCTCATCCAAGCCAAGGGCCGCACGTATGGCCGCACGATCCGCAGGCGGAATGGTCATTGGCAGGTTGCCGGTTGGATCGTTGGGCGCCAAATCCAGCAACAGGAATATGATAAAACTGATGAACAAAAGCGTAGGGATCGCAAAGACCAGACGCCGTATCGTGTAGTTCAGCATTTCAATAATATCCCAAACATCTCAGGTACCGGCCGGATGGTCG
>CAZQMR010000333.1:0-3310 GCA_964594465.1 uncultured Rhodobacterales bacterium
CGCAGCACATCAATTGGCACTGCTTGTCCGTCTCTCTTGAAACACCAATAGGTCCAGCCATTGCACGAAGGCGCGCCTTGCAGCTCGGCCCCCACCTTGTGAATGGACCCTTTAAATCCATCTGCAACCAGCGTTCCGTCTGCGCGGACCGTTGCGGCTTTTTTCTCGCCGGTTGCAGAATAGAGCTTTTCGCCCGGCATCAGCATGCCGCGCTCAACCAGCTGCCCAAAAGGCACCCGTGGCTCGGCCCGCTTGGGCGTTGTGATTTGAAGACCTTCGCGATCATAGCGGCGCACGGATGCGAGGCGCTTTTCCGCGACTTTGCGATAGCCTGCGTCCTGCTCGATCCCGATGAAGTGACGGCCCAGCTTTTTGGCAACCGCACCCGTTGTGCCGGTGCCAAAGAACGGATCAAGGATCGTGTCGCCCTCATTCGTCGTGGCGATCAGCACGCGGTGCAGCAAACTCTCGGGTTTTTGTGTTGGATGGGCCTTATCGCCGTTTTCGTCCTTGAGGCGCTCGCCACCGGTGCAAAGCGGCAACACCCAGTCGGAGCGCATCTGAATGCCCTCATTGAGCTCTTTGAGCGCTTCATAATTGAACGTGTATTTTGTCGCGTCCGATTTTGCCGCCCAGATCAGCGTTTCATGGGCATTCGTAAACCGCTTGCCGCGAAAGTTTGGCATTGGGTTGGATTTGCGCCAGATCACATCGTTGAGCATCCAGTAGCCGAGATCCTGCAATGCCGTGCCGACGCGAAAAACGTTGTGATATGAACCAATTACCCAGATTGCACCATCCGGTTTGAGCACGCGACGGGCCTCTGCCAACCACGCGCGAGTGAATTTGTCATAGGCCGCGAAGGTGGAAAACTGGTCCCATTCGTCGTCAACTGCATCAACTTTTGAGTTGTCCGGGCGGTGCAGCTCGCCCTTGAGCTGGAGGTTGTAGGGAGGATCAGCGAAGACCAAATCGACGCTCGCGTCAGGAAGGGTCTTCATCATTTCAATGCAGTCACCTGCGAGGATTTGATCGCGCTGAGGCGCGTCGAATTTGAGTTTTGTAGCCAAGGGTTGGTTCCCGGAAGTTTGCCTGCTTCGTGTTGCCCTCAACATGAGTCAAAACCGATTCGCCGTCAAAGATAAATTGAATCAACAACTTAGATTTTTTTGTTAATCAAGATATTGTGTATCGGTTTGAAAGAACGCCGATGATGTGGTGTCACGCCCAAGCGCTCCAGACCCTCAGAATGGGCTTTTGTGCCGTAACCCATGTTGGTCTCCCAGCTGTAGCCCGGAAATTGTTGCGATATTGCAACCATCATTTCATCGCGTGCCACTTTAGCAACGATCGAGGCCGCCGCGATCGACAAACTGCGCGCATCTCCCTTGATGACGCCTTGGGCACGACACGGAAAATCCGTAGGGATGCGATTGCCGTCAATCAATGCATATTCTGGCGTCTGCGGCAGCGCATCAAATGCGCGACGCATCGCCAGATAGGTCGCACGTAGGATGTTGATCTCGTCAATTTCCTCCACACTGGCCTGTCCGATCCCAACCTGCGCGCGCTCATGCACGGCTTTGGCCAGTGTCGCCCGCTTGGCCGCACTAAGCTTCTTTGAATCGTTCAAGCCTTGCGGGATATGTTCAGGGTCAAGGATCACTGCTGCTGCAAAAACCGGCCCAGCCCACGGCCCGCGCCCTACCTCGTCTACACCTGCGATCCGGCGGAAAGGCAATTCTGCTTCAATGGAGAAGTCTGGCATCATGCAGTGGCAACCTTGTCGACAAATCGGGCCAACAGGCCAGCGTTTAGATCGCCATTAGGCCGCAAACCAGAGCAAACATCAACGCCGTGTGGCCTGACCGCTTGGATCGCGTCCTGCACATTCATTGGGTTCAAGCCACCGGCCAGCCAAACCGGAACTCCGCTTTCACGCACGATCTGCGCGGAAATATCCCAGTTATGCACACGTCCGGTTCCACCAAGTTCTGGAACCTCGGCACTGGGCGCACCGCTGTCGAGCAAAATTGCATCGACGCGAGGGCTTACCAACCGGGCAGCGTCAAGCGCGACCTCATCCTCAACATGGATGACTTGCCAAATTTTGAGGTCACGATGGAGCACGCGAAGGGCTGGGATAACGGCCTCATCCACCGCATCAACAAGCTGAACTGCCTGTGGCCGGGTTCGTGCGACATGGGCGCATACTGCCTCAACTTCCGTTTCTGAGGTCAGCAACACGCTCGGTGCATCGGGCAAGGCATCGCTTATTGCGCGAATATCTGCATCAACCAGAACGCCCGGCCCAGACGGCATCGGGCCCACCAGTCCAAACGCATCCACGCCAGCGCTGAGCGCCAGCTGCGCCTCAGACACGGATTGGATGCAGCAAATCTTAATGTGCGTTTTCATGCCAATTCCATCTATGCGGATTTATCCCAAACGTCCCCGTCGGGCATGATAGGAAAACATCGGACACGCCAAGGTTTCCTGAAGCGCTCTGACCAACTCATCCGCAGTTTCGGTGGACGCATAAACGCCACCGGTCTTGTCCGCCAAACACCGCGCCTTGCTGATCCGGTTTTTCGCACCCTGCCCGTTCCACTGAAAATTTCGGGCCCGGACCTTAAAGCCGATGACATGCACGGTGACAGTGCCCATTTGCGCCAGTTCCTTGGCCAAGTCGCAGGGATCTTGGTCGCAGCTCTCACGACCATCCGTGACCAGCAGCACAACCCCCGGCCGCTTGCTCAGATCAAGTGCCTCTACCGCAAGCCTCACTGAATCCGTTAGTGGCGTTTCACCAATTGGCTGTAGGTTGTTCACATCCGCAATGATGCGCGCTGCGGCATTGCCAATGGGTGTGAAGCGCAAATCAATGTTGCTGCAAGACTCCCTTTCGCCGGGGCCAAAAATAACCAAACCCAATCGACGAAATGGAGTTATCTGCGGAATTGCCTGCGCAATCGCACCGCGCGCCTCCTCAATGCGTGGCTGCGTCAAGCCGTTATGCCCAACACCAGCCATTGAGCCGGATCCGTCAAAAACCAACATCGCATCATCTGTGCAATCCGGCCGCAGCGTCTCAGCACTGCCCACGGCCGATGCCATCAGCAATCCGCAGCACAAAAGTCCTACTCTTGGGATATTCATAAACACCTGAGCCTCGCGGTTAAGGGCGAACCAAGCCAATGCAGATGTCAGGCTATGAGGTTTACACAGTATTGTCCAACTGAAGGCAAACGCCCAGCCACCAATGGCGACCCCGGCAGGATTCGAACCTGCAACCTGCCCCTTAGGAGGG
>CAZQMR010000334.1:0-3263 GCA_964594465.1 uncultured Rhodobacterales bacterium
AGCCGCGGTCATCGCCAAAACGGCGAGGGGTCAGGAGGAGGACACCGGGCAGTGCGGCACGTTCAACATTCATAACAAGGACACCCTTTGTTTTGCGGCACTCTGTGTCATGAAAGACTGGTCTCGCAAAGGGGCAGTCATTGAAGATTGGTTATATCCGCTCAAGGGAGTGGCAAATGTTGCCAATCAGAGCCGTCTTCGCGCTAATTTAGGAAATATGCACAGTTTTTATGGCTTGCTTGTTGTGGACCACCCTGCCCCGCATGGTATGAGCGGCACGCTGAAGTCGCAGACAGAGGCATTTGGTGCTGAGGCGTTAAACAAGTAGCGAGAGGGGAAACACATCATGGCTGTTCTTGCGCTGCTGTCCTGGCCCCTGATCGCGCTTGTGCTGTTTTCGCGGCTACCGCCTCTATTGGCCATCATCTGGGCCACGCTTCTGCCTTACATGTTCTTGCCCGAGGCGTTTGAAGTCGAACTGCCCGGTCTGCCTGACCTGGACAAAACGGCTATCATTGCAGGGGGTCTGATCTTGTCCCTGCTTGTTTACCGGTCCAAGCTCAAACTTGCTTTCCCAGACGTGCCCGGCAAGGTCGAATCCATAACCCTGCGGTTGTTCATCTGGTTGACATCCTTGATCATTTTCGTGGGCCTGTTCGTCACCGTGATGAGCAACCGGGAAATGCTGTTCTATGGGGAAACGGTGATCATTGCGGCGCGTCCTTGGGATGCGTTCAGCAACGTTGTGAAGTGGTTTCTGATCCTCGTCCCGTTCTGGATTGCTATGCGCTATATGGCGCGGCCCGAGGCTCATCAGGCTTTGCTGCGGGCCTTTGTGATTGGGGGGCTATGCTATTCGGCTCTGATGCTGATCGAAATCCGGCTCAGCCCGCAACTGCACACATGGGTCTACGGCTATTTTCAGCACTCCTTCATCCAGCATGTGCGCGGCGGCTACCGGCCGATTGTGTTCATGGAGCATGGGATTTGGGTGGGTTTTTTCATCTTTATGGCTTTGCTGTCGGCTGTTGGGCTTTCGAAAACCACCAAGGATCGTAAATGGGTATGGGCGGCCCTTTGGATTTTCATCATTTTGCTATGGAGCCGGAACCTTGGCGCTGTCGCGGTGGCGGTGCTGACAATAGGGGTTTTCCTAGGTTTCGGCAGGCGGGCGCAGCGTTGGTTCCTGTGCATTATCGCAGTCTTTGTGTTGTTCTTTCCTGCCTTCCGGCAAGCGCAACTGGTGCCAACCCAGCAAATCCTGAACTTGGCCAGCTCAATTTCTGAGGACCGTGCGCAGTCTCTGAGTTTCCGCTTCGAAAACGAGGATGAATTGCTGGCCCATGCATGGGAGAAAAAGTGGAGCGGCTGGGGCGGCTGGGGCCGTGAGCGGGTTTATGACCACCGCGGGCGCTATACGACGACGCCAGACGGGCTGTGGATCGTCACGCTTGGTCAGCGTGGCTGGATTGGGTATCTGGGCTTGTTCGGTCTGCTAACCCTCCCCGTGATGTGGCTGGCGCTGAGCAAACGTATCAAGGATATCCCCCAACCCACTTTGGCTTTGGCCTTCATTGCGGCGGGTAACCTGATTTACATGATCGTGAACGCGACCATGACGCCGATTGGTTTGCTGGTTTTTGGGGCGATTTCTGGGTTTGTTGTCTATGGCCAACAAAACAGCGAAGGACCGGCTGCGCAGGCCAACTCGGCACTGGACCGCCGCAAGCCCAGATATAGCCGTGCCACTCCGACCCGCGCTCCGCAAAGACCTGCCGGAGGCGCAGTAAACCCCTATACCAGAGCCTGATTTGTGTTTGTGAAACTGAAAAAACGTCTGTCTTCGACGGACTCATTGGGCGCACGCGCATGGCGTGCCGGCGGGTGGCATCTGTTCCAAACCCTCGGCAACAATTTTTTGCGCCTTGGCAGCAACTTGATCATGACGCGGCTGCTGTTGCCTGACGCGTTTGCTTTGCTAACCTTTGTCTTCATCGTCATCACCGGGCTGACCTTGATGACCGATCTTGGCATTCGGCAAAGCATCATCCGTGACAAGGATGGCAGCAGTGAACAGTTCCTGCGCACCGCATGGGTGCTGAAGCTGTGCCAGGGGTTTTTGCTGGGATTTGGCGTTGTTGCGGTTGGGTTGGCGTTGGCGCTGACCGCAGATATGTGGGCCCCGGCCGGGTCCGTTTACGCCGATCCAAGGCTGCCGGGCCTGCTGCTGCTTGGAGCCCTTGTCCCGATTTTGACTGGAACCCAGTCGGCCAATCGCGAATTGGCGGAACGTCGTCTCAATTTCAAACCCTGGGCTCTGCTGGAAACGTCTGCGCAGGCGATATCCATCGTCTGCATGGTGCTCTTGGCGCAGTTTTCCGCCACGGTCTGGACGCTGATGGTGGGCTCGCTTGTTGCCTTCTTGATCAAAGCCGTTGGCTCGCATGTCTTCCTTCCCGGTTCTCGCATGCGTCTTGCCTTCGACCGAGCTATTGCAGTGCGCATTTGGCATTTTGGGAAATGGCTGATCGGGTCATCGATCTTCACCTTCCTCGCGCAGAATGCCGATAAGCTGATCTTTGGGGCATTGCTGAACATTTCGACCATGGGCCTGCTGACCATTGCGTATGTTTGGATCAATGCAGGGCAAATGGTGATCCAGCGGTTAGTTGGACGTGTTGTCTATCCAATCCTGAGCGAAATCAAACGCGAACGGGAGGCGGATCTGGAGCGTCTTTTGCGCCGCGTTCAGCGTGGGATTGATGTCTTATGCGTCGGTGCGTTCACGGCCGCGGTGCTCCTCGGTCCGATCCTGATTGAGAGCCTATACAGGGAGGAATACCATACAGCCGGAGGATTTGTGACCCTGTTGGCGCTTGGGTTGCTGTGCATCCGCTTTGAGGTATTGAACAACCTGATGCTCACCTTCGCGGACAGTCGTGGCATGATGTGGTCCGGTGGCGTGCGGGCCGCTTTCCTGATCCTTTGTCTTGCCCCTTGCTATAACGCTTTCGGGCTGACAGCGGCCCTTGTGCTCACCGGGATGCATGCGTTGATTGCAGTGCCTTTGGTGCTGTACCGACTGCGGAACAGGTTGAGCCGCGCACTGTTGATCGAAAATGCTCTATGGATGGTGGGTATTCTGGTGCTGGGCGCGGGTTTGGCCACGATTTATTCTGGCGGCTGACCTGCGCAGTTTCAGCGCCCTGCCTTATACGCCTTTAACATATCCCGCAGCACGTCATTCAGCCGCCGCCCTTCCT
>CAZQMR010000335.1:0-3243 GCA_964594465.1 uncultured Rhodobacterales bacterium
TAAAGCACAAGGCCCTGCATCATCCGCGCATCCGCATCACTGATCACACTTCGCTTCTCGCGCTCCGGTGCGGCTCCATCGGGCAAAGGCGGCACCCGAACGGTCTGCCCCTCTTCAAGCCGCGTGCTCGATTTGACCCGACCCCCATCGACCCGGATCTCACCCTTGCGGCACATCTTCTCCAAACGCCCCTGCGTTACCTGCGGATAATGCCGGCGAAACCAGCGATCTAGGCGCTGCCCCTGCCCGTCCGGGTCCACCTCGCGCTGCGACACACCACTCATAACGTACTCCGTCCAAGCCAAATCCCAACACCGCAGGCGCCCAAACTTAAGGCGACAGAGCCAAGAATGTAGCCGCCCGCGACCAGCGGGCGTCCGTTTTCAAACAGCCGTATGGCATCAAGCGAAAATGCTGAAAACGTGGTGAAACCGCCGAGCAACCCGGTCATCAAAAGCGGCGAAACCCGCCCGCCTTTCTCGACAAACCAAACCACAGCCAGACCCATCAAAAAACCGCCAAGCACATTCACAAACAGCGTACCCCACGGAAAACCAGGCCCAAAAAGCCGCGCAGCCCCTTGCGTACTCAAATACCGCAGCACAGCACCCAACGCGCCGCCCGCAGCAATATTCAGAATTGCACCCAAGACATTAGCCTCTGTTCAACATGCCGCCCTAATCCGCGCCCTCACTCTAAAAGTCAAGCAGTGCCGCGCTTGGCCCGCAGCCCATTAAAATACGCCACCCGCTTTTTCAGCTCGCGCTCGTGTCCGCGCTCAACTGGCTCGTAATAAACCTCGCGCGCCATCGCCTCGGGGAAGTAATTCTGCCCCGAAAACCCGTCCTCCGCATCATGGTCATAGGCATATCCCGCCCCATAGCCCTGATCTGCCATCAGCGAAGTCGCCGCGTTCAAAATATGCTTAGGCGGCGGCTCCGACCCGGTCTTTTTGGCCGCCCGCATCGCCGCTTTGTAAGCCACATATGTCGCATTCGATTTGGGCGCGAGGGCGAGATAAACCACCGCCTGCGCCAGCGAAAGCTCCCCCTCCGGCGAACCAAGCCGCTCATAGGTCGCCCAAGCGTCCAAGCACAAGCGCTGCGCGTCCGGGTCCGCCAAACCGATATCTTCAACGGCCATGCGCGTGATCCGCCGCGCCAGAAACCGAGGATCCTCGCCCGCTGTCAGCATCCGCGCCAACCAATACAAAGCGCCATCCGGGTCTGATCCGCGCACAGATTTATGAAGGGCAGAAATCAGATTGTAATGCCCGTCGCCAGATTTGTCGTACTGCGCTGCGCGCCGTGAGAGCCGTTTGGCCAGAACATCGCGCCCCACCGGCCCATCGCTCCAGCCTTGCATCTGCTCGATCATGTTTAGAAGCGCGCGCCCGTCCCCATCGGCCATTTCAAGCAAAGCTGCCCGCGCATCCGCGTCCAGCGGCAGAGGTTTGCCCGTCTCATCTTCCGCCCGCGCCGCCAACAGCTCCAAATCACCCAAATCCAGCCGATTGAGCACCAAAACTTGCGCCCGGCTCAGCACCGCAGCATTCAGCTCAAACGAGGGATTCTCCGTCGTAGCCCCCACCAGAACAATCGTGCCGTTCTCCATATGCGGCAGAAATCCATCCTGCTGAGATTTGTTAAAGCGATGAATTTCATCAACAAAAAGCAGCGTGCCCCGCCCATTCCCGTGCCGAATCTTCGCCGCTTCAAACACCTTCTTGAGATCCGCCACGCCAGAGAAAATCGCCGAAATCTGCTCGAAATGCAGATCTGTCTCATCCGCCAAAAGCCGCGCAATCGTGGTCTTGCCGACCCCCGGTGGCCCCCAAAAAATCACCGAGCCAAGCGCGCCTGCGGCCAGCATTTGCCCAAGCGGACCATCCTCGCCCATCAAATGCCCCTGCCCGATCACCTCGCCCAAAGCCGCCGGGCGCAAGCGATCTGCAAGCGGGCGCGGGCCGCTTTCCGTTGCAGCCACTGCAGGCCCACCCGTATCAAACAAATCAGACATGTGCGCCAAACTATGCCCCCGTGACCTTGCGTGAAAGCCCAAAATCCGCGTCTTGCACCAACACGCCTCAAGCGCTACATCACCCCCATGTTTACAGGCATCATCACTGACATCGGCACCGTGCTGGAAACCTCGCATCCGGGCGATATGATTGCGCGGATTGGCTGTTCTTATGATCCAGCGGGCATTGATCTGGGCGCGTCGATTGCATGCGACGGCTGCTGTTTGACCGTGACTGATCTGGGCCGGGATGGCGATCAAGGTTGGTTTGCGGTGTCGATTTCTGCGGAAAGCCTTTCCAAAACGACCCTTGGCACTTGGAAAAAAGGTAGCAAAATCAACCTTGAACGCGCTCTGAAGGTTGGCGATGAGCTGGGTGGTCATATCGTGTCAGGACATGTTGACGGTCTGGCGGAAATCATTGGGATGCAGGACGAAGGCGACAGCCGCCGCTATCAATTCCGCGCGCCCGGCACACTGGCACGCTTTATTGCGCCCAAGGGCAGCGTTGCTCTTAATGGCACTTCGCTTACGGTAAACGAGGTTGAAGGCGACGTTTTTGGCGTCAACATGATCCCCCACACCCGCGAAGTCACCAATTGGGGGCAGGCCCAAACAGGCGACATGGTGAATTTGGAAATTGACACAATGGCGCGATATGTTGCGCGGCTTGCAGAGTACCAACCATGAGCGAACAAAGCTGGTCAGACGCGATTTCCAGCGTCGAGGAAATCATCGAAGATACCCGTCAGGGCCGCATGGTGATACTGGTTGATCATGAGGATCGCGAAAACGAGGGCGACCTAGTGATCCCTGCTCAAATGGCGACACCCGAAGCCATAAATTTCATGGCGACCCATGGTAGAGGCTTGATTTGCCTCACACTTTTGGGCGAGCGTATCGACGCGCTTGGTCTGCCTTTGATGGCTGCAACCAATTCCTCGCGCCACGAAACGGCCTTTACGGTCTCCATTGAGGCCCGCGAAGGGGTCACCACTGGCATCTCTGCCCATGACCGCGCAAAGTCTATCGAGGTCGCAATCGACCCCGCAAAAACCGCCGCAGATATCGCGACGCCAGGCCATGTGTTTCCCCTGCGCGCGCGCGATGGTGGTGTGCTGGTGCGTGCCGGGCATACGGAGGCCGCGACGGATATTGCCCGACTGGCCGGATTTGACCCCTCAGGTGTGATTTGCGAGGTCATGAATGACGACGGCACCATGG
>CAZQMR010000336.1:0-1941 GCA_964594465.1 uncultured Rhodobacterales bacterium
GTTTGCGCCTGGCCGAAATGCCCTCAACGGCCCAGCGGCCTTCGGCTTTGAGCAAACGGTCAAGCTTGTGGCGGGCGAGGTCTTCTTCGGCATATTGAGTGTCACGCCAGTCTTCGAATTTCTCGAACCCTTGCTCAAGGCGCCGGGCGACGCCGCGATCAAGCCAGAGGGTGCGGGTGGTGAGTTGGCTCAAGAAACGGCGGTCGTGAGAGATCAGAATGAAGGATTTGCGTGTGGCTTTGAGGGTTTCCTCTAGCCAGAGGATGGCCTCGATGTCTAGATGGTTCGTCGGCTCGTCTAGGAGCAGGATGTCGGGGTCTTCGGCGAGGGTTTTGGCCAGCGCGGCACGGCGACGCTCGCCACCTGAGGCCTGAGCCGGGTCGCGTTCGCCTTGGAGTTTGAGGCCTTCAAGGGCCATGTCGACGCGGTAGGCCTCGGACGAATCAAGGCCGGAGATTGCATAGTCGCCAAGGGTTGCAAAGCCGCTGATGTCAGGGTCTTGCTCCATGTAGGAGATGGAGACGCCGGGTTTGATGAAGCGGGTGCCACTGTCAGGCTCGGTGAGACCCGCGATGAGCTTCATCAGGGTCGATTTGCCGGTGCCATTGCGCCCCACAAGTGCTGTGCGGTCGCCTTGTTGGACCGCCATGGAAAGCGATTGGAACAAGGGCTCGGAGCCGAGACCAAGGGTGAGGTCGGAGAGGGTCATTAAGGGAGGTGCAGCCATGCTTTGGCTCTTGCGCTGAAATGCGGGTCAGGTCAAGCATGGGACAGGTTTGAGAGGGAAGTTTATGAGCGCAATCAGTCCGACATTGCTAGGAACGCTTGATCCGCCTGTGATGGAGGCGTTTGGCTGGCTGGAGGGTGTGGATTTTCCGCCTGATCGTCCGTTGATCGCGTTGTCGCAAGCGGCCCCGAATGAAGCGCCGCCGCTGGCGCTGCGGGAGGCTTTGGCGGAGGCGGCGCTGCATGATCTGGGGGCGCATTTCTATGGGCCGGTTTTGGGGATGCCTGAGCTACGCCGCGAGATTGCGATGCAGTGGTCTGAGATTTATGGCGGCGATATTGCTGAGGGCGATGTTGCAATCACGGCCGGGTGCAATCAGGCGTTTTGCACGGCGGTGACGACTGTGGCGGCGGCGGGGGATGAGGTGATTTTGCCCACGCCTTGGTATTTCAATCACAAGATGTGGTTGGATATGGCGAATATTTGCGCCGTGCCGCTGCGTGTTGGGGCGGATATGTTGCCAAGCCCGGAGGATGCGGCGGAGCTGATCACGGAAAAGACCCGCGCGATTGTGCTGGTGACGCCGAACAATCCGACGGGGGCGGAGTATCCGCCGGAGTTGATGGAGCGGTTTGCTGAGCTGTGCCGGGATCGCGGGATTGCGTTGATTGTTGATGAGACGTACCGGGATTTTCTATCCCATGACGGGCGGCCTCATGGGCTTTTTGAGACGTCTGAGTGGCGGGGCACAGTGTTTCATCTGTATTCTTTCTCGAAGATTTATCGCCTGACTGGGCATCGCGTGGGCGCAATGATTGCGGATCGTGCGCAGATCAATCAGGCGGAGAAGGTGCTGGATACGGTGACGATCTGCCCCAACCAGCTGGGCCAGATTGGGGCGTTGTTTGGGTTGAGGTCGCTTGGGGATTGGGCGCGGGAGCAGGTTTTGGAAATGCGGGCGCGCCGCCATGCGGTTGAGCAGGCGTTTGGGGCGCAAGATCGGTTTCGGTTGTTATCGGCTGGGGCGTATTTTGCGTATTTTGAGCATGATTATGAGGGCGGATCGGATGCACTGGCCAAGCAAATGATCCATGAAGCGGGCGTGTTGATGTTGCCGGGGCGAATGTTTGCGCCAGACAAAGACGCCGCGGCACAGAGGCAAATGCGGATGGCATTTGCGAATGTTGATGCGTCCGGCCTCAAAGAGGTGTTCG
>CAZQMR010000336.1:2041-3234 GCA_964594465.1 uncultured Rhodobacterales bacterium
CAAATGCGGATGGCATTTGCGAATGTTGATGCGTCCGGCCTCAAAGAGGTGTTCGCGCGGCTTTCACAAATGCGTTAAAGGCGGGGCGCTCTAAGGCCTTGCAGCGGCCCCGGCGCGGCCCTAAAACGAATGCCGATAAACACGCTTCCAAACAGGAATTCCGCCCATGCTCTCTGCCATGCGATCCTCCCGGTCCAACCTCTTTGTATGGATCATTATTCTATTGCTGATCGTGGGCCTTGCGGGCTTTGGCATTTCGCAATCCGGCGGCTCCAATTCCGGTGTCGCGGTTGCAAATGTTGGCGAAGAAGAAGTCACCGTCAACGATTTTGGGCAAGCGTATCAAAACGAGATGCGTCAGATGGCGCAAACTTTCGGACGCCAAGTGACACAGCAGGAAATGCAGTTGTTTGGTGGGGATCAGCGGGTGTTGCAGCGGTTGCTTTCACTTGCCGCGCTGGACGGAGAAGCCAAGCGGATGGAAATTTCCGTTGGCGATGGTGTTGTGATTGACCGGCTGAAAGAGACGCAAGCCTTTCATGGGCTGACCGGTGGGTTTGATCCTGAGACGTATGAGCTTTTGCTGGAACGCTCTGGCATTTCCCCGACGGATTACGAGAATTCGCTGCGCGATGATGCCTCGCGCCAAATTGTAACCGCGGCAATTGTTGGCGGCGTGCAGATCGGTGAGACCTTGCCAGCGACGATTGTTAAGTTCATCGCCGAAAAGCGCGGTGTGTCCTATGTGAAATTGACGCAAGAGGCGCTGACGGCTCCGATTTCAGATCCTAGCGCGAGTGATCTTGATGCCTATTTCGAGGCCAACAAAGAGAATTACCGGCGCCCGGAAACCAGAGACGTCACTTATGTGGAACTTCGCGAGGGTGATTTTCTGGACAGTGTTGATGTCGCTGAGGAAGAAATTCGCGCCGAATACGATGCGCGGGCTGATGAGTTTACCCAAAAGGCGATGGTCAGCCTTGACCGCATTGTTTTTGGCTCCTTGGATGAAGCGGTTGCGACATTGGGGCGTATTGGCGCTGGAGCAGCGGATTTTGATGCCGTTGCCCAAGAGCGTGGCCTTCAGCCAACGGACATTGAATTGGGTGAGGTTACAGCAAACGAGCTTTCAGCAGACGCGCGGGGGCCGGTTTTCTCGGCCAAAGAACCCGGTGTGCTTGGCCCTTACCAAT
>CAZQMR010000337.1:0-3224 GCA_964594465.1 uncultured Rhodobacterales bacterium
ACCTCAAAAATACTGCCCAGATTGTTGAGAATGCTGGTGAGCAGGGCGATGGCGCAGATGATGATGGCGAGCCAGAAGACGTATTGCATGACAAGCGCGGAGATGCCGAGGCCGATGGCAAGGTAGGGCAGGCGGTGGGGCTCGTTTTTGAACAGGCCGATGCCTCCCAAGGCAATTGCTAGGGCGGCGATGGTGAGTGCTGCGATTGTTATGAGCTGGGTGTTGTCTTGGGGCGGCGGCGTTGGGGCTGGCTTTGGGGTGCCGGTGAGGGCAGCTTTGGCGGATTTTTTGATGTCGGCGGCGATCTCGCCGATGACGGAGCCGGTGCTTTGCTTTGGGGGCTCAAAGAAGGCAGAGAGTTGGACGAGGATCACTAGCAGGCTTGCCACGCCGAGGAAGAAGCCGATAAGGCCGAATTTGGCGGGCTGTGGCGCAGTCGTTTCTTGCATCGCAAAAATCCTTAACAGGTTTATGCTGTGAAATTAGGAGTCGGATGCGGTCAAATTAGGGCGGCTTGTTGCGCGGATCAGGAGGTTTGGGATGGTTAAGGGGCATTGTTTGTGTGGGGCGGTTTCTTATGCTTACAGCGGCGAGGTGAATTGGCGGGGGCATTGTCACTGTGAGAGTTGCCGGCGCAATTGCTCAGCACCGATGACGACGTTTTTTGGGGTGAATAACGCGCAGTGGGAGTGGACGGGGGCGGAGCCTCAGGTTTACCAGTCCTCCGCGAAGGTGCGGCGGTATTTCTGCGGGGCTTGCGGGACGCCGATGGCGTATTTCAGCGATCAGTTTCCCCATGAGACGCATTTCTACGCGGCCTCGCTGGAGCATCCTGAGGATTTTGCGCCGACGGTGCATTTCTTTTACGGCGAGAAGCTGCCGTGGCTGCATATCGGCGATGATTTGAAGAAGCATGGGGTTGGAGGGCTTTAGATGGCGAGACGCTCGAAGGCGGAGATGGTGGCGGAGTTTGAGCGGCTCTATTCGGTTTTCAGTGTGATTGTTGATTTTGAGGCGCTGGACAATCCTGAGATGCGGGAGGTCGTTGCCAGCAGGGAGGCTATGCTGGGATGGGTGGAGAGTGGTACTGCAACCTTAAGCGAAATCATTGCGGGAGTGCAGGTGCCGATCAATGAGTTTCGCTTTGGGCTGCGCAGGTACACCGAAGCAGAGAAGCGGAGGTTGGCACCGGCTGAGCGGGGGCCTGACATGGACGCGTTTCTTGCGTTTTATCGGGAGCGCAAGGGGCTGAGTTTTTTGGCCGATGTGGCGGACCCGATTGAGACGGCGAAGCAGGTGATGAAGCGGGGAAAGGTCAGGGGGGAGGTTGAGTATTACTTGATGGTGGAGTTCTTGAATGACCTTGATCAGACGGTTTTTGATGGGGGAAAGTTGGCTTTGTTGGAGAATATGACTACCGATTTTGAACAAGAACGGCGGGTGGATTGAGATAAACCAAGTGATGGTTTATTGATTTTCCTGAAGTACGTCGTTAATATTTGTTAAGGTGGTTTGGGAATTGTCAAAAGTACCTACAAATCAACCAGCTGAAAAAAATCGACCGATTTGCTGAGAAGTACAAACTCTGGCTTGTTGTGCCGATTGTGATCGTGGTCGGAATTGCGTTTAAGAGTTTTGACGCTGCACTCGGGTTCGCAATTTTCTTCATGGTTCTCTGGTGCATTGGCGGCCTCATGTCTTTTGTTGGGTGGCTTTTAGAAAAGACACTTCTGCGAACTGCGCCTTTAGAGATCCGCCAAGAAGTTCAAAGCTCAATAGGAGTTTCCGTTTTCCTAGGGGCGTGCGCCATTTTGGGAATGGTCTTGAGGGGTGAAAATATGATCTCAAGTATGATTGCTCAACATGCGCCTCAGGGGTTGAGCCTTAGCTTCATTGATCCAACTTTCGCAGCGGTTTGCATCATTGGGATTTGGATTTACACAGGATACAAAATCAATTCGTAGGGTACTTCTTAGTTCAAGGGTTTTTACGCATCAGTGATTGGTCGTAGGAGCGCTTGAAGGCCAGACATCGCTAATTCGCAGGCCTAAAACACGGGCCGCGCTGCAGGTCGTCACAACGGGTTGTCGTTGTCTGAAGGTTTGGCCGTGAAAGACGCTATACTAACCGACACCGCCTCAGAAAAAACGGCTTATCAAGTTTTGCTTTTCTCAGAGCTTGGGCAACGGCGTCGCTTACAAAAACCATGCGGATAAGGTGCTTTTCAACCCAAATATCCGGCCCGTTTAAGCACTCAGCGGTTAGGGCCAGGTCGTCGTCTCGCACATAGCCCGGTGGGTATCTGTAATTCACGAGCCCTGGGTTGTTGTGCGTGGGCAGTTCTTCGGTGTTTCGAGAATGTTCGATTGAGAACGAGGTTTTGACATTTCCGTATTCAACATAAGAATGCGCCAGATCGGGCAAGGGTGCGCCATCTTTTGCTAAAAACTCAATTTCGTGGAACTTGGCAGCACCCAGGTCAAAGTTTTTCAGTAGGTCTACAACTTCAGGCGCGTACGCGAACAGGCCCATATTCGATACGTGTTTCAGTTTACCTGGTTTCGTTTTTACGGACTGTACTGTTTTTGGAATTTCACGCGCTTCAATCGGATGGCCGTTGACGATCATATGGATCAGGCGGTTGAAACTTTGCCAATCTCGGGTGTCGATATGTGCTTGAAAATCGCTATCAAGCTCGGACTTTCCTAAGTAATCGCAGGCCCAAATTGTGTTATTCATTTACGGTTTCCGCATGTGTGGCGCATTTTGTTGATGTGGGAGGGTTTATATTTGCAGATTTGAGTATTTTTGTGGCGCGCTAAGTCGCAGGTTTGCACTTAGAGGTGTCGCCCTTAGGGCCATACTGGCGCATGAAGCTGAATGTGCCGGGTTTATGCGCTTGAGGGCGTGGCGGAGGCGGCGTCGCTGGTGCATTGCCGACAGAGGTATTTCGGGCGGACGGGGAAGGGGGTCGTGCCGCTGGCGCCTGTGGTGCCGATGGGGTATTCTAAGGCTTATCTTTATCCAAAGTTGGCGTAGTTTTTTGCAAAGCGCCCTAGATCGCCATTCCACCGGCCGAACCGGGGTGGGCGCTCTGACTTCAGAGCGGATCGCTTTATCGGTGCACTCCCGAATGACCTTCTTGCTGTTTGCGACCGCATCGGAGCGCCCGCCCAAGGGGCGGCCCCGCACATTGCGAGAAATGTGCTCTGGCTATAGGTCAT
>CAZQMR010000338.1:0-3210 GCA_964594465.1 uncultured Rhodobacterales bacterium
GCTTGCCATTCCAATGCGCCGCCGCCGATGGTGCCCGCTTGTGTGGTGGCTGTGACCAGCATCGAAGTGCCAGCGGCGCGTGGGCTTGAGCCTTTGGTCGACAGGATTAAGATGCGGGTGGCTTGGCCGTGCTCAGCGACGGTTTCGCTCAGGTTTTTAAGATCAAAGCTCATGAATTCACCCGCTCAACCGCCATCAACAGCCGCTCAGGCGTGGCGGGTGCATCGAGCGCTGGATAGGCATCCCCGCAGGCCGCGACTGCATTGCTGAGCGCGAGATAGGCGGATATGCCGAGCATCAGGGGCGGCTCGCCAACGGCCTTGGAGCGATAGATCGTTTCCTCAGTGTTTTCCCCGTCCCAAAGCGAGACATTGAAGATGCGCGGGCGGTCGCTCGCGGTTGGGATTTTGTAAGTGGAGGGGGCATGTGTGGTCAGCCGCCCATCATCGTTCCAGACCAGCTCTTCCATGGTCAGCCAGCCCGCACCCTGCACATAACCGCCCTCAATCTGACCAATATCTATGGCTGGATTGAGCGAGCGGCCGACATCATGAAGTATGTCCACCCGGTCAATGCGGTTTTCGCCAGTTAAACTGTCGAGCGTGACTTCGGTGAGGGCCGCGCCATAAGCGAAGTAAAAGAACGGGCGACCCTTTCCGGCCTTGCGATCCCATGCGAGTTTTGGCGTGGCGTAGTAGCCGGTTGCAGACAGCGAGATGCGTTTGGCATAGGCCAGTGCGATCATCCCCTCAAAGGGGATGGTTTTTGGGCCGAGGGTTATGCCGCTTGGCGTGAAGGCAATGGTTTCTGGCTCGATTTGCCAGTGTTCGGCGGCCATCGCGATGATGCGTGATTTGATCTCTTCGCAAGCGTTCAGGACTGCCATGCCGTTGAGGTCCGAGCCTGATGATGCGGCGGTGGCGGAGGTGTTGGGGACTTTTGCCGTGTCGGTTGCGGTGATCTGCACGGATGAGAGCGGGCGGGCGAAGCATTGCGCGGCGACTTGTGCGACTTTGGTGAACAAGCCTTGGCCCATTTCGGTGCCGCCATGATTGAGGCGGATCGAGCCGTCGGTGTAGATATGCACCAGCGCTCCGGCTTGGTTGAGCTGGGTGAGAGTGAAGGAAATGCCGAATTTGACCGGCGTCAAGGCGAGGCCTTTTTTCAGGATCGGGTTTTTGGCGTTGTAGGCGGCAATTTCAGCCCGGCGCGTGGCGTAATCTGCTTGTTCTGCGAGCGTGTTGATCAGCGCGGGCGCGATATTGTCCTCCACCTCCATATGGTAGGGGGTGATGCTGCGATTTGAACCGGTTTCGCCGTAAAGATTGATGCGGCGCACCTCCAGCGGATCGATCTTCAATTCATGGGCAATGTGATCCATCACCTGCTCAATCCCAACCATGCCTTGTGGGCCACCAAAACCGCGAAAAGCTGTGTTGGACACGGTGTTCGTCTTCAGTCGATCCGAAAGTATCTGTACGTTTTCAAGGTAATAGGCGTTGTCCGCGTGCAACATGGCGCGGTCTGAGACGGGCAGCGACAAATCCTGCGCCCAACCGCATTGGGCGTATTGATGAAACACAATGCCGGCGATCTGGCCGTGGGCATCAAAGCCAACATCATAGGCAATGCGGAAATTATGCCGCTTGCCAGTGATGATCATGTCATCGTCGCGGTCATAGCGCATCTTGGCGGGGCGCCCGGTTTGCTTTGCGGCAATGGCGCAGGCCACCGCGAGGGCATTGCCTTGACTCTCCTTGCCCCCAAAACCGCCGCCCATGCGCCGCACCTCGACCCGGATCGCAGCGAAGGGCAGGCCAACGGCTTGGGCAACCTTGTGCTGGATTTCGCTGGGATGCTGAGAGGAGGAATGGATTGTCAGATCACCTGCGTCATCCGGCAGCGCAAGAGCCGCCTGACCTTCGAGGTAGAAGTGTTCTTGGCCGCCGATTTCCAACTGCGATGTCAGGCGACGGGACGCGGATTGCACCGCTTTGGCAGCATCACCGCGCTTGAACTCAATCGGATCCTCAAAGCGGCTGTTTGCCTTGAGCGCATCGTCGATGGTGAGCAAAGCAGGTGTTTGATCGTATGTAATCTCGGCCAAACGCGCTGCTTTGCGCGCAAGCAGGTGGCTCTTAGCGATCACCAGAAAAATTGGTTGGCCGTGATAGTGGATTTGCCCGGTGCTGAGCAGAGGTTCGTCTTGGACAGATGGGGAGACATCATTGGCAAAGGGCAGATCTTTGGCGGTTATGACAGCGATCACACCTTCAGCTGCGCGCACCGGATCAAGATCAAGCTTTGTGATGTCGCCCGCAGCAATCGTCGACAGACCAAAAGCGAGATGGACTGTGTTTGCGGGCAGCGGAATATCATCAACGTAATGCGCGGCACCCGTGACGTGGAGCCGGGCGCTGTCATGAGGATTGGGGCTGTGAACACTCATAGCAGGCTCACCTCAGCGTCCGAGGTGGTTTTGTGCCAGATACGCTCCAGCAGGTTTTGAGCTGTGCGCAAGCGATATTCAGCGCTGGCGCGCATGTCTGAGATTGGGGTGAAGTCTTGGGCCAGAGCGGATTTGGCCGCCTCCAGTGTTTCGCGGGTCCATGCTTGGCCGTCCAGTGCGGCCTCGGTCAGCGGCGCGCGGCGCGGTGTTGCGGCCATGCCGCCAAAGGCGATACGGGCGCGGGTAACGCTGCCGTTTAGGATCACGAGATTGAAGGCGCCGCAAAGCGCTGAGATGTCTTGATCGAAACGCTTGGAGATTTTGGCAACATGCAGTGTATCGGGCTGGTGGGGGATGAAAATGCTCTCCAAGAACTCGCCACTCGCACGGTCTTGCTTGCCGTAATCGACGAAAAACGCCTCAATAGGGAGGCTGCGACGGCTGGAGCCTTTGCGGAGAGTTAGGCTTGCATTCAGGGCGATTAGGGCGGGTGGGGCGTCGCCGATGGGGGAGCCGTTGGCGATGTTGCCGCCGATTGTGGCGGCGTTGCGCACTTGTTCTGAGCCGAAGCGGCGCAGCATTTCGGCGAACTCTGTGTGGCGGCTTTGCATGGCAGCGCGCAGGGCGTTGATTGTGACCATTGCGCCGATTTTCAGGCCATCGCCTGTGTCTTGGATTTGGCAAAGCTCGGGGATGCGGTTTAGGAATGCGGTTTTTTCGAGCGTTACCAAGTGCTTGGTGACCCAGAGGCCGACATCTGT
>CAZQMR010000339.1:0-3182 GCA_964594465.1 uncultured Rhodobacterales bacterium
CGGCGGTTTGGATGCCTGCGGCGGTTAGCTCTGCTATTGCTTGGGCGAGGTTCTCCACGCGGAAGTTCAGCATGAAGGATTTGTCTTTGGGGAAGTAGTCGGTGTTTTGATCAAAGGGGGAGAAGACCGTGGCGCCTTGTTCGGTGATCCAAGGCGTTTGCGCCGCAGAGCTGGGCACGGGATCAATGCCGAGATGGGTTTGATACCACTTGGCCAGAGCGACTGGGTCTTTGGCTCTGAAGAAGATCCCGCCTATGCCGAGTACTTTCACCATGTCATGTCCAATCACGGTTGCCTTGTCACCAGTCTAGCAAAAATCCCAACCGTGGCAAATTGGGCCAGCTCTATTCGTCGCGCGCTTTGGGTGTTTGTGTGTGGAGCTGGTTGGAGGCGGCCACGTAGTTTTTGATCGCCAATGCTGTGGAGGTGCCGATTTGGCGGTACATCAGGATGCCAGTCACAACCACGGTGACGAACACCGACAGGTAGGGCGATATGAATAGGCAAATGGCGGCCACAAAATAGTAGTAGCCGCGAATGCCGAAATTGAAGGTTTTGAGCGCCTCGGACAACACGGTGGCAGCATCTGTGACCATGGATTGACGTAGGGCGTCTGCCTCTGCGTCCAGCTTTTGCTCGGGCAGGGCGCCGATCAGGGCGAGCACGTAGATCAGTTTGCGCAGAGCGTAGGTGAAGGAGAAGAATGAGGTTGCGAGCACGAAGTTGAGCACGCCGATATGCAAAACGAACAGCTCGAAGCTTTGAGGTGCTGCAAAGTTGAGCTCTGACACGAAGCCGTAGACGGTTTTGGAGCCGGTGAAGAGGGTCACGACCCCTGCCAGCACCAGCAATGTTGCTGAGCCGAAGAAGGCGACGGAGTTGACGATATGGCCCAGCAGGATTGCGTCAAACGGCTTTTGGCCGCGGCTGATCGAGGTCATCAGCCATTGGGCACGCACGGTGGAGAGCTGCTGGTTGAGCGAGCCTTGGGATATCAGGTTGAGGATGGTGGAGTAGAAGAACCAGCACAGCAGAATGAAGCTGATGGCCAGAACCTCAAGCAGTTCTAGATCTAGGGGCAGGGGGAGTGTCACTGGTTTTTGCTCCTGACAACACAAAGGGATTTTCGCGCAGTGGAGGGGCAAATGGCGCGGCGCACAAGCCCTCATTTTGGTGTCCCGTTTGAGGCTTTGTTGGCTTAGCGCGATGTAAGGGGCCCTTAACCAAGCTCTTATATGATCGGCTGCGTCTGATCAAAGGTGACCACTTGGCGACGATCTACGATCTTTTTGAGGTAACAGGAATAAGTGAGCACACCACTTATTCGACGGCCGCTGGAAACCTGATTGGCCTTGTTGATAGCATGTCATCAGCCGATCTGGATGATGGCGATTTTGACGAAGGTGATACGATCCTGATCGGAGGTGTGACTTACACCATTGATCAAATTCAAGAACCTCAAAGCAGTGGTCGTTTCACGCAAGGCGATGGGGTTGAGCGCGCCTTTGATCCGGGCAGTGAGAGCAATCTTGATGTGGTTTTCCTGACCGTTTCAAACGGCGGTGATACTCGGCATTTTGTGATCCCCAATGACAGTTACGGGGACATGAATGTTCAGCAAATCCGAACGGGTGAGATCCGAGATGTCGCGGGATCTGATGCGGCGATAATCTCCACTGTGGATAATGCGCTAAATGTGGTTTGTTTCGCGGCTGGCACCCTAATCGAAACGCCCAATGGCGATGTGCCGGTTGAGACACTTGAGGTTGGCGATTTGGTTTGCACCCGTGACCACGGCGCACAGCAGGTGCGCACTCGGTTGGTCCGGGATGTGGATTTCAGAGTGTCGCCAGATCGTTTGAAGCCAATTCAATTCGAGAAGAATGCGCTTGGATCAGGGCGACCCAACCGGCGGTTATGCGTGTCACCGCAGCATCGGATGCTGGTGACGTGTCAGAGCGGTGAGGTGGTTCTAGTTCCTGCAAAAGCGTTGACTGGTCGAAAGGGCGTGCGGGTGATGCGCAACAAGCGTCGGGTCACGTATCATCATTTGGTCTTCGGTCGGCATGAGATCATTCGCGCCAATGGCACGCTGACAGAGAGCTTTCTGCCTGGTCGCATGGCGTTTGCGGCACTTCCCGCCGATGCCCAAACAGAGCTGCGGGACGTTTTTGGCGCTGAAACCGTAGATCAGATTGATCAAGACGGTAAGGCCGCGATGCCCATATTGCGCGTGCAAGAGGCCAAGCGGCGCGCCTTGTCATTTGTCTAAAGCCTGTCGCGAGGTGGGGCTTGAATTTCAATTGCATTCAAACTAAGTTTAGCAGACTAAGTTAGGTGAGTAATATGAAAACTGTGAACATGCATGAGGCCAAAACCCATCTGTCAAAGCTGGTGGAGGAGGCTGTTAACGGCGAGCCGTTTGTGATCGCCAAGGCTGGTAAGAAGCTGGTGAAGGTGACGGTGCTGGAGGCGGAGGAGCCAAAGCGCACGGGTTTTTTGAAAGGTCAGGTCGATATCCCTGAGGATTTTGACACGATGTTTGAGGACGAGATCGCTGGCATGTTCGAGGGGCGTTCGTGAACCTGCTTTTGGATACGCATCTGCTGCTGTGGTCTGCAGGGCGCGATCGGATGATGTCTGAGGCGGCGGATGCGCTGATTGCTGATACGGCCAACACGCTTTGGTTCAGTGCCGCGAGCATTTGGGAGGTTGCAATCAAGCGCGGATTAGGGCGGGCGGATTTTCGCGCGGACCCATCGGTGCTTCGGGCTGGGCTGTTGGCGAACGGCTATCAGGAGCTGGCGATTGGCGGACGGCACGCGATGAGTGTCACTGACCTGCCTGCGATCCACAGCGACCCGTTTGATCGTATTCTCGTGGCGCAGAGCCGTGCGGAAGGGATGATGCTCGTCACCGCAGACAAGCGCGTAGCCGAATATGGCGGGCCGGTGCAGCTGGTTTGAGGGATTTTGCATTTATCTTTGATAACTGTAAATTATCACGTATTATATCAAAGCCTTGAAACTGCACAAGTAACGAACTTTATTCGCCAAAAACACGCATTGAGCGAAACATGTTGCTTTGTGGCTTGAGCCATCGGAGAAGTAGTGAAACGCAAATAGCAGTTAATGGAGCGCGATATGGATCTGGGGTTGGGTGGCAAAAGGGTCCTCGTAACA
>CAZQMR010000340.1:0-3169 GCA_964594465.1 uncultured Rhodobacterales bacterium
GTGCCCACGCCCTCGTATAGCGTGTAGATCGCCTCGTTGATCATTGGGATCAGGATGCGGTTGACGATGAAGGCGGGGAAATCTTCGGCTGAGGCGGAGGTTTTTCCGAGCTTGTCGACGACGGCTTTGAGCGATGTATAGGTTGGCTCGTCGGTGGCGATGCCCCGGATCAGCTCGACCAAGTTCATCACAGGCACGGGGTTCATGAAATGGAAGCCCATGAAGCGCTCGGGGCGGTCGGTGCGTGAGGCAAGGCGCGTGATCGAGATGGAGGAGGTGTTGGAGGTGAGGATTGTATCCTCAGCCAGATGCGGGGCGAGATCGGCGAAGATGCGGTTTTTGAGGTCTTCGTTCTCGGTTGCGGCTTCGATCACGAGGTTGGAACCACCAATCTGGGCCATATCCTGCGTTGTGGTGATGCGCGAGAGCGCTTCGGCCCGCGCGGCCTCGGTGATGAGGTTTTTGGAAACCTGACGCTCCATCCCCTTTTGGATATTGGCCATCGCGGCGGTGAGCGCATCCTCGGAAATGTCGGACATGGCGACGTCAAAGCCTGCGAGCGCGAAGACATGTGCAATGCCGTTGCCCATTTGGCCGGCACCTACGACGCCCACGGTTTTGATGGTCATGTTTGCTCCTGAGGCTATTGCTTGGGGGAAGTTTACGGCGCTCTAAGAGGAGCATGCAAGCGCAATGCGCAATGGTCGAATTTGAGGGGCATTTTAGGCGAATTGGCAGGTTAAGAGGTTCGAAGTTGTTTGCGGTTTAGGGCTGCCGGACTCGAAGAGATTTGGTGGTGCAATGAGCAAAATTGAAACCCAAAAACTGCGGATAGAGTATCAGCATTATCGGTTTGGCCGCGCGCGACAACTGTTTCGGGGGCCGATGCCAGATATCACGCGCCGCTATGTTAGTTTTATTGGCGGTTCGGAAACTTACGGTAAATTTTCTGTGGATGCGTTTCCGGGCTTGCTGGAAAAGAAGCTGAACCTGCCTTGTGCCAATTGGGGCACGCCAGGCGCTGGGCCTTGGTTTTTCCTCAAAGACCCAGTGCTGTTGGAGGCGCTGTCGCGCTCGCGCGTTTGCGTGATTTCGGTGATGGGGGCGATCCCCTGTTCCAACCGGCTTTATTCGGTGTTCAAGCGGCGCAATGCACGGGTTCGGGAATTGTCTGAGCCACTTAAGGCGCTTTTCCCGGATCTGGCGTCGGAGGAATTTCGGTTTGCCAATAATATGCTGCGTCAGATGCACGGCGAAAACAAAGCGAATTTCAAGCTGGTGGAGATGGAGATACAGGCCGCGTGGGTGGCGCGGATGAAGGAGCTGTTGTCTGACATTGAAACCCACAAGATGCTGGTTTGGTTTTCAGCGCGAAGCCCGGATGAGCTGTCAAAGGAGCCGTTTGACGAGGCGCCGACCTTTGTGACGCGCAAGATGTTTGATGAGGTGGCCACTCGGGCGGATGAGGTGATCGAGATTGTGTGGCCAAAGCAGGATCATACAGGTGCGCGGTTGGATCGGGTGTTTTTTGAGGATGAGGAAAAGGCGGCGCTGGTGCATCCGGGCGCGAGCCAGCACCAGTTTGCGGCGGATCAGCTGATCAAGCCGCTCAAGGCGACACTTAGGGACGTGGCGCGCAAGGTTAAGGCGCAGCGAGGGTGGCTTGGTAGGCTTCGCAGCAGGCTTGGTGCAGCGCGTGGAGTTCTGGGTCTTGGATCAGGGGTTGGTACTGGGCTTGGAATGCGGCCTCGCGCGTTAGGGCGGAGCGATCGGTTTCAGTGTTGATGTTGTAGCGCGCGATGAAGTCGGCGTCATAGCGGGTGTCGCGCTCTGAGGAGGCCCATTTGGCGCGGCGTTCGGTCAGGCAGTTGGCGGCTTTAACGGCGTAGTGGTTGATTTGTGCGACCTCGTGAGTGATGCGGCGGATGGCTGTGGCGTGGACGCGCTTTTCCGCTTTGGCGAGGTTTACTTTTTTGATCGGGTGGCCGTCGCTGGTGATCCAGATGTTGTCGCCGCCCCAGTCGCCTTTGAAACGGTTGGGGGTGTGGGAGGCGAATTCGGCGAAGTCCAGTGGGCTGCGAAAGATGGATTTGTAGCGCATGTTGGCGGGCGCGTCTGCGGGCGCGCAGGCGGTGAATTGTTCGCGCACAAGGCCGGGTGACCAGTGTTGGTGCCCGTTGTCGCCAAAGCATTTCCAGTGAACTGCGATGCCGAGCGGGTGGTGGTTGTGGTGGGCGAGCAGGTCTTGGACAGTGCCGGCTCCTGTGTGGATAACGAAGAATTCGTCGGCGTCTAGTGCCATGACCCAATCCGCATTAGCGACTTCTGGAGCTGTGCGGGCGAGCCTGTAGGCGGAGCGCAGGGCGAAGCTGCCGGGTTTGGGGCTGTGGCGCAGATGGGTGAGCAGGCCGCGTGCGGCGAGCGCATCCAACAGTGCATCGGAGCCGTCGGTGCAATCGTTGCTCAGGATCAGGACATTATCGAATCCGATGGCGCGGTGCCATGCGAGCCATTCTAGGATGAACGGGCCCTCGTTGCGCATTGGGGAGATCAGGAGGGTGGTCGGATTCGCCATATGCGGGAGATTCTCTGGGAGTGGCCTGTTGTTGGGCTATTATATAGAGGAGTGCGGCGGTGATTCCCAACGGGCAAGTCCTAAAGCAAGAAAACAAGGGGAATTGGGCGCGAAAAGGAGTGTTTTTTCGGGTTGCTTTACAGGGCGTTAGGGCCTATTGACCCCGAACGCGAAACCGCCGGGACGTGGCCTGTTGACAAGGCTAGGCCACGGCACTAGGTTCCGCGCGCTTGGTTAGGGCCACGGTCCGATCCACAGCACAGCCATAATTGGGCGGTCATGATCCGGGCGTATGCCTCGATCCTCTGGATTTTCGCCGCGGCGCCCCGAGTTAGCACGAGGGCGTTGTCGCGGTGTTTTTGGCATTTCAGGCGCAAGCTTGAGGTGCTGTTCGAATTGAAACGGTAACCACGGGGTTATGGAGGCGAGATGCCAACGATCCAACAGCTGATCCGCAAGCCGCGGCAGCCTAAAGTAAAGCGCCAGAAGTCCATGCATCTGCAGGCTTGTCCTCAGAAGCGTGGCGTTTGCACGCGCGTTTATACAACGACACCGAAAAAGCCGAACTCGGCGATGCGGAAAGTTGCCAAGGTT
>CAZQMR010000341.1:0-3159 GCA_964594465.1 uncultured Rhodobacterales bacterium
CAGTATGCGAAAAGAACCCCCGACGCACCATATCATCGGCATGCGCTTTGGCGGCTCGCTCTAACAGAAGGCTGTAGGTCACCGCCGTCAATCCCTTGCCCGTCCGCAGTGCGTTCAGCGCATCCGTTGCTGCGGGATTGGCCATGAGCGAAGCGGGCCACAGTAAAGCGAGGATCACAAGAAGGCGGAGCACAGCAGACGTCCTATCGGTATTCGAGATGCGGACAAAGTGCCTGTTTGTTTTGTTCAGAGCAAGCGCGGCTGGCCAGTTTCGATGCGCCATCCAATACCGAAGGTATCGCGGCCAAGGCAAAGCAGGCGATAGACCGACAGAAGATCAACTGGCCCAATAACGACCTTATGCACATCGTCTCGGTGGCTATCCCAAGGCTGTGCCGCAAGATCAAAAACGCCGCGGAGTTTCAGAAAGTCTATTCTGCACTCGCCAATGCGGCGGTTCGCAAAAAGTCCGAAGCTATAAACAATTGGGCGTCTACTGACAGTCGTTCTGGGCCCAATTGCGCAGGTTGATTTTCAACAAGCCACCAAACGGGTGCATCTTCTCGCGGTACTTCTGGGGATCCATTGCAACATAGGTGTTGGCCTGTGTGCATAGATCTGCGCGCGTCCATGTGTGGCAGGATTGGCATGTCTTCTCTTTCCACACAGCATCCGGCAATCCCGCGATAGGCGGATACTCGGGATGGGTCTGAACGATTTCCGACAGGTTTTTGCCAATCAAACGCTCGTTCCCGAAAGCCAGAGGTGCGCTGTAAGAAACGGCGCCAATAGAGCGGAAAATTTGATCTTCCAATGATTGCCCTGCATCACTTTGCTTGAGCTTTGCGAGCGTTTCCTGCGCATCGCTAATATGAGGGCTGTCCGGATAGGCCTCAATAAATGCTTCGACACTTTCGACGCTATTGGACGACGCCACCAATTCCCACATCATCTGCTCAAGGTTTTCTTGCGCAGCAAAAACAGAAGCCGGAGTAAACAAGCAAAGTACTGCGGCGATGGCTGTATACTTCAACGGTGTCTTTTTCATGATTAATTCTCACGGATTAACGATCCCAACGGATATTGTTTACCATAATTTGCGCAAAATGATGGCGAAATGATGGCGAAATTTCAGAAAGGTTAACACAAATTAACCATAAATGTTTGTCATAAAGGTGGCGGTTTTTTAGTCGGAGTAAGTCCAATGCCATTCAACAAACTGCTCGCTACTACATTCGTTGCAGCCCAACTCGCTCTTGCCGGCCCCGTGCTTGCGGATAACGACGTATTCAAGGGCGGCTGGACGCTTTCCGAGGCGGGATCGAACCTGCACTTCATTTCGGTGAAGAAGGGAAAAATCATGGAATCATCAACGTTTGCCGGTCTTGGTGGAACGATTGATGAAGCCGGGAACGCCCAATTCGCGGTCGCGCTTGATAGCATCGACACCTCGGTCGATTTGCGGAACGTGCGTATGCGTTTTCTGTTCTTTGAAACCTTCCTTCATGCCCAGGCCGAAATTACAACGAAAGTCGATTCGTCTATGCTTGAAGGGTTGCAAGAAAATGGCAGCATTACGGCAATGCTCCCATTTAATCTCAACCTACGCGGGATTGACAAGAAACTCGAAGCAGAAGTGATTATCACTCTTATTGGAGAGAATCGCGTTTCTATTGCCGCAGCACAACCTGTGATTATGAAACTTGAAGATTTCGATCTAATTGCGGGAATGGAAAAGCTGCAAGAAGCCGCAGGCGTCGAGATCGTTCCGGCGACCTCCGTTCTATTCCATCTTGTTTTCGATCGAAATGATCCCACCTCGTCCGGTGAAGGTTTGCTGGCGTCGGTCGCGGCTTCTCCGGAATCCGCTTTGGAGCCGAAAGATCAATTCAACCGAGACGCGTGCCTTGGACGTTTTGAGATCCTTTCGCGCAGTGGAAACATCAACTTTCTGCCCGGTTCGGCGGATCTGACGCCTGCGAGTAAGCCGCTTTTGGACAGTGTTACAGACATCATTGGGAAATGCCCCGGGATGGTTGTGAAAGTCGCAGGTCACACCGACAGCAATGGTGGTGCGAATTACAACATGTTCTTGTCTGAACGGCGTGCGAAAGCCGTCGTGAATTACTTTGTCGAGTCTGGCATTTCACAAGAGCGGCTGATCGATGCGGGCTACGGTGAGTCCAAGCCCATCGCGTCGAACAGAACCGTGAATGGACGCACGGCCAACCGCCGCATCGAGTTTTCCTTCGCAGGATTTGCCGGTTCTTCCTGACCCGGACCCATCAAACTGTCCCGTCCGCCGATCTTGGCGGTCGGGCACTAAGAAACATTCATTTTTTCGACAGCATCCGTCAACCGACCAACCAACGAAACATAATCGCCGAAACAAACACTGAATTATTCAGTGGTCGGTTCGCGAAAACGAGGACACTGCCATGTTCATCAACGATCTCGCAACATTTGAAATTTTTGTCAGAAGCGTGCATCTTTCCGTGCTCGTCATCAGTACCTTTTTGGTTGTCAGCGCGGATCTTACGGCCGTCAAGTCGGCCTTCCGCAGCCTTGGAGATGCAGATTTCCAACGCCTGCATCGGAACCATTCCTTCCTAAGCAAATGCTTGGTTCTGTTTTGGATGTCCGGCCTTTTTCTGGTCTGGCGTGGGACTGGGTTCGAACTTGAACAGTTCTCGCCGAAGCTGATCGCCAAGATCGCTGTTGTCGCGTTGCTGACTGCGAACGCTGTGGCCATCGGAAAGTTCGCGCTGCCATATATGGAACGCAATCAAGGTATGACCTTTGGCCAGTTCAGTTTCCCGGTGCGAATGCGCCTTGCAGGAAGCGCAGGGGTGTCTTCTGCGTCATGGATTAGTGCGTTTTGCCTTGGCGCTCTTCCCTGGCTCAAGACGGCCTCGGCAGAAGAGTTGATTGCCTTCATCGGCCCGATTTACGCAGTTTGCTTCGTCGGGGCCTGCTGTGTGGCGATGCTCAGTGCATTTGTGAAGCCCGGGTCCGACATACTTGAGGTCGCGGCGCTTGATGACAGCCCATTTCAGGATATGCCGCAAAGCGCTGTAATCCCGGGCGAGTAAGTACGTAGCGCATCGCAGCAAGCAGCCCCGTTCAAGCCCGCACTAGATCGACCGGATCGCGGGCTTG
>CAZQMR010000342.1:0-3158 GCA_964594465.1 uncultured Rhodobacterales bacterium
GATCTCAAGCGGCTTGCCTGCTTCAACAGCTACTGCGGCACGTGTGCGCATATCTTTGTCTCCCTCAGTGACGTGGTTTTCGCGACCCTAAATCAGATCTGTCGAAAATGCGTTAAAATTAAGTCTCATTTGATGCGCTGATTGGCATTGATCACCAATTTTGGTCAAGGGTTAATGTCTCACACAAAATTAGTCCTTTAGTCGGCGCAATGGTCCGCCTCAAACTCCATCATTACTATTTGGAAATATCCCCGCCGGAGGCACCAGAAATTTTCACGTCTGTTTAACCTTTCGTTTGGTTCAAATCAACAAACCAAGCCAAATCGCGCGTGCTGTGCAGTGCACACAGCGTATGCGTGCCGGATCTGTGCGTGCCTAAAATCTTAGACAAATGAACTCGCCCGGTTCAATCCAAACGCAAGTTTTTAGGGCGATAAATGCCCCTACAGCCCCCCAAATATGCGGTGTTTTTCTCGCAGAAACAGCACCGCCATGGAGAACCCATGCCCTCAAGTTTCCAGATCGGCCCCCTCGTTGCGCCTCTCCTAAGCTCAAGCATTATTACAAGCGATCATTTTGGGGTTAACACACTGCTCAGCTATAAAGATCTCGCTGACCCCGATGATCGCCTCTCTGAAAGCCTCGCGGAAATGAATCCCGGCCGCCTCCGCTATCCCGGTGGCGCAATTACGGAAACGTATTCAGAGCAAATCATGGATCACGTCCTAAACGGCACCCGCGATCCGGCGCTTTGGGAAGGATTAGCCGATGGCCCCGTTTTTTTGGGCGATATACTTGACCGCGCAGCTGAAATGAACGCCGCAATCTCGGTCGTGGTGCCCACGGTGAATGCATTTGAAAAATCCGCTGCCCAAGCCCTGAGCGACGGAACTTATGGTTCGCGCAGCCTAAGAACCGCTGAGGCAGTGCAATCAGGTTCTTTCACAACACAGCTGCTTCAATTTGCAAATGCTGTCGAGCGCTCGCAACAAGATGGATACACCTATGTTGCACCAAATTGGGAGGGCGACTATCTGCGTGAAGTTCGCCAATTTGTGAGCAATGTCATGCAGATGGCCGATGACGCAGGTGTCCGCGTCTCAGCCTTTGAGATCGGAAATGAGTTTTGGGGCAGCGGTGAAATGACGGCCTCTGAATATGGCAATCTGGCAGGTCAGGTGGCCAACGCCCTTGCGCATGACTTCGACACCAATACCTTTGCTGGCTACGTGTCAGATCAAGCGGCGCCCGAACTTCTCGTTCAAAGCCTGGTCGCGGCGGGATCCTATTCGCCCAATGGTGCGCGATCTGTTGATATGGACGGAGATACCTACTTGGTCCCCAGCCAAGGCGGGGCCAGCAACCAGAATAACACCCTTATTCAAGCCATCAATTCGCTGGATGCCGGGGACCATATAGATGGTGTAATTAACCACTATTACGATCGGTTTGGCCTGCAAGGTGTTGATAATACGAAATTTGTTTTCAAACAGCTTAACCGATGGGCAGAAGATCTTGACCGATCAGATGAGCTTGATGATCTGACATTTCACATTACCGAATGGGATGTTGGCACCGGTGATCAGGATAATGGCGGCTTGCAACAAGCCCATATGCTGTTGGAACAATTCTACAATATGATCCAAAATGGCATAGATGGTGCGGATATCTGGCCGCTTCATTTTTATAAAGTGCAGGGCACATCCCTCACCGATGATACCACCCAAGAGCTAGCAATGGGTGGTGAGATATTCCGTATGATGTCCGAAAGCTTGATCGGCCTTTCGCCAGTCCTAGATTGGGAAGTCGCCGGTGAGATTGATGTTCATGGCTATGCGGATGATGACCGGCTTGTCCTGTTTGTTGGAGAGCGCAGCGGCTTGGATCGCACCGATGTTGAAATTGATCTTTCCGCGCTTGGCGTGGGTCTCGGACAGTTTCGAAGTGCTGTCATGTTGAGCAACGATCTTCCGGATACGGTTAACCCAGATAGCGGACAATTTGCCAATGGTCTGCCTGTTTTCCAAGTGCTTGATGCAGCCGATGTTTTTGCGCCATCAGAACCGGATCACTTGCAGATAGACATGGAAGATTGGTCAATTTTGCAGATTGAGTTTTCCATTGAGGCGCCAAACACCACACCTCAGTTAGACGTTTCACAAGCAGCCGCCATCGCCGAATTCGAAACAAAGGATAGCACAGTCTTTGATGCACTTTCTGAGCCGGAGGCTGAACAAGAAGCGCAAACGGACGAAATGCACCTGGTGATGCAGCAATTAATGAGTGACGTTTTAAGTTAAAGCGCCTCAACTTTAACTTGATGCACCCATCGACCAAAGGGAGAGGCAGCGAACAAGCGATCCATGTTTAAGGCGGGGCGCTCTAAAGCACCACACCGATTGCTTATTTTGCTATTGTCATGCTTGGTCTGAACGTCCCGCTATAAGCGCCCTCCAGCAACACCCGGCTGAACATCAAGTTCGACAGATCGACATTGCGTGACAGGCTGTGTCCCAAGCCGGAGATTTTTATGCCCGGGGCAAAGACTGATTCAACCAGATAACCGTCAACCGATAGCTTTGTGAGGCTACCTGCATCCCCGGTAAAGCGGCCCGGTCTGAGCTTGTTGACTTGCAGCAATCCACGGCTCATGTCGAATTTACCCCGCGCAATCACAAACGTGTTCCGGGTCAAGGCCGCGCCATTGCGGACACCTTGGATGCGCGTGGATCCAATTTGGGGCGGTTTCAGGCTTGCGCTATAGGTGACCTCTCCAGAAATTACATCTTCTTGTCGGCGCGCCGGGGCAATCTTGTGGGCAATGATCCGGTTGCCAAACCAAGCGCCAGAAACGGCCACACGGTCACCAACTTTATAAGCCGAGGATGGTTTGGGAATGTCGACATAAATCCCATTGATTTGTGCCAGTCGGCCATCACTTGACATGAGCGAAATAACACCAATGACGGGATGAAGCACCTGAACGCGTTTGGCGACCATTTCTCCGTTTTCGGATTTTGCTTCAATCGTCAGAGAGTCGCCGATCTCTATGCTTGATGCTGAAATCCAACCATAAGCGTCGGAATAACGAGTGTCATTGTCTGTTTGAATGCGGTGATTGTTCACAATCAGACTGCCGAACTCATCCAAGAACCCGA
>CAZQMR010000343.1:0-3153 GCA_964594465.1 uncultured Rhodobacterales bacterium
TAAAGGCTGCGGTTCGGGCCGCCGACATGGCCCATTTGGCTCGACATATGGATCAGCGAACCGGGCTTTCCCGCTGCGATCAACCCATTGGCGACAGCCTGCGCCACAAAGAACGACGCCTTCAGGTTCAGCCCTAAGACCGCATCAAAATCATCTTCTGCCACGTCCTGCATTGGCATCGGGCGATTGGTGCCTGCGTTATTGACCAAGATGTCAAAAGGCCCCTCAGACGTAATCGCACGCCCAACTGCATCCAAATCCGACACATCCAGCTTGAGCGTGCTCGCGCTTTGCCCGCGTGCGGCAATCGCCGCGGCACCGGCTTCGATTTCGGGTGCTGTGCGGGCGGCAAGCACCACATGTGCGCCAGCCTCAGCAAGGCCCGCAGCGCAGGCCAATCCAATACCGCGCCCTGCTCCAGTGACCAGTGCCCGCTGGCCAGTCAGATCAAAGCCGGGAAGATTTGGCAGGGCAACTGTCATTCGGCTGCCATGTCCAAACCTGATAGCGGCGCTGCGCCTTCAGCGTAGGGCACATTTTGCCCTCCATAGCGGCGCACGCGCACATTGGCTTGCTCGGCGTGACCAGCGAAGCCTTCGAGCATGCAGAGCCGCGAACAATACCCGCCAACCATAGCAGAGGCCGCGTCAGTCGTGACCTTTTGATAGGTATGCGTTTTCAGAAACTTACCAACCCAAAGCCCGCCGGTGTAACGCCCGGCCTTCTTGGTTGGCAGCGTATGGTTCGTCCCGATGGTCTTATCCCCATAGGCCACGTTTGTGCGCGGGCCTAAGAAAAACGCCCCGTAGTTCACCATGTTATCCGCATACCAATCATCGCGGTCGGTCATGATCTGCACATGCTCAGAGGCGATGTCATTGGCGATCATCAACATCTCGTCATGATCCTCACAAACGATGACCTGACCATATGTTTCCCAGCTGATCCGAGCGTGTCCAGCGGTGGGAAGAATGCCAAGCAAACGCTCAATTTCTGCCATCGTCTCACGCGCGAGCTTCGCAGACGTGGTCAGCAAGACACAGGGGCTATCTGGCCCATGTTCCGCTTGGCCCAAGATATCCGTGGCGCACATCTCGGCGTCCACGGTTTCATCCGCGATCACCATCGTTTCTGTCGGGCCTGCAAACAGATCAATCCCGACGCGACCAAAAAGCTGTCGCTTGGCTTCGGCAACAAAGGCGTTGCCGGGACCCACCAACATATCAACCGGCTTGATCGTTTCTGTCCCGATGGCCATTGCACCCACGGCCTGAATGCCGCCAAGGGCATAAATCTCATCGGCGCCTGCCATATGCTGCGCTGCGACAATCGCAGCCGCTGGCTTGCCCTCAAAAGGCGGCGCACAGGTAATGATGCGCGGCACACCCGCAACCTTTGCGGTCAGCACCGACATATGAGCCGAGGCCAGCATCGGATACTTGCCACCGGGCACGTAACAGCCCGCGTTCTGCACAGGGATGTTCTTATGGCCAAGGATAACGCCCGGCATGGTTTCAACTTCCACGTCTGTCATAGATGCGCGCTGGATTTCAGCAAAGTTGCGCACCTGCGCTTGGGCGAATTCGATGTCGTGGATGTCCTGCTTGGACATCTGGTTCAGACAATCGTCGATCTCTGCTTGGGTCAGGCGGTAATCGTCACGGTCCCATTTATCGAACTTGATCGACAGGTCGCGAATAGCGGCATTGCCGCGGGTTTCGATATCGGCAAGCGTGGCTTCAACCGCCTCTTGCACACCCTTGTTAATCGCAGCAACCGCCTCTGGCTGCGCACCTGTTTTCAGCCATTTGGCCATCTGTCTTCTCCTGATGCGTTACGCGGTACGACCGCCAAGTTGTTCGGCAACCCAATCGACGATGTACGCGCCCGCGTTGGCCGAATTATCAAAGCTTGAGTGCTGAACGCCGCCGGTGCGCTCATCAAAGATCTTCAACTCGCGCTTGGGGCTGTTGACCAAGGCATCATAAGTCGCATGGGCCCACTTCAGCGGGATTTGGCTGTCTTCTTTGCCGTGGGTCACAAGGAACGGCACTTTCACGCGATCAAGAATGCCATCCAGATGCATATTCTCGGAAAGTTTCATGAACTCTTCATCTGTTTCCGCGCCAAAAACCCAACGCACGTGGGACCAATAATGCGGCACAGGGAAGTTGCCTTCTGCTGCCTTGCGTCGCTTTTGCACATCGCGCCAATCGTGGTTGGCCCCCCAGCAAACGCCCATCGCGAAGCGCGGCTCAAAGGCGACCGCCCGCGGGCAATAGTAACCCCCAAGGCTGACGCCTTCACACCCGATCCGCTTGGGATCAACGTCGTTCCGGGTCTCCAGATAATCGACAATTTTCGACGCCCAATGCTCCGCATCATAGCGCGCCGTTAGGTTGCGCAGCCGAAGCGCATCACCAGTCCCCGGCTGATCCACCACAAGCGAAGCAACCCCGCGCTGCGCCAACCAACGCGGCAGACCAACAAGGAATTTCATTTCCTTGGTGCTGTCCAAACCATTCACTTGCACAAGTACAGGCTGTGGCCCCTCAACCCCTTCGGCAGGGTAGAAAATGCCAGTCAGATAACTGTCGCCATAGGGGATTTTGACGTGCTCTGCCTTGGACCCGGTCAGGTCAAGGCCCTTATAGAAGTGCTCATAGAACCGCTCATAAAGCGCGACCCGCCCATCAGATCCATGCGCCAGCAAACGCTCCGCTGTCAGCATGTAATTTCCCGCACGTACGAACTTGTCACCGGCCGAAATTTTACGCCCTTGCGCTAAGTCTTCCTCGCCAAGGCTGATCAACTTGTCCGCCATCGTCACCCAAGTCTTGCGAAACGCAGCCGTGCCTTCAGCGTCTTTAGCCTCCGCAGCTTTCTTCAACGGGCCACACATTTCCTGAATTTCACCGACCCGTGCGCCCATTTCTAGGGACAGGTTGATTGATAGGTCCCAAACATAGTTGGTAGGAAAAAATCTGAACATGGAGCCTCCTCAAACTGCGGGAAACCATCAGGTTCAAATGGTTTCAAGAACCGCCGTTTCTACTTACTCGCTGATAAAGCATTGATAAAATTTCTTTTGGAAATTGTATCAATTGATGTTGTGAATACTCTGAGTGCCAAACATTCTCTTGAGAGGTCAGG
>CAZQMR010000344.1:0-3140 GCA_964594465.1 uncultured Rhodobacterales bacterium
GCCATAAATAAAGACAGACGGCGTGTTCAAACGCACCATCGCCATCATCATCCCCGGCAGCGACTTGTCACAGCCCGCAAGGCCCACAAGCGCATCATAGCAATGCCCGCGCATGGTCAGCTCAACCGTGTCAGCAATCGCCTCTCGGCTGGCAAGTGAGGAGCGCATGCCTTCATGGCCCATCGCGATGCCATCGGTTACCGTGATCGTGGTGAATTCGCGCGGCGTACCGTTGGCAGATTTCACGCCGAGCTTGACCGATTGGGCCTGACGGTTGAGCGCGATGTTACAAGGGGCGGCCTCGTTCCAGCAGGTAGCAACGCCAACAAAGGGCTGGTTGATCTCCGCTTCGGTCATGCCCATGGCGTAGTAGTAGGAGCGATGCGGCGCACGCTCAGGGCCTTGCGTCACATGGCGGCTTGGCAAGTTCGATTTGTTAAATACCTTGGCGTCCATCGTGGCGGCCTCCCTTGGATCGTTGTTTGAGGTTGTGTGTACTTAGGCCAGCGACCAAGGGCAAGTGGCTCAACTCAGGCGTCTGTTACTGGATTTCACCTAGCCCGCATGGTTAACTGACCAAAACGCCAATCGGAGGACTTTGAACATGGCCACTAAGGGTCGCGGCAAGATTTACAAGAACATCACGGAAACTGTGGGCGACACGCCGCTGGTTCGGCTGGACAAGCTGGCCAAGAAGAAGCGGGTGAAGGCGAATTTGCTGGCCAAGCTTGAGTTCTTCAATCCGACCTCGTCGGTGAAGGATCGCATCGGTGTTGCGATGGTTGAGGCGATGGAGAAGAAGGGCGTGATCAAGCCGGGCAAGACCACGCTGATTGAGCCAACATCCGGCAACACGGGCATTGGTTTGGCGATGGCGGCGGCGGCCAAGGGCTATCGGTTGATCCTGACGATGCCTGAGAGCATGTCCATTGAGCGGCGCAAGATGTTTGCTATTTTGGGCGCTGAGCTGGAACTGACGGAAGCACCCAAGGGCATGAAGGGCGCGATTGCGCGGGCTGAGGAGCTTGCAGCTGAGATCAAAGGCGCTGTGATCCCGCAGCAGTTCGAAAACCCGGCCAACCCGGCGGTGCATCGCCGCACAACTGGCCCTGAGATTTGGAACGACACCAAGGGCAAGCTCGCTGTGTTCGTATCGGGCATCGGCACCGGTGGGACCATTACGGGTGCGGGCAAATACCTCAAAAAGCAGAACCCAAAGCTGCATATTGTGGCCGTTGAGCCGACGGATTCGCCTGTGCTTTCTGGTGGTGATCCGGGGCCGCACAAGATCCAAGGCATTGGTGCTGGCTTTGCGCCCGGCATTCTGGACACCAAGGTTTATGACGAGATTGTCACGGTCAGCAATGACGAGGCGTTTGAGATGGCACGCGAAGTTGCGCTTCTGGAGGGCATCCCGGTGGGTATTTCCTCGGGTGCGGCACTGGTGGCGGCGATCAAGATCGGCAAGCGCAAGGAGTTCGAAAAGAAGAACCTTGTCGTGGTGTTGGCGAGCTTTGCGGAGCGCTACCTGTCAACGCCGCTCTTTGACGGTTTGGGGGAGTAGTGCCTATGCTGATCATCACAGGTACCTTTGTCGCCGAAGGGATCAGTCGCGAGACTGTGGCGGGCCTTACGGGGCCAATGGCCAAAGCGACACGGGATGAAGATGGCTGCATGGCTTATGCGTTTTACGAAGATCTGGAGCAGCCCGGCCAATACCGCATCTACGAGGAATGGGAGAGCGAGGCGCATCTCAAAGCCCATTTCGCAACGCCCCATATGGCTGAGTTCCGCGCCAAGCTGTCGGACTATGACGGCATTTCGATCAGCGTGGATCGTTACGACACGGACGGCAAAAGGCCGATAAGTTGATTACTCTTCGCTGCGGGCCTCAAGGACGGAGAACGGCACACCCGGCTCGTCCTTGCCGCAGCGAATGACCAGCGAGGTGCGGACCGAGGCTACATTGGGCGCGGCGGTGAGCTGCTCGGTCAGGAAATTCTGAAAGGTCGAAAGATCGGGCGCGACGCATTTCAGGATGAAATCAATCTCGCCGTTGAGCATATGGCACTCGCGCACCAGCTCCCACGAACGGGCCAGTTCCTCGAAGGTCGTGAGATCCGCTTCGGCCTGTGCATGCAGGCTGACCATCGCAAAAACCTGAACCTCAAAGCCCAGTTCATGGCTGTTCACATTGGCATGATACCCATCAATCAGACCGGATTCCTCAAGCGCGCGCACCCGGCGCAGGCAAGGCGGCGCGGAAATCCCAACCCGGCTGGAGAGCTCAACATTGGTGATCCGCCCGTCCGCTTGCAGTTCGGACAAGATCTTCAGATCAATCGGATCCAGTTTGATTGTCGGCATGTTGCTCCCCGTCGACTTTGCGCAACAATATTTCAATGTTGCGCAAGAAAACAACCCAGAGGCGGGTTTTAGGGCACATAAATAAAAACAGACCTCACTGTCACACACCAATATGTGTCTTTCGCATCCCCCCTCAAACAGCCTATATCGGGCTTCGAACAAATTCTCAGGAGATCACTCATGGCCGATTCTCGCCATTCCCGCGTATTGATTATCGGCTCCGGCCCTGCTGGCTACACCGCTGGCGTGTATGCCTCGCGTGCAATGCTGGAGCCTGTGCTTGTGCAAGGGATTGAGCCCGGCGGACAATTGATGATCACCACTGAGGTTGAGAACTGGCCGGGCGATACCGAGGTGCAGGGGCCGGATTTGATGGCGCGGATGGAAGCGCATGCCAAAGCGATGGGCGTGGATGTTGTGTCTGACTATATCAGCGGGCTTGATCTTTCCAAGCGGCCCTTCACGGCCACAGCCGATAGTGGGACGACTTTTACGGCAGATGCAGTGATCCTTGCGACGGGGGCCTATGCCAAGTGGATCGGGCTGGAGTCAGAGGAGAAGTTTAAGGGCTTTGGTGTGTCGGCATGTGCGACCTGCGACGGCTTCTTTTATCGAGGACAGGAGGTCGTGGTGATTGGTGGCGGCAACACGGCTGTTGAAGAGGCGCTGTTCCTGACGAATTTCGCCTCCAAGGTGACGCTGATCCATCGCCGTGACGAGCTGCGCTGCGAAAAGATCCTTGAGGATCGTCTGATGAAGAACCCCAAGATCGA
>CAZQMR010000345.1:0-3132 GCA_964594465.1 uncultured Rhodobacterales bacterium
GCGATGCCGTCAAAGACGGACGCCGCGGCGGTGCGGGAGGTCTCAATGGCGAAGCCGCCATCAAGGCCGAAATAGATGACTGAGATGGCGAGGATCCAGATGGGCACGAGCATCAGCATCGGCGCTTCGCCATGGGCGGGGCCTTCAACTGGTTGCTCTAGGTAGAGTGTTTCGACGACGCGCCACACATAGATCACCGCGAGAAGCGAGGAGAGCACGATCAAGAGTGCAACCGGCCACCAGCCCTTTTCGATGGAGGCTTCAATCAGCACCCATTTGGACACAAAACCAGCCGTTCCCGGCACGCCGATCAGGCTGAGGCCACCGATCACGATTGCCGCCGAGGTCCATGGCATGGTGCGCCCCATGCCCTTGATGCGGTCATAAAAGGACGAGCCGGAATAGTAGATCAGCGCGCCAACACCGAGGAACAGCAGGGCTTTAGTGATGCCGTGGTTGAACATATGGGTGATAGTGGCGGTAAGGCCCGAAACGGAAATCAGGCCGATGCCCAGAAGCATATAGCCGATCTGCGCGATGGAGGAATAGGCCAGCATGCGCTTGAGGTCTTGCTGGAAGATCGCAACGAAGGAGGCGGCGAACATCGCAATGAGGGCGAAGGGGAGGATGATCAGCTCGATGGTGAGAAGGTCGAACATGAACTTCACGTCGAAAATCTCGAACATGAAGCGGATCCACACGTAGATCGCGACTTTTGTGGCGGTGCCGGCGAGGAAGGCGGTGATCACGGGCGGTGCATAGGTATAGGCGTTGGGCAGCCAGTGATGCAGCGGATAAATCGCGACCTTGAGGCCCATGCCCACGACGATAAAGCCAAACGCTGTGCGCACGGTGCGATTGTCGCCCTGCTCCGCAATCCGCGCCGCGATGTCAGCCATGTTGAGCGTGCCGGTAGCCATGTAGAGCATGCCGATGCCGATCACAAAGAAGGTCGCCCCGATGGTGCCCATGATCAGGTAATCATAGGCCGCCGTAAGCGCGCGTTTGTCTTTGTAGGCGCCCTGGGCGACCAAGACATAGGTGGAAAGTGAGGAAATCTCTAGGAAAACGAAGACGTTAAACGCATCGCCTGTGATCAGCACCCCCATCAGGCCGGTCATGCAGAGCAGGAAACAGGCGTAAAGCAGGGTGTGGTTTTTGAGCGGGACGTCTTTGCCGAGGCTCTCCATTGCATAAGGCAGCACGACTGTAGCGAGGCCCGAGAGCAGCACGAGCATGAAGGCGTTGAGCGCATCGACACGGTATTCAATGCCAAGTGGCGGGGCCCATCCACCGATCTGATAGGAGATGTAGCTGCCATCAGAGACCTGCCAGAGCAGCATCAGCGAGCAGATGAATGCGATGAAACAGGCCGCAAAAGAAATCGTCCATGCGGTCTTGCGCCCGCCTAACAAGACGCAAAGCGGTGCGGCGAGCAGCGGAACAACGATGGGCAATATCGGCAGTTGATCGACCAGCGTCAGCGCCACGTGAGTGTGTTCAGCAGTGGCCATTATGCACGACCACCCATTGCGCTGCCATGCTCTTCGTTTTCACGGGTGGCGATGTTGTGTTCAATTTCGATGATGGTCTCTTCTTCGATGGTCCCGTATTCCTCGCGGATGCGCACAATCAGGGCGAGGCCAAGAGCAGTGGTGGCGACGCCAACCACAATCGCGGTTAGGATCAGCACATGCGGCAGCGGGTTGGAATAAGCGACCTCAGGGTCAACTTTCATCTTCAGCGGGAAGATTGGTGCCGTGCCGCCTTCGATCTTACCCATTGAAATATATAGCATAAACACGGATGTCTGAAAGATATTCAGCCCGACGATCTTTTTGACCAGATTGCCGCGCGACACCACGATAAACAGGCCTGTCATCATTAGGATAATGACCAGCCAATAATTGATATGACCAACGATGAACTCCATCACCATTCCTCGTCGCTGATATGCGGCACGCGGCCCGCAAAGGCATAATAAACGCCGACCATGACAGCCGCGACTGTGATCCCAACCCCGGCCTCAATCACGAGAATGCCCCAGTGCTGGCCGTGCTCAGGATGGTGCGGCGTAAACGATCCGTAATCGAGGAAGGTATAGCCGAGCATCATCGCCATCACGCCCGTGCCGCCGTAAATCAGCAGGCCAAGCGCCATCAGTTTGTGCACAAGCCAAGGCGGGAAGACCGCGCGGGATTTGCTGAGGCCAAAGACGATACCGTAGATGATGAATGCTGCTGCGAGGATCACGCCGGCCTGAAAGCCGCCACCGGGCGAATAATCGCCGTGGAACTGGACATAGAACGCGAAAAGGATGATCGGGGCGACCAGCAGCTTGACGATCACGCGCAGGATGAGGTGATGGCGCATCAGGTATCCTCCGGCTCGTCATCAGGGTCGCGTCGGCGGCGCAGGCCAGAAATCAGCAGCAAAACACCGATACCGGCGGTAAACACAACCGCCACTTCACCAAGTGTATCAAAGCCGCGATAGGAGGCGAGGATCGCTGTTACCACGTTTGGCACGCCGATTTGATGCACCGAATCTTGCAGGTATTCTGGGCCGACATGGGTGTGAACTGGCGCGTTGGGATCACCAAAATTTGGCATATCAAGTGTACCGTAAATCAGCGCAGCCCCTGTGATCAGGCAGGCGATCAACGGCACTGTGTTGGAGCGCTGCGTGGGTCGTTCAAACCGCGATGTGAGTGCCATGGTCGACAGCATCAGCACAGTCGAAATGCCTGCGCCCACGGCGGCTTCGGTAAAGGCCACATCAACGGCATCCATCACCACGAAAAGCAGCGCTGCCAGCAAGCTGAACACGCCTGAGAGCATGACCACGGCAAACAAGCTGTTGAGCTTCACAATCGCAAGGGCGGTGGCCACGAGCATGGTGAAGAGGACGATGGTGATGAGGGTTTCTATGACGACACCTCTTTGCTTTGAGGCATGGTTGGGCGCACAGGCGGCTGGGTCACTTTGCTTTCGTCAAACTCGCTGGTGAGCCCCTTGCCCTCTTGCGGGCGTGAGCCGGACATGAGTGCTGCATTGGCCACCGCATGGGTTGCTGATGGGCCCGTGATGAACAAAAAACCTATCATTATCAGCAGCTTGACCGCTATCAGCG
>CAZQMR010000346.1:0-3117 GCA_964594465.1 uncultured Rhodobacterales bacterium
CCACGTCAGGGTGCGCGTAAAGTGCGTCGTCAACCTCGCGCGGCGCAATGTTTTCGCCCCCCTTGATGATCAGTTCTTTGAGACGGCCTGTGACGTAGAAATAGCCATCAGCGTCCATATACCCAAGATCACCTGTGCGCAGCCAACCATCGCGCTGAAGCGTGGCCGCCGTCGCTTCCGGGTTCTTGAGATATTCCTTCATCACATTAGGACCACGCACAGCGATTTCACCCGGCTCCATCGGCGCGGCTTGCGTGCCCTGTGCGGTCAAAATGCAGGTCTCATTGCCAATAGCGACACCGGGCGATCCGATTTTGCGCTCACCCGGCGGAAGTGGATTTGACAGCATTTGCGCCGCTGTTTCGGTCAGGCCCATGGTCTCAATCAGGCAGAACTCAAACCGCGCCTCAAACCCTGCATGCACATCCGGGGAAAGCGGTGAGGAGGCTGAGCGGCCAAAGCGCAAGCGCTTCCGGCTTGCGTCACTCGGGCCGGCCGCGCCTTGCATCAGATGCGAGATAATCGTGGGCACAACCGAGAACCATGAGGCGTTTGCCTGCTCGATTTGATCCCAGAACCGGCTAGCGGAGAATTTCGGCACCATCGCGATAGTCGAGCCGGACACCAATCCGCCCATCACAGACACGCACAGCGCATTAATGTGATAAATCGGGAGCACGCACAGCCCGCAATCTTTAGGGCTCAGCTCATGGGCAACCGTTGGCGTCCAGCCACCGGCCAAAAGGCTGGCATGAGTGTGGACGACCCCCTTGGGCCGACCCGTCGTGCCAGAGGTATACATCAGCAGCGCTTCATCGCCAGCCTCCAGCGGATGCAAACCACCATTCTCGCCCCCACTCAGCGAAGCCCGCTCAATATCCAACGCGCCCTTGCAGCGCTCAAACAGCTCAAGCTGCGGCTCATCCACCAGCGCAAACCGGGCCTCAGAATGCTCCAGCGCGTAGGTAATCGCATCGTCACCCGCCACAAGATTGATCATCGTGGCACAAAAGCCGCCATAAACAGCGCCAAAAAACGCACGCACCCCAGCGCTGCCATTTGGCATCACGATAGCGACGCTCTCGCCCTTTTTGATCCCAAGCGCCGTCAAATGGCGTGCCAGCTTCTCAGCATGATCGCGCAACTCGTACCATGTCAGCGCATCAATCTCGTCGTCAAAGAAGCGGTAGGCAACGCTCGAACCCTTGGCCCGCTCCTCCAGCAAAGACCGAATGCTGCCTGCGGGTGGCGTCATTTCCCCGCCTCGGCCCAATATGTGCCAAACACTTCGTCCATACTTGGTTCACGCGCCGGGATTTCGCGCACGATCTTTGTTGTTTGGATGAAATGGGTCCAATTCAGATTCTCATCAATCGAATTGCCGCCCCAACTGCCACAGCCCATCGAGAGCGAAAACGGCAGCCCATTGTTGAAGGCGCCACCCGTGGCAAAGCAATGGGCTTGGTTCACAATCACTCGGCAGGTTGGGATGGCCTGACCCAGCTCAAGCGCGCGCTCCGGCACGCTTGAATGGAGCCCAACGGAATGCCCCGCGCCCTGATGATCTAGAATACGGCTGGCAACTCCCTTGGCATCCTCAAAATCGCCCGCCCGGTAAAGCGCCACAACTCGGCTCAGCTTCTCGCCTGAAAGCTTGTGCTCCGGCCCAATGCCACTGGTTTCCACGGCCAGAAACTTGGTCCCCTCGGCCACCTCGCCAGCAAACCCAAGCGCCTCCAGCATTGGCTCCGCATCCTGCGCAATGACCTGACGGTTGAGATGCCCATCCGGCCAAAGCGCCTTTACAATCCGCGCCTCGTCCGTGACCAGCGCACCGCCCTCGGCTGCCATCGCAACCACGAACGCATCATAGATCGCATCGACCACGACAAGCGCGTTCTCCGATGAGCACGAGGTCGCGTTATCAAACGTCTTGGAAGCGGTGATTTTTGCCGCCGCATCGGCCAGATCAGCCGTCTCGTCAACAATCACCGTCACATTGCCCGCCCCAACTCCAATCGCGGGCGTGCCACATGTGTAAGCACGGCGCACATTGTTCTGCGAGCCGGTCACAACAACCAAATCCGTCGTCTCCAACATCCGCTGAGTCTTGTCTTTTGAACCCGGTGCCGGGACCATCAAAACAAGGTCGCGATCCGCACCGATTTTGTCAAACTGCTCATATATATACTCCAACAACATCTCACAGCTCGGCACGCCCTTAGGCGAGGGCGAGAGCACAATCGCATTGCCCCCTTTGAGCGCATTGATGATGTTGTTGGCAGGCGTCGCCGCTGGATTGGTCGAGGGCACAACAGCCCCAACAACCCCAATAGGGCGGGCAATTTCTGTAATGCCCGTCGCGGGGTCATCCAAGATAATCCCACAGGTTTTCGCATCCGCAATATCGCGCATCAAGCCCAGCGTCTTGCGATGGTTTTTGGTAATCTTGTCCGCCACATTGCCAAGCCCCGTCGTCTTGACCGACAGTTCCGCAATCGCACGGTTGCGCGAAGGCTCCATAATCGCCCAAGCCACAGCCTGCGCTGCGCGGTCATAACGCTCCTGTGTCGCACCCGCCTCATAGCGCTTTTGCGCGGCACGGGCGCGGGCCACGATTGCATCGACTTGAGCCAGATCGTCAGACATCCATCATTCCTTAGCATCAGTTAGGCAGGGCACATCGCGCCCTGCCTGCCCTTTTCACTTCAATCAAAGACCTGCAAGCAGATCCTTTAGCGTTTCTTCGCGCTTGGCCCACATGGCCAGCACTTCGTCGCGGGTCATGATGTGCATCGGGGATCCACCCGCCTTCATTTTGCCCGCCACACGGGAGTTGGCGAACATTTCAGGCACCGTTGCCGCCAGCTTGTCTATGATCGGCTGCGGCGTACCTTTTGGCACCATCACACCGCGGAAATTCACCGAAGCATTGTCAATGTCAAAGCCCTGCTCTTTGAGCGTTGGCACGTCGGGCAAGAAGCTGTTGCGCTCCAGATCGAACACGCCAAGGATTTTGACATTGCCTGCTGCCTGCGCGCGGAACGCATCCGAGAGGTTGTTCACCCCGCCTAGCACTTCGCCCGCAATCACAGACTTCATCGCACCCGCGCCACC
>CAZQMR010000347.1:0-3114 GCA_964594465.1 uncultured Rhodobacterales bacterium
GCGCGTCGTGCAGTACACACAGCATATGCGTGCCGGAACTGCACAGGGGGTAAAAACGACTAACGCCCTGATCTGGCTACAAAGATCAGGGCGTAGCATGTGCTGAGCATGCATCGTCGGGGGTATTCGGGGTATTCAAAGTTGCATCGTGGGGGATGCTATTTGTTAGTCAATTCTTAAGCTTTGGCGTTACGCGCGCGGCGCAATCGCATCCGCCGGGTGGGCCATCGGGGCCTTGGCAAACATCTTCTCACGCGGGGTGAATTCAGTTCCGTTGCGCTGTGCCTTGCGGGCCCGTACCAATTCCATTTGCGCCATCAAAACGTCGTCTGAAAAACTCTCAATCGCCGCAGTCATATCCGCCTCTTTACCTTGTCTCGCAATGGCTTGTACCAGATCAATCACTGGATCGTTTTGTGTCTCAAGCTGCATCTTCGCCTCCATCCCGATGTTTCGGTAAAAGCGTTTTCACCTTCAAGCATGGCGGAAAATGGGCACGATTAGGGTCTTTTTGGCGCAAGACCACACAATTGTGGCCAACTACGCCTCCAAAAAGAGAACGGGCGAGAGCCGTGTCAGCTCATCGCCCGTAATTTGGCCCTTAGCCTGAACCTCCGCCGAATTACGCTTGGAGGGTCGTTGTACACAAAGGACATTGTGGCGGAGGCACCCCGAAAGTGCTGATGTCCTATGTTCGGTTTGACCAAGAAACTGGGGCAAGAATTGGGCAAAACCCGTCAAAAAGGTCTTTTCAGTGATATTTCAGAGAAAAATATTGGTTTTTGTCGACTTTTCGGCCTCTCAATCGCCCCATATTGGGCCACCCGCACCGTGCTTGCCCGGAATCAGGCACGAAACTCGGGCCCAAAACCAAAAAAGGCCCAGACAAACGCTGGGCCAATTTCCATTTTTTGAGTTCAGCGATCAATTTACCGCTTTAAGCAACCCTTTTTCCGCCGCCAACTCGCGCATTGCGGTCTGGAGCTTTTCAAAGGCCCGCACTTCAATCTGGCGAATCCGCTCCCGGCTTACTTTGTAAACCGCAGACAGCTCCTCGAGCGTCTTTGGATCGTCCTGAAGCCGGCGTTCTGTCAGAATTTCGCGCTCGCGCTCATTGAGCACGTCCATCGCGTCCATCATCATTTCCCGGCGGCTTTGCAGCTCATCGCTCTCCGCGTAATCGCTTGCCTGATCCGCGTTTTCATCTGCAAGCCAGTCCTGCCACTGCACAGAGCCTTCGCCATCGGTCGAAACGGTCGCATTCAAAGACGCATCCCCGCCCGCCATACGACGGTTCATCGAGATCACTTCTTTCTCGGTCACGTTCAGCTCGGTTGCAATCCGCGCAACATTCTCAGGACGCAGCTCGCCCTCTTCCAGCGCACCAATTTTATTCTTGGCCTTACGAAGGTTGAAAAACAGCTTCTTTTGCGCTGATGTGGTGCCCATTTTCACAAGGCTCCAAGAGCGCAGGATATATTCCTGAATGCTCGCCCGGATCCACCACATCGCATATGTCGCGAGGCGGAAGCCTTTTTCGGGGTCAAATCGCTTCACAGCCTGCATCAGGCCAACATTGGCCTCTGATACAACTTCCGCCGTTGGCAAACCATATCCGCGATAGCCCATGGCGATTTTCGCCGCGAGACGCAGATGGCTTGTGACCAGTTGATGGGCCGAGTCGGTGTCCTCATGGTCCACCCACGCTTTGGCCAGCATGTATTCCTGATCTTTTTCCAGCATTGGAAACTTGCGGATTTCCTGCATATAGCGCGAAAGTCCTGCTTCGGGGCCGGGTACGGGTAAATTGCTGTAGCTCATTTTCCTCCTCGCAATCTCGGGTCAAAATGCCCGAGTACCTTAGATATAGGAAGCCGCTGGTGCTGTTTCAAGAATATCGACTGTTTTTATCAGGTACTTAGGCAACCTTGCCTATGCCTTCCTGCAAAACAGTTAATTTTTCCCTTATACAGCGTTTCGCGACAGTCTTGTCTTGAGCTCTAACATATCGCTGGGCAAAGGCGTTTCATACCGCACCCGCGCCTTTGTGATCGGATGTGTAAATCCAAGCACGGCCGCGTGAAGTGCCTGCCGTGGGAACGCAATCACCTCCCCATCAAGGCGCAGCTTGCGCGCTTTGCTATAAACCGCATCCCCCACCAGCGCATGGCCCACATGAGACATATGCACCCTGATCTGATGAGTGCGCCCAGTTTCAAGCTGGCAGGACACCATCGCGCCAATGCCATAATCCTCCAGCACCTTAAGCCGCGTCACCGCATGCCGCCCACCGGATTTGACAACGGTTTGGCGCTTGCGGTCATGCTTGTGGCGCGCCAGCGGTGCTGTAATCCGCAACACACCGCCAGTTTCCGCCGCCACGGCAGGCAGCCCCATCACGCGCGGATCTGCCGCCGAGGGCACACCGTGACATAGCGCAAAATAAATTCGCTCAATCGAGTGATCGGCAAATTGCTTGGCCAGCCCCTGATGCGCTGCATCAGATTTCGCCACAACCAAAAGCCCAGACGTGTCCTTATCAATGCGATGCACAATGCCGGGCCGCTTTTCGCCACCAATCCCCGACAGGCTATCGCCAGCATGAAACAAAACCGCATTTACCAGCGTTTGATCCGGGGAGCCGGGCGCTGGATGCACGACCATGCCCACCGGCTTGTTGATCACCAGCAGGTGCTCATCCTCAAAAACAACATCAAGCGGAATGTCTTGGGGCAGAACATCCCACTCTTCTGGCTCCGGCATCTCGACATGAAAAACAGCCTCAGGAGCGACCTTGGTTTTCATATCACTCATAACGCGGCCCGTCGCATCGCGCACACTGCCGCCCTCAATCAACGCCTGAATGCGAGATCGGCTGAGCGTAATGCCCTCTGGCACGCAGGCCGCCAGTGCCTTATCAAGACGCCCGGCGGTTGCCACTTTTAACTCAAGGATGTCCACCCGTATGTCGCCTCTTCCAAATCAAGCCCAAGACCAGACATTACCGCCAGAGCCAAAGAACTTGCGCCGCTTGCGCCTGCTGGTGACTGTGCTGACCGCAACCATGATCCTTGGCCTCATAGTGATCATTGGCTCGATTGTCATCACCTTGTC
>CAZQMR010000348.1:0-3104 GCA_964594465.1 uncultured Rhodobacterales bacterium
GTTTCATTAAGTCTCCTCCCAGAGTTTATGTCGCAATATCCAGATTTCGCTCTGGATTTTTATCCGCTAAGCGTTGCACAGGTTGAGATAATGTCAAGCGGTTAGGCCGCAAGCGGACGTCAAGTAAACCTATTCACTGCCTAAAGGGCCAAATTGAAATGACGCAAACCATCCAAATGCCCGATTTGACCAATCGCGCGAGCTTTGTTCACTTCGAGAGCATTCCAATTCGCTACTCGGATCAGGACGCGATGGGGCATGTGAACAATGTCGCCTATGCCGCGTTTTTTGAAGCCGGGCGGTTTGGCCTGTTCACCAAGATGATGTTGAACCTGAGCGAGGATCGGGACGGTTTTGTGTTGGCCAGTGTCAAGATCGACTATTTGCGTGAGATGCACTTTCCCGGTGTGGTCGAGGTGGGGGGCTGCCTGATAGACATTGGTGGGCGCTCACTGACCACGGGTTATGGCGCGTTCATTGGGGATGTGTGTTTTGCCACCAGCGTATCAGTGAATGTGTTTTTTGACGTGATCAAGCGGGTGTCCAAGGAGCCTGCGCCTGAGGTTCGGGCAGCGCTTGAGGTTTGGCGGTAGGGTGTTTGGCGGGGCGGGGGCCTCCGGCGGAAGTATTTTTGGAAAATCGAAGATACTTAGTACATCGTTTTGGCTTGGCGGTCCTGAAGTTCGGCGTCGTAGGTTTTGGCGTCAAAGCTGGCGAAGGCTGATTTGGTCAGCTCGCCAGCAGATGGAAGTGATTTGCGATCTGGGTATGTGTCCGGGTTCCAGAGGTCTGCGCGTTTGATGGCGCGGGCACATTGAAAGTAGATCTCTTCGATGTTTATTTGAATGACGCAGATCGGCGCTTTGCCCTGCATCTCGCAGCGTCCAATTAAGGCGGGATCTGTGGTGAGGCTCGCTTTGCCGTTGATGCGCAGGGTTTCGGAACAGCCGGGGATCAGAAACAGGAGTGCTGCACGGCCTGAGCTCACGATATTGCGCAGGCTATCAATCCGCTGATTGCCGCGCCGGTCCGGGATCAGGAGCGTTTGTGCATCAAGCTCTTGCACTACCGGAGCCGGATCGCCGCGCGGAGATACGTCCAGACCGTCCGCGCCTTGGGTGGCCAGTGCCACAAAGGGTGAGGCGTTCATAAGCGCGCGGTAGGCGGGTGTGAGCTCGGACGTCACTTTCTTGATCGTTGCCTCGCCCGGCGTTCCGTAGAGAGACAGCAATTCTTCGAGGGTCTCGATGCGGTGGGTCATAGCGCGCCCTTTCAAGAGATTGTGAGGTCATGCGGGGATGCAAATATGGAATATGCGAAAAACTGCCTATAATTCAAGGGGATAAACGGGTGCATCTGGCTGAATAGCGCGCGTTTCGCGTCGCAGCATGTTTGAAATTGCAAAAGCTGGCGTCAGGAGAAAGTTGGGTTTGAGGGCGCGAGAAACCGCTGAGGAAAGGCCCCAATCTTGACCATACAAAACCGACCGCCACAGGCGTCAGCACCCCATGTGCTGACAGCGCTCGCAGACCCTTTGACCTATGATGCAGGCTTGGAGCAGGCCGCAAATGCCTATGCCCGCCTTGGCACGGACGCGCATTTTCTGTTGCTCGCGGGCGAACCAGCGCCCGACCAGCTAGATCAGATAGAGTTCCAGTTCGCCTGAGCGCGCGCCGCTAGTCTTCTGACGACGCCTCAGACTTTTTGGCGGCGGGTCTCTTCTTTGCCGCTGGCTTTTTCTTGGCCGCTGGCTTTTTGGCGGCGGCTTTTTTGGGTGCTGCTTTCTTCTTGGGCGCGGCTTTCTTGCGCTTGCCCTTGGTCGCGGCCTTGGCGGTGATCAACTCAACGGCCATGTCCATGGTCACGTCCTCAGGCGAGACCTCTTTGGGCAGTGTCGCGTTGATCTTTTCCCATTTCACGTAAGGGCCATAACGGCCATCCATGACATTGACCGGGCCGCCATCCTCAGGATGCTCGCCCAGCTCACGCAGCGGCTTGGCCGGGGCGCCGCGCCCGGTTTTGCTCGCCTTTTCGGCCAGCAGGGTCACCGCTTGGTTCATGCCGATGGTGAACATATCCTCGTGCGGGATATTGGCATAAATCCGGCCCCATTTTACATATGGACCATAGCGGCCAAGATTGGTCTCGACCGGCTCCTGATCCTCAGGATGCGGGCCAACTTGGCGTGGCAGAGACAGAAGTTGGAGCGCCATGGGCAGCTCGACTGCCGAGAGGTCCTGACCTTTGGGGATCGAGGTCCGCTTGGGCTTTGGCTCTTCTTCGGTCACCTCGCCAAGCTGCACATAAGGACCAAAACGGCCGGAGCGCAGGGTGACATTGGTGCCCTCTTCGTTCTGACCCAGCAGCTTGCCATCTGGGCCTGCGATATCACCGCCCTCGGTCTCGCCCGCCAATGGGCGCGTATAGCGGCATTCGGGATAGTTGGAACAGCCGATGAAAGCACCGCCGGAGCGGGCCGTGCGCATGGAAAGCTTGCCGTTGCCGCAGTTTTTGCAGATGCGCGGATCGGAGCCATCCTCGTTGGGCGGGAAGAGATGCGGCGCAAGCACGTCGTTGATCTTTTCGAGCACTTCGGTGATGCGCAGCTCGGAAGTTTCGCCGATTGCGGCCGAGAAATCCTTCCAGAAACGCGAGAGCACATGGGTGTAGGTCTCGTCACCAGCGGAAATCTGATCCAGCTCTTCTTCCAGCTCCGCCGTGTAGTTGTAGCCGACATATTTGCGGAAATAGCTCTCAAGGAAGGCAATCACGAGCCGCCCCTTATCCTCGGGGATCAGGCGGTTTTGCTCTTTGCGGACGTATTCGCGATCCTGAATCGTTGTCACAATCGAGGCATAGGTGGACGGGCGGCCAATGCCGAGCTCTTCCATGCGCTTGACCAGCGTGGCCTCAGTGTAGCGCGGGGGCGGCTGGGTGAAATGCTGGGTCGGCGTGACGCTGTTTTTCTTGGCAGGCTCGCCTTGCATGATTTGGGGCAAGCGCTTGCCATCCTCCTCATCGACCACGTCATCGCGGCCCTCTTCATAGACTTTGAGGAAGCCCTCAAAGGTCACGACTTGGCCGGTGGCACGCAGACCGACCTG
>CAZQMR010000349.1:0-3090 GCA_964594465.1 uncultured Rhodobacterales bacterium
TCGATCTATGCCGCACAAGAGGGCGAAGACGCATCCAATGGTGGGATGATGTAGCCCTGTCGCCTTACGCCGCAGACATAAACATCCCGTGTAGCCCCAGCGGCAGTGGAATATCCAACTCAGCCTTTAGGATCGGTCCATCCCCAAGGTGCCGCCCCTCGTAGACCGACACGCTGGTCCGTGCCGTGCGCCAATCCAGCGCCGTTCCCATGATCCAGAAATCATCCGCGCGCGCCGGCTTTGGCACAATCAGATGCTCTTCCAAAATTTCCGTGTCACCCATATCAAAATGGCTGGCATTGCCCGTGACCCGATCCACCAGAACCACACGGTTGAACCCGAAAACCTCCGGCCCACCGGGCTGTGACAGCATCAGAGAATACCGGTGATTGCCAAGGTTCTGTCGCGCATCCGTTTGAATGAACTCCGTCTGACCAAACTCCGGCGCCATCTCCAGATGCACCTGCTTGCCTGTCAAATCCAAGCGGCCCTGAACATAGCGCGAGGCTGCAGACGCCGCGCCATCCCAGCTCCCATCCATCGCTGCAAACGCATCCTGCGTCATGAAACTCGGATCATCGTGATGGGAAAAGTCAAAGCCGATTTCCGTGGCACTGATGTCATAAGCATTGCCGAAATGGTAAACCCAGAACGCATCCGTTTCCAGAACCGTCACATATGTTGGATCATCCTTGGAAATCACCAAAAACCGCGTGCTCACATCACTCTGCCAACTAAATCGATCAATGAACGCGCCGCCTGTGCCTGCATCGGCAGCATAAGGCGGTGCAGCAATGATGATCTTCGTATCTGTCAAAACGAAATCATGGACCATCGGCGTCGCCTCCTGCGGCAACACATGAGTTTTCAGCAAATCCCCCTCAGCGGAGATGTGATAAACCACCAGCACCGCCGGGTCCGCTGAATAGCCAATGTTCCACATCGACCCATCCCGATCCACCCGTGGGTGCGCCCCAAAAGGCAAGCCCTGCGTCTCAGACGACCACACCTTTTTGCCCTTAGTTTCCAAACTCTCCGGGTCAATAACATGCGGTGAACCACCCTCCCACAGCGCCAGCAGATCCCCCGCATGCGCGATCAGGCTGATATTCGCAGGGCTCTGACCATCCGCCGATCCCCCTGACGACAGCCCATGACCATGAGTGCCAAAAGCCCCAAACCCGATCTGACCTGCGGCCACCTCCGCCGTGTTGCGCGCCGTCTCAATCAACCGCCCCGCATGTGTGACCTGCCCATCAGCAAAGCTGAACTTTTGCACCATCCCCGGCGCATCAAACCAATGTGCAAACCGATCCCCGCCAATGTTGTGCATCGCCGGACCATTTCGGAAAAACTGCCCCCGCAGCTCCGGCGGCAGCTTGCCTGACACAATGCGCACATTGCCATGCAGCTCTGTTGACGACGCACCCAGATACCCCAGCAACCACGGCTTTTCAGCCAGTGCAGCCATGAATGCCTGCTGATTGCCCAACGGGCTCTTCGCCAGCACAGGCGCCGGCAGCGCCGATGCCGCCACAACCCCCGCCAACAGCTTGGAAAACTCGCGACGATCCATCGCTCAATTCCCGTTCAGCGTAATGGTCAGCTCGGTATCCGAGCCATCATACTGAAAACTGAACGCCTCAAACTTAGGTGCCGAAAACCCGAGCTTGGGGTTCATCGAAAACCCAAATGGTTCATTGGGCGCACCGAACATATTGGTGTCCAACTCTTCATTGCCGTTTTTATCCAGATAAACCGCAAGGCCATAAGTCCCGGGCTTGTCCAATTCAAAACTCAGAACTGACGCACTACCCGTCGCCGCACCCTGTGCAACTGCAACCATATCGCCCGCATCAAACGCTGCCTGATTGACAAAGGCAGCTCCAAGCAATGTGCCATCCGCAGCACCCGCATCAATTTTCACCGTCACCGCACCCGCCTCTGCCGCGTCTGGCGTGGCCAGTGCAATCCCTGCAAAAAGCATTGCGCAAGCGTTCAAAAATGTAAGTCCATGCATACCAAAATCTCCGTTTGTTGAAAGTAACGCAGACTTGCTATGGCGGTTTTGATCTGGCAATGGCGCGCACTGTTCCAATACGTCAAACGCCCTAATTCCTTCGTGAGTGAGGATCAAATTGAACTCACGAAGCGTGAAAGTTATACCTTCCTCATGACGTTCTTACCCGCCATCCGCGCCGCCAACACCGATACGCTCAGCATCTTGGCGCGTCCAAAATTCTGGCTGATCATTGTGAGCGTTACGGCGATCTGTTTCCTCAGCGGCCCCTTTGGAACCCTCAATGGGCTACCCGTTGGTGTGCGTTTGATCTATTGGGCGCTTCAAGTCGTCCTCGGTGGCATGGCCGGGTTGTGGTGTCATGCGTTGATCCGCACCCAAGGCTGGACCGCACTCAAACCCACTATCTTGGTCAGCCTGTTGTTTGGCGTTGCAGTGGCAGGTCTGGTGATCTTGGTCAGCCTTGCCCTGCTGGAACCCATCGGCAGGTTCCCCGGATACCTCGACTTGGTGTTTTATAGCTTCCCAAGTGCGTTCATAATTTTTTTGGTTCTCGCTCTGGTAAGCCCTTGGCAAAAACCATCACTTGCCCCCACCGCTCCCGTGCAAACCAACCGCCCCAAACTGCTGGATCGCTTGAAAAAGCACATCGGCGCAGAGCAGGTGCTGTCCCTCTCCGCTCAAGATCACTATGTCGAGGTTGTCACGGAAAATGGCCCCGAGCTTTGCTTGATCCGCCTCGCCGATGCCATCGCTGAGGTTCATCCCGTCCAAGGCATCCAACTTCACCGCTCCCACTGGGTAGCAAAATCCGCAATTGAAACCCTAGAAGCCAGCGGTGCGGTCGCAAATGTCCTGCTCAAGGACGGCCGCAAACTCGCCGTCAGCAAATCCCGCTTGGCCGACCTCAAAGCGTTCCTCAAACAGTGAAGATCAACTTTTGGGGATTTTGTTGCCGTTCACTGTATCCTCGATCTTCGCTTTACTTGCTTGGTAGGCCGATCTCTACCAGTCTGTCTTGGTGCACAAATCGAATTTAGGTTGTAAGGGATGCGCTCCATCACCTTAGC
>CAZQMR010000350.1:0-3088 GCA_964594465.1 uncultured Rhodobacterales bacterium
TGCGCGTCTTTTCCAACGCTGAAGGGGCTTACGGCGCGAATGTGAACCAGCTGATCGACAGCGGGGCCTGGGACGGTGAAGAGGATCTCGCCAACGCCTATGAGAAGCGCAAATCCTTCGCGTATGGGCGCAATGGCAAATCAGCGCATCAACCCGAGCTGCTGCAAGAAGCGCTTGGGGATGTCGATCTGGCCTATCAGAACCTTGAAAGCGTGGAACTCGGCGTGACCAGCGTTGATCATTATTTCGACACGTTGGGCGGCATCAGCCGTGCAGTGAAGCGGGCCAAGGGCGAAGAGGCCCCGGTTTACATTGGCGATCAGACACGCGGCGAAGGCAAGGTGCGCACGCTCAGCGATCAGCTTGCGCTTGAGACGCGGAGCCGCGCGCTTAATCCCAAATGGTACGAAGGCCTGCTGCGCCACGGCCATGAGGGCGTGCATATAATCGAAAGCCAAATCACCAACACGGTTGGCTGGTCCGCTACATCCGATGCGGTGGAACCGTGGGTTTATCAGCGGCTTTCGGAGACTTTCGTGCTGGATGACGACATGCGCCGCCGCTTAGGTGAGCTGAACCCGGCGGCCAGTGCGCGCATGGCCAATCGCTTGCTGGAGGCCCATGAGCGGGAGTTCTGGCAGGCAGATGCAGAGACACTAGAGGCGCTCCAAAGTGGGGCGGATGAGCTGGAAGACCGGCTCGAAGGTATTCACGTCGCGGCGGAGTAATCCGCGACAATTTAGGAGGAGGGACAAATGAGCCCACCAGATGGAACACAGCCGCCAAACCTGCGCGGACAAGATGGCGAAGGCTCGGTGCAGGTGCATCAGGACCAGTCAATCAAGATCGAAGGGGCCAAAGTCTTTGCGGTTTATGGCAAGGGCGGAATTGGCAAATCCACGACCTCCTCGAACCTCTCAGTTGCCTTTTCCAAGCTCGGGCACCGCGTGCTGCAAATCGGCTGCGATCCCAAACATGACAGCACGTTTACGCTGACCGGTTCGCTGGTGCCCACGGTGATTGACACGCTCAAGGACGTGGATTTCCACGCCGAGGAACTGCGCCCGGAGGATTTCGTGCATCAAGGCTATAACGGCGTGATGTGCGTGGAGGCCGGTGGTCCGCCTGCTGGCACGGGTTGTGGTGGCTATGTGGTTGGGCAGACGGTGAAACTGCTCAAGCAGCATCATCTGCTGGAAGACACGGATGTGGTGATCTTTGACGTGCTTGGCGATGTGGTGTGCGGGGGCTTTGCTGCACCGCTGCAGCACGCGGATCGCGCGGTTGTGGTCACGGCCAATGACTTTGACAGCATCTATGCGATGAACCGGATTATTGCTGCTGTTCAGGCCAAGGCGAAGAATTACAATGTGCGGCTCGCGGGCTGCGTGGCCAACCGGTCCAAGGACACTGATGAGGTGGACCGCTATTGCGACACGGTGGGTTTCAACCGGATTGCGCATTTCCCGGACCTTGATGCCATTCGCCGCTCGCGCCTGAAGAAGAAGACGCTGTTTGAGATGGATGCGGATGAGGACATCGTGGCGGTTCAGAAGGAATACCTGCGGCTGGCCGAAACGCTTTATGCGGGCACTGATCCGTTGGCCCCGGCCCCACTTGAGGATCGTGAAATCTTTGAACTGTTGGGGTTTGACTGATGGAACAGAGCTATCTGAAAACTCGCAGCAAGCTTGAAACCTATTTCGATCGCACTGCCGCTCAAACATGGGAACGCCTGACTTCTGATGCACCTGTGTCGCGCATTCGCCAAACCGTGCGCGAGGGCCGCGATGCGATGCGCGCCAATCTGCTGAGCCTCTTGCCGGAGGATCTTCGTGGGGCGCGGGTGCTGGATGCGGGCTGTGGTGCGGGGCAGATGTGCGAAGCGCTGGCGCTCAAAGGTGCGGATGTGCTGGGCATAGATATCTCGCCATCGCTTCTGGAAGTGGCCGAAAAGCGGATGCCAAACGCGTTGAAGCCACAGGTCACGTTTCGCACGGGCGACATGCTCGACCCACGCCTTGGCCGTTTTGACTTCGTGGTTGCGATGGACAGTCTCATTCACTACCAGCCCCGCGATATTGCCGAAGCGCTTGGCCAGCTTGGCGCGCGGACGGATGTGAGCATTGCTTTTACGATTGCGCCAAAGACGCCGATGCTCACCGCAATGCATCTCGCTGGCAAGATGTTCCCAAAATCGGATCGTTCGCCAGCCATTGTGCCGATTGCGCCTAAGCGGCTGGAGCGGGAACTCAAAGAGATCAGGGATAGTTCGCTGTTCACCCGTGAACGCGTGAACACTGGGTTTTACAAAAGCCAGGCCATGGAGCTTTTCCCATGAGCCAAACCCGCCATCCATTGACAGAATTCACGTTGAACATGCTGCCGTTTTCAGACGCGGGATCAGAGGGTTTTGCCCTGTCCCAAGTTTTGCGACTGGCGCTGTTTCAAGTGTCTGTGGGGATGGCGACTGTGATGCTGATGGGCACGCTCAACCGCGTGATGATTGTCGAGCTTGGCATGCCTGCATTTGTCGTGGCGATCATGGTCGCATTACCTGTGCTGATCGCACCGTTTCGCACGCTGTTGGGCTTTCGCTCTGACACATATCGTTCGGCTATTGGCTGGAGGCGGGTGCCCTACATCTGGTTTGGCTCGCTCTGGCAGTTTGGCGGGCTGGCGATCATGCCGTTTTCGCTGCTGGTTCTGTCGGGCGATCAAACATGGGGGCCGACATGGGCGGGTGAAGTGCTCGCTGGCCTTGCTTTCCTGATGACTGGGCTTGGCATCCATATGACCCAGACAGCAGGCCTTGCGCTTGCCTCTGATCGTGCAAGCGAAGAGGCGCGGCCTCGCGTTGTCGCGCTGCTTTATGTGATGTTCCTTGTTGGTATGGGCCTTTCCGCGGTGGTTGTTGGGCTATTGCTGCGCGATTTCTCACCACTCAGGCTCATTCAAGTCGTGCAAGGTGCTGCCGTGGTAACGCTGTTGCTGAACCTTGTGGCGCTTTGGAAGCAGGAACGCATGCGCCCCACATCCGCAGAGGCACGTGCGGCACCAAAGCCAAGCTTTCAAGAAGCTTGGTCGC
>CAZQMR010000351.1:0-3082 GCA_964594465.1 uncultured Rhodobacterales bacterium
CCCATCGCCTCGTGATGATGACCGCCGCCACCAAAACCTTCAACATCGCCGGGGCCCACACCGGCAACGTCATCATCGCCGACGATAGCTTGCGCGCCCGCTTCCAAGAAACCCTGATGGCCACCGGCAGCTCCCCCAACCGCTTTGGCCTTCAAACCGTCACCGCCGCCTACGAACACGGCGCTGAGTGGCTCGACGCGCTCATGGCCTATCTCGCCGAAAATCGCCGCATCTTTGACAAACGCATCAACGCCCTTCCCGGCCTCGCCTCAATGAAAATGCAAGCGACCTATCTCGCATGGGTCGATTTTTCCGGCACCGGCATGGACAAGCAGGAATTCACCGACCGCGTGATGAAACAAGCCCTCGTCGTGCCAAATCACGGCCCCACCTTCGGCACCGGCGGCGACAATTACCTGCGCTTCAACATCGCCTGCCGCCGCGCCCTGCTGGAAGAGGCATTAACCCGAATTGAAGCCGCCTTCGCCGATCTGCAATAAACCGGCGCACCAAAAAGAGGACAGTGATGGCACGCTTGGGGTCGCAAACCAAAGCCAACTTCAACCTCGCTGACCCGGGCTTCCTGCAAAATCCAGCGCCGATGCTTGCGGCCATGCGCGATCAAGGCGCGCTGGTCCGGGTTAAGTTCCCTTTCGTTGGCCAAATCTGGGTCACCACGACCCATAGCGGCACCTCAGAGGTCGCCAAAGGCAAAGATCGCTTCTTTTTGACCGAGCGCGGTGCAGGCCTCAGCAATAAGGGCTTTGCAGCAATGCCTTGGTGGGCACCGCCGACGATCCGAGCAATTGCCAACAACATGCTCGGAAAGGACGACCCAGACCATCGCCGCCTGCGCAAACTGGTCGACAAAGCCTTTGCGCGGCGCGGCATTCATGCCATGCGCACCCAGATCGCAGCCCAAGCAGACAAGCGCGCTAAGCTATTAGGGCAAGGCACAGTCGATATGGTGCCGGGGTTTGCGCGCCGTTTTCCCCTTGAGGTAATCGCCGAACTTCTAGCTGTGCCAGACAAGGACCGGGAGCGCTTCGCCCGGTTCGGCGGCAGCCTTGGTGACGTGTCAGGACCCGTTTCAATTGTCCGCCTGCTGCGCAACCTGTCCCGCCTGCGCGGCGACCTGAAATCCATGATCCACAAAATGCGCTCCGTCCCCCAACCGGGTCTTATTTCGGAGCTGATCGCAGCCGAACAAGATGGCGACAGTCTCAGCGAAGACGAACTGCTGTCGATGGTCTTTCTGTTGCTCTTTGCTGGTTTTGAAACCACGACAAACCTGATTTCCGGCGCAATTCTCGCACTGGAACAAAACCCAGACCAAAAACGCTGGCTGTTTGAAGATTTCGATGCGCGTCTCGAACCGGCAACCGAGGAACTGTGCCGCTTTGTGTCCGCTGTGGGTGGCACCAAGCCGCGCATCACCGCGTTTGATACCACGGTTGAGGGTCAGCCGATCAAGCGCGGCGAAAAAGTGATGGCTCTGCTTTATGCCGCGAATTTTGACCCAGCCGTATTCAGTGAGCCGGAAAAACTGCAACTAGACCGGTTTCCAAATCCACATCTGTCCTTCTCCACCGGCACGCATTTTTGTTTGGGAATGCAACTCGCCCGCGTGGAGCTCCAGGAAGCCCTGCGCGCGCTCTACACAACCTTCCCCAAGCTTGCCCTCAGCGATGACGCCCCAATCTATGCCAAACGCCCTGGTCACCGCGCTCTGTCGTCCCTCAAACTGGACTTTCGCACGTAAAGACCCTTTCTTTCCTCCATTACCCCTGTCTCATCGCGCAATTCCCCAACATCACTTTCCCCAAATATCCCCGCGCGGAGCGCTCCGGCCTTTTCAATCACCGCAACAACATGCCGCCGCAACAATATGTCCCAAAATCCTCGTTGACAGCATCTATGTTGCGCCGCAATAAAGTGCCCAACTCCAGTCATACTAGGAATCGCCGCCATGAGCTTCAAAGTCCAACCCGCAGCACCCGCCCGCCCCAACCGTTGCCAGCTTTTTGGCCCCGGCTCCCGCCCAGCGATTTTCGAGAAAATGGCCGCCAGCGACGCCGACGTGATCAACCTCGATCTGGAAGACAGCGTTTCCCCCGGCGACAAGCCTGAGGCGCGCAAGAACATCATCCAAGCCATCAATGACATCGATTGGGGCAGCAAAACCCTCAGCGTGCGCATCAACGGTCTGGACACCGAGTTCTGGTACCGCGATGTGATCGAAGTATTGGAACAAGCCGGGGATCGCATTGATCAGATCATGATCCCAAAGGTCGGCAATGCCGGGGACATCTATGCTGTGGACGCACTCGTGAGCGGCGTTGAAATGGCCAAGAACCGCAAAAAGCCCATCGGCTTTGAGGTGATCATCGAAACCGCCGCGGGCCTTGCCCATGTAGAAGAAATCGCCGCCGCCTCGCCGCGCATGGCCGCCATGAGCCTTGGTGCAGCGGATTACGCCGCCTCCATGGGCATGCAAACCACCGGCATCGGTGGCACCCAAGCGAATTACTATATGCTCGAAGACGGTGCAGGCGAGCGCGCGTCTTTCATTGCCGATCCGTGGCACGCCCCAACTGTGGCCATCGTCGCCGCCTGCCGCACCCACGGCCTTCTCCCAGTAGACGGCCCCTTTGGCGATTTTTCCGATGATGACGGCTTCGTCGCACAGGCGCGCCGCTCCGCAACACTGGGCATGGTCGGAAAATGGGCGATCCACCCAAAGCAAGTCGCGCTCTCCAACGATGTCTTCACGCCGTCAGAGGCGCAAATCACCGAGGCCCGCGAAATCCTCGCCGCAATGGAAGAGGCCGAGAAATCCGGCCAAGGCGCCGCCGTCTACAAAGGCCGCCTCGTTGACCTCGCCTCAATCCGCCAGGCTCAAGTGATTGTAAAACAAGCGGAAATGATCACCAGCTAACACCTGCGCGAAGGTCTATGCGGCATCGGGCCATCCATTTCCGTGGGTGGCCCCTTTTGTTTTGCTCGGTCTCTTCAAACCTATAGAACAACGCATCTTGCTCAGGAAAGGTTGATAAGTGCGTTCTCATTCATCTTATGACGG
>CAZQMR010000352.1:0-3080 GCA_964594465.1 uncultured Rhodobacterales bacterium
ACGTGATGCAGCGCGACGCCAAGAAAATGCGCGGCGATGGCCCGTTCCTCTTCACTAACCTGCGTGCCCGCGACGGTCACCTCGCGGTCCGCGAACTCCTCACTGAAATCGGTGGTCTTTAGGACCCCATCCGTTTCCTGCGCGCCGCCATCCGCTCATTCGCCGCTTCCGTCCCGTCATGGAACGAGCCAAACAGCTTGTCCCATGGGATCTCCAGCGACCCGTAATTGCACTCAAAATAGCGGTGATGCATCTGATGATGAAACGTTCCTAGCTTCAGCCGGTTCTTGTCGCCCAACAGCACCCCTTCAAAGCCCGTATGCGTCGTCGCTGCGGTCAGCGTATAATACTGCAAATGAAACAAAATATGCACCGGATGCGCCGCCACGACCCAGTGAATCAGCACTGTGCCCAGATAAATCACATGCTCCACCGGGGGCATCGACAAGCCCGACCACGGCCCCACATTGATATTGCGGTGATGCAGCGCATGCACATGCCGATAGAGAAACGGCACATGCAAAAGCCGGTGAATCCAGTAGAAATAAAAGCTCTCCCAAAGCGGAATGAGCAGGAAAAGCGCCACAAACCAAACCGGGTTCGCCGCCCATGTGATCATCGGCGCATAGCCATTCGCCATCGCCCAAAACATCAGCACTTCATAGGCGGTCCAAACACCAACACCGCTGACCAGCGTCCAAAACATATTGTCCCGGATCTGCCCGCCCAGCGTGAACTGTCGCCCCGATTTCATCAGCGGGCGCGGGTCGTATTTCAGCCGCTGCCCCTGCTTGGTGAAGGTGTAGAAGTAGAGATGCAGGCCCCCCGCAACTGCGCTCATCAGCACCAAATTGCGCAGATACATCTCGACAATCCAGTCCGCCGCCAGCGTCTTGGTCTCCTCCAGAGGCGGCTGAAACCAATAGAATGAAATGAAAGCCAGCGCGACAATTATCAGCTTTTCCGTGATCAAAAACCACGAATTCCACACCCAACGTAGATAGGCCATGGGCCGGATCGGCCAGCTAAAGAGCGGCGAGACCTGAAGCGGTACATCCGGCACATGGTTCCAGCCCTTCAACATATCCGCCCTCCTAACTCAGCTTTTGAACCCTAAACTCAGCATCCAAATACACCAAATCCGCCACCCGTGCGCCCACAAGCGCGACATCAACCGTGCCGGATTTGAGCATCCCCGCAGGCACAGACGTCGCCATCGCAATCGCCCGCTCCGGTTGCAGGCCAACCTGCTCAACCAACACCTTCACAGAGCGCGCCATATCCACATCCGCCCCCGCGAGCGTCCCATCTTCCAGCCGCAAAGCCCCTTGCGAGCGCAAAATCCGCCGCCCATTCAGCTCAAACTCTGTAATGTCCGACCCAACGCAAGACATCGCGTCACTCACCAAAAACACCGCCCCTGGCCCCTGTTTCGCCGCCAAAGCCGCACGGATCGTAGCCGGATGCACATGCACGCCATCCGCAATCAATCCAGCAGCACAGCCCCCATGCGCCAGCGCCGCACCAACCAACCCAGGCTCCCGGCTGCCTATCTGGCTCATCGCGTTGAACAGATGCGTCGCCATCCGCGCTCCGGCTTCGAAATAGACCATCGCCGTGTCATACTCCGCATCACTATGCCCCAGCGAAACAATCGCGCCCGCGCGGGTCAGCTCGCGTACCTGCTCCGTTGAAACCGCCTCAGGCGCAACTGTCAGCAGCACATTCTCAATCCGCTCGCAGGCGCGGCAAAGCAACCGCAAATCCTCTGCATCCATCGCCCGGATCAAGGCCCCATCATGCGCGCCCTTCTTGGCGACCGCTAAATGCGGCCCCTCCAAATGCAGCCCCGCAATGCCTTCAACCCTCGCCGTGATTGCCGCTTCAACCGCGTCGATCGCCCCGGCAGTGCGCTCAAAGGTATCCGTGATCAGCGTCGGCAAAAGCGCGCGCGTTCCAAGCCCGCGATGAGCCTCAGCAAGTGTCGCCAGAGCCTCCACATCCCGCGCGTCATTGAATAGAACTCCGCCACCGCCATTGACCTGTAAATCCACAAATCCAAGCGATAAAAAACCGCCCTCCATACGTCGAACCTCACAGCCCTCCGGCAAGGCCTCAACCGCACAAATCGCACGCACTGCACCATCCTCAACCAGCAGCGCTTTGCCCTGCCAAAGCACCTCGCCGTCGTGGATGTCCGCGCCAACATAGCCCACCAAACTCATGCCAAGCCCGCCCGTCTTTGCGCCAGCAGCACCGCGCCCTGCACCGTGCTCTGCTCCGCTTCAATGATCCCATTTGCAGCCACGTCGCTCATGCGTTTGCCATAGGTCTCACCCAGCCCACCGACCAGACAGAGCCGATCCCCAGCACGCCAACCCAACCGCTGCAATCCGCGTTCAATATAGCTCAATCCCTCACCAAGCAGCCAGTCGCCCAACGCATCACCGCCCAAAGCATGCTCCACAATTCGTGGCGCAAATTTCGCGTAATCTGCCGGTTCCGCTCGTAAACTAAACTCCACAATCCCGTTCGAATCCCCATCGAAATGCTCAAGCACATCCCGCGACAACTCCGTATGCGCCGCCAAACCATCTACAGAAAAAAGCGTTTCCTCTAAAACCCGCCGTCCCAGCCAAGCACCCGACGCCTGATCTGAAACCGCCAAGCCCCAACCGCCGACAAACTCCGCCTCGCCGCGCTGCAATGACGCCAGAAACGACCCGGTCCCAATCGCCCCAAGATACCCGTCCGCGCCGCCCAAAGCACCCGTCAGCGTCGTGGGTCGATCATCGCTCACAGCCACATCCCAACCGTCAAACTCCGCTCTCACACGTTCAGCAACCGCACCGGAAATCGCCCCCGCCAGGCCCATATGAATGCAGGCTTGGCCTGCCAAATCACCTGCCGCCGCCAGAACCACGCGGCGCACCTCGGCCACTGCGGCCTCAAAATCAGAGGACACATTCGCAGGCCCGCCCTCAGCTTCGCCCAGAACATTCAGTGCCGCATCCGTGACAACGGCTCGGCATCCACTGCCGCCACCATCCACACCGATCAGAATTTTGCCCGAAACCTCG
>CAZQMR010000353.1:0-3071 GCA_964594465.1 uncultured Rhodobacterales bacterium
CACCCGCGCTTTTATCACCGGGCGTGACAGCTTCTTAATCACCACCTCGCCACTTGTCCCATCGCCGCCAAGTTCAGGGATTTCCAAGCGGATCGGATGCTCCAAATCCTGCACCACCTCAGGCGTTCCAACAAAGCCATGGCGCGACAGGATCGCAAGGCCCGGGCGGCGATGCCCCGGCTCCCCGTCAAAAATGTTTCCGGCCCAGAAAAGCTGCCCCGCCTCGTAAAGCTCAAAGGCCAGCTTGCGGAAAATCATTTTGCGCGCATAGCGCTTGGACGCATCCGGGATCACCGCCTCATTGCGCGCCGCTGCAAGCGCATTGGTCTCCGCAATCACAGCCTCAAGTGCGGGCTGCTCGAAAATCTCCTGAAACCCGACGATATCCGCGTCCATTTCCAGCAACTGCACCGCCAGCCAGTTTTCCTTCCACGCATGTTCTTCGGGCGTGTAGCGCTCAAAGCGGTAGTATTCCTGATCCGCGCCGATCAAGTTCTTGACGTTGAAACTCGCAACTCGAAATTCTGTCATTGCACTTGGCCCTTTGTTTGAAGCGCGCGCGCGAACATATCGGGGTCAACATTGCCGCCCGTGATCACGACAATCACCGTATCACCCTCGATTTTGTCGGCATGGAAAAGTGCTGCGGCAAGGCTCACAACACCCCCCGGCTCCGTCACCAGTTTCAGCCGATTGGACGCCTGCGCCATGGCTGCAAGACATTCCTGATCCTCTACCACAATGCCCGCATGACAATGGGCGCTTAAGAGCGGCCACGTGATCTCCCCCGGCGAAGGGGTCACAATCGCATCGCAAATCGAGGGCTTGCGCTCGCCAATCTCCTCGCGCTTGCCCGAAGCGAGCGAGCGCACCACATCATCATAATTCACCGGCTCAACCGGGCGCACGCGCAACTCAGGTGCCGCCTCCGAGCAAGCCAACGCAATGCCGCCCGTCAGGCCACCCCCGCCACAACAAACCAGCACATCCGCTTGCGAAACACCCAGCTCCGCCGCCTGTTCAGCAATTTCCAACCCGCAAGTGCCTTGCCCTGCGATCACATACGGGTCGTCATATGGTCGGATCAGATGCAGGCCGCGCGCCTCGGACAACTCCGCACCAATCGCATCCCGATCCCCGGTGTAACGATCATACGTCACCACTTCAGCGCCCATTGCCTTGGTATTTTCCAGCTTCAGCTTGGGCGCATCCTCTGGCATCAAAATCACCGCAGGCACGCCCATCGCCTTAGCCGCCATCGCCACCCCTTGCGCATGATTGCCGCTGGAATATGCGATCACACCGCGCTTTCGCGTTGGCTCATCAAGTGCCGAAACCGCCGACCAGCCCCCGCGAAACTTGAACGAGCCTGTGACTTGCAAGCATTCCGGCTTGATCAGCACCCGCCGCCCCGCAATCTCATCAAGGAATTCCGAGTGCAAAAGCGGCGTGCGCCGGGAATGTCCCTTGAGCCGCCCGGCGGCCGCATGGATCATCTCAAGCGTGCTCATGACGTCGCGATCTTGGCAATAGTCGTGAGGTCGCGAACCACTTCATTGGGCTTCCATGGCAAACGATCCATCGGATCCCCCGCGCGATTAGCCCAAACCGTATAAAACCCATGGCCAGCGGCAGCAGCGGCGTCCCACCCGTTAGAAGACACGAAACACACTTCCTCAGGCTTGCAGTTGAACCGCTTGCCCACGAGATCATAAACAGACGCATGCGGCTTAAACACCTGCGTATCATCCACGCTCAGAACCGCGTCCAACACGTCCCCGATATTGGCCGAATTGACCGCGCCTTCCAACATCGACATGGACCCGTTGGAGAGGATCGCCGTTTGCAGCCCCGCCGCTTTCAGATCGCCCAGCATTTGGGGCACTTCTTCGTAAGCCTGCAGTTCCCAATAAAGCGCCAAAAGCCGCTCACGCAGCTCTGCATCCTCTATGCCAACGCTCTCCAGCGCATAATCGAGCCCATCCTGCGTGACGTTCCAAAAATCCGTGTGGGCGCCCGCAACCGCGCGCAGCCAAGAATATTGCAACTGCTTTAGGCGCCACACCTCCGCAATCTTGGGCCAATGCTTGGCAAAACCCTCGCGCCCCGGTTCGCTTGCAGCCTGTCGCGCGGCAGCGGCCACATCAAACAGGGTGCCATAGGCATCAAAAACACAGGTGGTGATAGGCATAATTTTCCTCCGAACCGGGCAATCTGGTCAGCGCCAGTCTTGCACAGCCCGCAAGCGAGGAAAATGTCGAAAGCGCGTTAGCTCGCCTTCTTCTGGCGCTCTGCATCAAGCGCTTGGGCGATGATCTCATCGCCGGGTCGCAAGGTCTTTTTGGCCGCAAACAGCCGCAAGCGCTTCATCCCGTCCGGCCCCTCAATCTCCTGAAAGCGCCCAAACCCCGGCAGCACGATCGGCTCCCCGGCGCGCGCCGTCTTGGTGATTTGCTCAAACGTCGCGTCCACAACCATCTTCACCACGTATCGGCTCAGGCCAGATTGCTCGCAAACACTTGAAATGAGGTCCATTTTTCGCATGGCATTCTCCTGAATGTGACTTGGCTATGTCCGCAAGACTTAAGGAGACATGCTTAACAATCAGTTCAAACGCGCCAAAACCTGCTGCAACAAAGGATACCCTGCCATCCCATGGGCCGCGGCTGCCATTGCGTAGGCCACCAGCCCGGTGCCCGCTTCATTGAGCGTCATCGCAGGTTGCCGCTTTGACAAAGCAGCCGCAAATCGCGCTGGCTTCATGCCGAGCAACGCGACGATCATAATCAGATAATAGCCTGAAATCGCGGCGAAAATCACCAATCCAACGGACATCAAAATCGTCATACGGTCCGCCAACCAAGGCGAGACCGCATAAATCAGCCCCCGCGTCATCCGCCCACCATCCAGCGGCCAAAACGGCAGCAAATTGAAGAAATTGATCGCACCGGTGACCACAAACATCACATAAAGAAGATAGCTCAACATCCCATCCGTGAACGACATGCCAACGCCGCAAATCACCAGCGGCACCAGCATGATACCGGGCCCCATGAAGGTGATATAAAAAT
>CAZQMR010000354.1:0-3070 GCA_964594465.1 uncultured Rhodobacterales bacterium
GATGAGCGAGGCAAAGGGGGCGATGCCGGTGCCGGTGGAGAGCATCCAGAGGCGCTTTGCGGGGGTGAGCGCGTCGACCACCAGCGTGCCGGTCGGTTTTTTGCGCATCAGGACCGTGTCGCCCGTTTTGATCTTTTGGAGATGTTCCGTGAGCGGGCCATCATCGACTTTGATCGAAAAGAACTCGATCTCCTCGTCCCAACTGGGCGAGGCAATGGAATAGGCGCGAAACACCGGCTTTTCGGCGTTTGGCAGGCCGATCATCACGAACTCGCCGGAGCGAAACCGGAAGGAGGCCGGGCGCGCGATGCGGAACATGAACAGCTTGTCGGTATAGTGCTGAACATGGGTGACGGTTTGGGCGAAGACGCCTGCGGGGATTGGAAAATCGCTCATGAGAGAGGCTTAGCTGAGGCGCGAAAAGAGGTAAAGCCGGATTGCCGAGGCAAGGCCTGCATCGGTGCCCCGTGCCTCGTCGATTTCGCTGGCGAGTTGGTTGATCGTTTTATTCTGATCTTGGGCGGCGGTTTTAAACGCGTCCCAAAACATTTCTTCGAGCGAAACGGATGTGCGATGGCCGCGCAAGGTGAGCGAGCGCTTTTGAGGGCGTTGGAAGCTTTGCATGGGCCCGGACGGGATCAGTCTGGATCGCGCTTGTGGCGATCCAGATGTTGATCCAGGGCTTTGGCCACACGGGTCTGAAGCTGGGCCTCCTGAGCGGAACGCCCATGCGCCATAGCCTTCACAGTCCCGGTTGCCCGGTTCTGGTCACGTGCCTTTTGTTTTCTCACAGCGCGCAGGCTGATCACTTTTGCCATTACTTGGGGCCAATCATGTCCTTGGGTTGGACGACCTTATCAAAGGTTTTCTCATCCACAAAGCCCAGTCTTATCGCTTCTTCCTTAAGTGTTGTACGATTCTTATGGGCGGTTTTGGCGACCTTGGTGGCGTTGTCGTAGCCGATTTCGGGCGCAAGGGCTGTGACGAGCATCAGGCTTTCCCACATAAGCTGAGAAATGCGCTCTTCATCGGCCTCAATCCCAATGACGCAATTGTCGGTGAAGGCGACAGAGGCATCGCCAAGGAGCTGCATGGATTGGAGCACGTTATAGGCCATCATGGGCTTGTAAACATTCAGCTCAAAATGGCCTTGGGAGCCTGCAAAGCCAACGGCTGCGTCGTTGCCCATGACGTGGGCGCAGACTTGTGTGAGCGCTTCGCATTGCGTTGGGTTGACCTTGCCGGGCATGATGGAGGAGCCGGGCTCGTTTTCGGGCAGCGCCAATTCGCCAAGACCGCAGCGGGGGCCGGAGCCGAGCAGGCGGATGTCGTTGGCGATTTTGAACAGGGAGGCGGCTACGGTTTTGAGCGCGCCCGAGATTTCAACCATGGCGTCATGGGCGGCGAGCGCTTCAAATTTGTTGGGCGCGGTTTTGAAGGGCAGGCCGGTGATTTTGGCGGCCTCTGCTGCAAAGGCTTTGTCGAAACCTTTGGAAGTGTTGAGGCCGGTGCCAACGGCGGTGCCGCCCTGTGCCAGCGGGTAGATGTTTTTGAGGGCCGCTTCGACACGCTTTATTCCTTGGGCGACCTGATAGGTGTAGCCGCCAAATTCTTGGCCCAGCGTGAGGGGCGTGGCGTCTTGGGTATGGGTGCGGCCAATTTTGATGATCTTTTTGAAGTCCTCGGATTTGGCTTTGAGCGCGTCATGGAGCTTTTTGAGGCCGGGCAGGAGCACGTTATGGGCCATCATGGCTGTGGAGATGTGCATGGCCGTTGGGAACGTGTCGTTGGAGGATTGGCTCATATTGACATGATCATTGGGATGCACTGGCTCTTTGGAGCCGATCACACCGCCGAGAATTTCGATGGCGCGATTTGCGATCACCTCGTTGGAATTCATGTTCGACTGAGTGCCGGAGCCTGTTTGCCACACAACCAGCGGAAAATTGTCATCGAGCTTGCCCTTGGCCACTTCATCGGCCGCTTTAACAATGGCCTTGCCGATTTTCTTGGGCAGTTTGCCCTGATCCATATTCACGGTCGCTGCCGCTTGCTTGATGACGCCCAGCGCACGCACGAGCGCGACGGGCTGCTTTTCCCAGCCGATTGGAAAGTTTTTAAGCGAGCGTTGGGTTTGCGCGCCCCAATACTTGTCCGCAGGAACCTGCAATGGGCCAAAGCTGTCGGTTTCTTTGCGGGTCTCGGCCATGGTGGCTCCTTGTGGTAATATGGGATTTGAGGGCTTTTACTGCGCTGTTTCGCTTAGCGCAATCGACTTGGAGGGGTGGGCAGGCACTGCGCATAGCGATGCCTCCGGCGGAAGTATTTTTGGAAATTCGAAGAGATTTAGGATTTGCGGAATTGATCGAGGCTGACGACTTCGCCTTCCTTTGGCGGTTCGTCGGCTGCGGTTTCATCATCTTGCGGGGCGTCGAGTGGAATTTCGCCTTCAAGCTCGTCCTCTTGGGCGTCAAAACGCAAGCCAAATTCGACGGAAGGGTCAACGAAGGTTTTGATCGCGTCAAACGGGATTTCAAGACGCTCAGGAATGTCGGAAAAATTGAGAGTGACTGCGAAGCCTTGTTCGGTGACCACAAGATCGTCGAACCAGTCCTGCATCACGACGGTCATTTCCTCGGGGAATTTTTCGCGAAGACGATCGGAGAGGCCAACACCGTCGGCGGTTGTGTCAAATCCGATGAAAAAATGATGTGCGCCGGGCAGTCCCTCGGCGGCGACTTTGCGCAAGACATCCGCTAGTAACTGGCGCAGGGCCTTGTGCATGAGGGCGCCGTAAGGGATTTGCTCGGACATGTGACCACTTTCTCGCGAGGTTTCTTCGCGGCTACCATACGCGTTTCGCGCCTAGGGGAAAGCACAGTATTGGTTAAGAAAGAGGAAAGTAGTGCAGGCTTCTGTTGCCAGGTGCCTGCGAACCCCGCCTAACCCGGCTAGGGGCTAGGACTTAAATTTCAGTTTTCCGCACTGCTTACGCAGCGAGGGCAACTGGAGCTCTGTTGTCATTTGCAACTAGCTTAAACGTACCGATAACGGTGGTAACTCACCGAAA
>CAZQMR010000355.1:0-3069 GCA_964594465.1 uncultured Rhodobacterales bacterium
GCCGAGCCGCTGCAAGACCCCGCGAAACTCAAAGATGAAGCTGAGAGCTGACCCGAAATGGCAAGTTTGCTTGCAAAGATCAGGAACAGGCTCGCACCAGCAACCGCATATCGGTTTTGGTCGTCAGCGCTTAGCAGCCTGGATGATATGCCCAAAGCTCGGCTGCGCAAACTCAGTGCAGAGGCAGATCGCCTGATAAAGCTGCTAAAACGCTTTGAGCGATCTGCGCAGGACCGTCTCGCGCCCACCCAGTCCGCACCGCTCATCTCTGGCGCAACATGGGCCAAACGGGTCGATATTTTTAGCGATCCCACCTCACCGCGCGGATACGCACCGTTGGCAAATAACACACAAATCTCTCAAACCGTCACCGCGTTCACCGACGACCCCGAGGCCGAGGTAGGGTTTCGCCAAACACCAAACGGCTCAGGCGGTCACATTACGATCTTCGACATTCACAACTTGCGCGGCAGCTTCCTGTCGCTTGCCATTGGCCTTGGGGAGGAGACCGCAAAGACACTGGGAAAAGATGACTTGGTGCGCCTTCATATTGAAAGTCACTCCGAACAAGACATCGAAATTCTAGTGCGCCTCAATCTGCGCAGCGGGCCAAACACCGAACACTCCATCCGGCACTACATACCGGGTCAGACTGTCGAGTTTGACCTCTTTTACATCGATTTCGAGCCGGAGCGCATGAGTGACGCATGGATCGACTTTATGCTGCCACCCCACCAAATGAACCGTATTGAATTGCGCGATATGGTGATTTCAAAGCTGTCTCGTGCAGATATCTAAGAATAGGATCGGCCATGCCACGTCTCTTTGTGACTGAAATCACCCCAAGTGCCGTTGGTGGTCGAATTGATGGTGCAACCGAGATCGAAACGCTTTCAGCGTCTCTTGAGGGCCGCTCGCTTGATCCAATCCAAACGACCAAAGCGGGCACCTTTACACTGGCCTTACCCGCCAACACGCCCCAGACCGGACAAGCCCTTTCGATCTGGCTGGAGCGCGATCCTACTGTTCATGTCGTCGTGCCGCTCCATCTGGGATCAGGCGAGCCACATGCTTTGGAGGATGAGGTCAAACTCCTGCGCGCTGAGCTGGAGCTGGTGAAAACCGCGCTGCGCCGTGCCATGGGGCCGCAAGGTCAGGGATGACAAAACCCCTTGCTCCCTGCTAGCACAGTGTCAAAGGAGAGCCATACCATGAGCCACCCAACCTATCCCCACCTGCTTGAGCCGCTCGATCTGGGCTTCACGACCCTTGCCAACCGCGTGTTGATGGGCTCCATGCACACCAACCTCGAAGAGCTGGGCGACTGGCAGCGCATCGCGCGCTATTTCGCAGAGCGGGCTGAGGGCGAAGTTGGGCTTATGGTCACCGGCGGCATGGCTCCCAATTTTGAGGGCGGTGTGTTTCCGGGTGCCTCTGGCCTGTTCAAAGATCAGGACATCGCCAACAACAAGCTGGTGACCGATACGGTCCACGCGGCAGGCGGCAAAATCGCCATGCAGATCCTCCATGCGGGCCGCTACGCTTACGGCAAGGAATGCGTCGCACCCTCGCCGGTCAAATCCCCGATCTCGCCGTTTCCGCCCAATCCGCTGGATGAAGCGGGCATCGAAAAGCAGCTCTCCGATTTTGCCACAGCCACCGCACGTGCGCGCGAAGCAGGCTATGACGGGGTCGAGATCATGGGGTCAGAGGGCTACCTGATCAACCAATTCCTCGTCACCCACACCAACAAGCGCGAAGACAACTGGGGCGGTTCCTACGCCAATCGCATGCGTTTTGGGGTCGAGGCCGTGAAGCGCGCGCGCCAAGCCGTGGGCGATGATTTCATCATCATCTTCCGCCTCTCCATGCTCGATCTGATCCCCAACGGCTCCACTTGGGACGAGGTGGTGCAAATGGCCAAAGCGGTCGAAGCCGCAGGTGCTACGATCATCAACACCGGCATCGGCTGGCACGAGGCCCGCATCCCCACCATCGCCACCTCCGTGCCGCGCCGCGCCTTTGCGGATGTGACCAAGCGCATGAAGGGCGAGGTCAGCATTCCGCTGATCACCACCAACCGCATCAACACACCCGAAGTGGCCGAGCAAGTACTGGCCGATGGCTGCTCTGATATGGTCTCTATGGCGCGCCCTTTCCTCGCGGATGCGCATTTCGTGCGGAAAGCCCGCGAGGGCCGCGCCGATGAGATCGCGCCTTGCATTGCCTGCAATCAGGCATGTCTCGATCACACCTTCTCACTAAAATCCTCAACTTGCCTCGTGAACCCCCGAGCTTGCAACGAAACTGAGCTGACTTACGCCCCAGTTGAGACCCCAAAAACCATCGCTGTGGTCGGCGCAGGTCCGGCTGGTCTCTCCGCCGCATTGGTCGCAGCAGAGCGTGGCCACAACGTCACAATGTTTGAAAAGGCCGACAAGATCGGCGGTCAGCTCAACATGGCCAAGGTCGTGCCCGGCAAGGAAGAATTCTGGGGGCTGGTGGACTACTACGCCCGCCAGATCGAAGTCCAAGGCGTTGATCTGCGCCTCAACACCGAAGCCACACCAGAAGCGCTCACGGGCTTTGACGAGGTGATCGTTGCCACCGGCGTGCTGCCCCGCGACCCAGAAATCCCCGGCCAAGACAGCGGCAATGTGCTCTCCTATATCGACGTGCTGCGCGGCGGCGCTGAGGTCGGCAAGCGTGTGGCCCTGATTGGCGCAGGCGGCATCGGCTTTGATGTGGCAGAGTTTCTCGCCCATCAAGGTACCTCGCCCACCGAAGATCTTGACCTGTGGCGCGAGGAATGGGGCGTGGGGGACAACCGCGAAACCGCAGGTGGCCTTGCGCCCGAAGGGCCACAACCCGTTGCCTCCGCGCGCGACATCACCCTGCTACAACGCAAGGCCAAAAAACTCGGCGCGGGCCTTGGTAAATCCACAGGCTGGATCCACCGCGCCTCGCTCAAAATGAAGGACGTCGCGATGGTCGGCGGTGTTAACTACGAGGAAATCACCCCGGAGGGCCTGCGCGTCTCCAAAGGCGAAGAGCGGCGCGACCCGGAAC
>CAZQMR010000356.1:0-3065 GCA_964594465.1 uncultured Rhodobacterales bacterium
CAATCTCTCCCGCAAGGGCATCGTGATGTGTGGACGGTCCCTGTTTCCGCTGATGGCTCTTTTTCCTATGTACCCACACCGATTTTATTTGGGACTGACAAATTTGGATACTTGGTTGATGATGGCAATGGCGTTGGGCGCAATCTCTGTGAGGCGGTGCACAAGCGGTTGGGCGTGATCCCGCACCAGATCGACATAATCCCAACCCAAGCCAATCTGCGGGCACCAGCCTCCAATGCTACCGCTGAGTGCTGCCGCGCGCTGAGTGTCATAGCCCGGCAAGCCGGATTTGAAGTGAAAGCACCGTTGCGCAATCTATGCGCGGGGGCTCTAAGCTTTCCGGGGCTCGGACAATTCTGTCGGTATTCTGACTTCTGCGACGCGGCCGGATTTCGCGATTTGATTTAGCACGAGGTTAGGGTCTTCTTCATGTGCGAGATGCCCGAGGTTTGGATAAGTGATCAGGGAAGCGTTTGGCATGCGACTGGCCACGTCTCGGCTGGTTTGGGGCGGCACGGTTTTGTCCTGCTCGCCGACGAGAAACACGGTTTCGGCCTTCATCTGCGGCAAGTCTTGCAGGAGGTCGGCAAGGGACCATTGAGCCATCATTGCCAGTGTTGCGTCTACATGGGATCGTTTGGATATGAGCTGCTGGTAGCGGTCGAGTTGGTTTTGGCTGAGATTTGAGCCTGTGGAGCCGATCAATTTAGCCACACGCTTCGGGGCTGAGGAGAAAGACGCAAAAAGCCCCGGTATAAAGGGGTTGAGCGTTAGGAGCTTTGCCAAGGCTGGGAATAGCACGCCCGCGAGGCCGGGGAAGTTGGCGAGGGCGGCGTTTATCGCGATGATTTTGGGGGCGGGCGTGATGTTGCGTGCCAGTTCCAGAGCGATGGCCGCGCCTGCGGAATGAGCGATGATGAGTTTTGGTGTGGCGTTGAGATGGGCCAGCAGTTTTTCGATGTCTTGGGTCATGGGCGTGAGCCCGCAGCGGCTGCGGGCACCCAGCTGGGTGAAGCCTTGTCCCGGCAGATCAATAGCGATGGTGCGGTGGGTTTTGGCGAGCGGGGGGATGAGGTCAGCAAAGCTGTGAAGCGAGCCGCCTGCTCCGTGGATAAGGAGGGCGACGTCGCCTTGGCCTGCGTCTTGCACGTGCCAGCGGTGGGGCGCGCATGGAATGATTTGGCTGTGGGCGGCATTGGGCCAGTCGGATGGCCAGGGGGTCATGGCCGCGCCTCTAGCCCTACTTTGACGGCGGTGTTCAGGGATTTGGCGTCTGCAAAGGGGAGCGGGAAATAGGTGGCGTTAAGTGCGTTTGCGACTTCGCGGAGCTGGTCTGAGGGGCGACGGGACATGTCGATGAGGATCGCGGGGATGTTGAGTGTGGCGATGCCTTGGGCGGTTTTGATAGCATCTTCGAGGGCCTGAGGGCGGTTGGGTTCGCCTGAAAGGTCGATATTGGTGCGGCCATCTGCGAGAAAGGCGAGGGTCGGGGCGAAGCCCCGGCCTTGGGCTTGGAGTGTGGTGGCGAGTGCTTCGCGCAGACCCATCGCGAGTGGCGTGCCGCCGCCGCCGGGGAGATCCGCGAGGCGGCGTTTGGTTTGCACAAGCGAGCGGGTGGGGGGCAGCAGGGTTTCGGCTTTGGTTTTGGCATAGGCGACTAGGGCTACGTGATCGCGTTTGGCATAGGCTTCGCCCAACAGCATTTCGAGCGCGCCTTTGGCCTCGGACAGGCGGTTCATTGCGGCTGATCCGCTGGCGTCGACGACGAAGGTGACGAGGCGGTCAGAGCGGTTTTGGCTGCGCTTGAGGTGGATGTCGCTGCCGCGAATGGCGACTTTTGAGCGGGTGGGCTTGGTGCGGAGTTTTTGCCATGGGACCGCGCTGCGGAGTGTTGCGATAAGGTCGATGCGGGCGCGGCCATCGGGGCGGCCTTGGCGGGGTGGCAGCGGGCGGCCGCGCTTGGGTGTGGTTTTGAGTGCGCCAAGGGCAGAGGTGCCGCGTGTGGAGCTGGGGGGATGGCCCACGATAAGGGCGGCGAGCAGGTCTTTGGGGATGGCGGCTTTGGTCGCGTCGACCGCCATGTCCTCGGGCGCGGTTTCCTGGTTTTTACCCTCGGTTTGCTCGGCTTCGCTTTCGGGCTGTTCAGGGGCTTCAGGCTCTGGTTCAGGCTCGGGCATTTGGAGCGCACGGTGGGCCAGCACGAGTTCGGCGGCGGCTTGGGTGTCTGAGGGGTCTATTTGGGTGCGATTGTCCTGTGCGGCCATGGCTTTGGCAGCGTGGGTGGCCAGCATGGGTGCGCGAAAGCTGGTGATGCCAAAGCGGATGGCGAGGGTGGTGAGGTCGGTGATTGTTTGGGTGTCGGCTTTGGTTTTGGTTTCAGAGGTGAGTGGGATCGGGGGGAGGTCTTCGGCGTCGTGGATTGAGAGGTCTTCGAGGGCAGCGTGGAAGGCGAGGCGGTCGATGAGGGCTGGTGGCGCGGATTCCTCTGGGCTTGCGCCTTCATCCAGCAGGATTAGGGTGAGGTCGCTGCGGTTGTCGAGGATTTGGGCAAGGCGTAGGGCGAGTTCGGCGGGGCAGCGTTCGGCCATTTTCAGGAGCAGCGTGGCGGGGGTTTCGGGGATGAGGCCGCGCGCTTGGATGCGGCGGCCAGCAGCGAGGCTGGCGGTGACATCAAGGCCGCCGAAGAGGGCCTCGTCGGATGTGTTGGGGCTGATGGGGATGATTGGGGGTAGGGCAGCGGTGAGGCTGGCGAGGTAACGGTCGCGCACGGGGCCGGGGCGGGCGCGTAGCCGTAGGCCGCGCAAGGCGTGAGGGTTTTGGGCAAGGAGGTCACGCGCAAGCAGTGCGCGCGCCCAAGCGGGGTTCATTGGAGCACATCCTCGACCATGCGGGTGACGCGGGTGGTTGAACCGGCGTCATCGAGCGGGTCGCGGCGCAGGCGATGGCGCAGGCACATGGTTGCGACGTCGCGGATATGGGTGCGGGTGATTTCCTGCGCGCCTTGATGGGCGGCGAGGGCGCGGGCGGCTTTGAGGAGTGTGAGTTCGCCGCGCAAGCCGTCCGAG
>CAZQMR010000357.1:0-3064 GCA_964594465.1 uncultured Rhodobacterales bacterium
CAGCGGGCTGGCGCTTGGGTGACGTTGGGATGACGCTGGGGCTTTGTTCGGGTTTGATGGATAAAGTGTTTAGCTTCGGGCCACGGAGCGCCATCCCCCGGTCAGGCGCTAGACCGGCTCAGGTTAGTGATGTTGGATCTGTTCTTTTAGCTCTTTGTGGTCATTGGGCGCTTTTGCAGGAGCCGCTAGTAAAGATCGAGACAACCCGCAGATGCAGGGCAGGCGCTTGAGCGGCTCAGGCTGGGGCTAATTGGGTCGATTAACCAGTTGTGTATGCAATTGTATACAAATTGCAACGGCACTTATATTCTTTCCGTACCTCATAATGCGAAAGGAGTAAGTGTAGTGTTTCGAATTGTTTATATGAGCCGGGCTTCGGAGACGTTTAGCGAAACGCAGTTGGACAAAATCTTGGAATCGGCGCGGCGGCGCAACAGCGCAAACAAAGTAACCGGCGTTTTGTTTTTCACTGGTGATACGTTTTTTCAGGTGCTTGAGGGCCCGCGAAAAGCGGTCGAGGAAACATATGACCGGGTTTATACGGATGGCCGCCACGAGCGGGTTCGGATGTTGCAGTGCCGAGAGGTTGAAGAGCGGCGTTTCCCGGACTGGTCGATGGGATTCCCGAGAATTTCGGATGCAGGTGCTGAGGCTGAGGGCTTCTTTGAGTTGTCTAAAGCCGAGTTGGAAAATCGCATTCCAGAGGATGCGGCTGAGGATCTGATGAAGCTTATGAAAGGGTTCGCGCAGACGAAGCTCGCGGCATAGGCTTGCACTGGGTCTTTGGTTGGGTTTACGGATGTTGAAACGCAACTCTGGAGAGCTCAGATGCCTGAAGATAATCCAAACTCATGGGAAGCCCGCGCGGATGCGAGTGTGCTTTATGGTTTCACTGATCTGCCCACGATCAAGGAGCGCGGGCCGGTTGTTCTGACCCATGGCAAGGGCGCGCATGTTTATGATGTGCATGGGCGAGAATATCTGGATGCGAATTCCGGACTTTGGAATATGGTTGCGGGGTTTGATCATCCCGGTTTGGCGCAAGCCGCCAAGGCGCAGTATGATCGCTTTCCAGGCTATCATTCGTTCTTTGGGCGGATGTCGGATCAGACGGTTGCGCTGTCAGAGAAGCTCGTGGAGGTGTCGCCTTTTGATGAGGGGCGGGTGTTCTTTACCAATTCGGGGTCTGAGGCCAATGACACGATGGTTAAGATGCTGTGGTTCCTTAATGGGATCGAGGGCAACCCGCAAAAGCGCAAGATTATCACGCGGATTAACTCGTATCATGGGGTGACGGCTGTGTCGGCCTCGATGACCGGCAAGCCTTATAACGAGGTGTTTGGGCTGCCGCTGGATGGGTTTATTCACGCGGATTGCCCGCATTACTGGCGCTTTGGTGAGGATGGCGAGGATGAGGCGGCGTTTACGGCGCGTATGGCGGCGAACTTGGAAGCGCTGATTGCGCGTGAGGGTGCTGATACGATTGCGGGCTTTTTTGCGGAGCCGGTGATGGGGGCTGGTGGGGTTATTCCGCCCTCTAAGGGGTATTTTCAGGCGATTCAGCCGATTTTGAAGAAGCATGGGATACCGTTGATTTCGGATGAGGTGATCACGGGGTTTGGGCGCACTGGCTCGGTTTGGGGCTGTGAAGCCTATGGGTTTATGCCCGATGCGATTATTTCATCGAAAAACCTGACGGCGGGGTATTTCCCGATGGGCGCGGTGATTTTGGGCGGTGAGCTGAATGATCGCGTGCAGGCGGCGAGTGAGCAGTTTGACGAGTTTCCGCATGGGTTTACGGCCTCGGGGCATCCGGTGGGCTGTGCGATTGCGCTTAAGGCCATTGATGTAATCATGAACGAGGGGTTGATTGAGAATGTGCGCGCGATGACGCCCTATTTTGAGGCGAAAATGGCGAAGCTGGCGGAGCATGAGCATATCGGTGAAGCCCGTGGCATTGGCTTGATGGGTGCGCTGGAGGCGGTTGCGGATAAGGCGACGAAAGAGCCGTTTGACGGGAGTTTGCAGATTTCCGAGCGGATTGCGAATGCCTGCACGGATAACGGGTTGATTTGCCGTCCCTTGGGGCAGGCGATTGTGCTCTGCCCGCCGTTTATCATGACGGAGCCGCTGCTGGATGAGCTGTTTGATCGGCTGGAGACGTCGATTGGGCAGGTTTTTGCGGGGGTTTGAGCGCGCTTTCGGGCATTGGATTGTGATTGCCGTTAGCACAGTTTTTTGATGCTGCGTGGGTCAGGTCACTTTAGGGTTTCGCGCCGCAAAGGCTGAGCTAACTTAGAGGCGTGGCGGTTTTGGCCGCGCATTCAAGATTTTCCATCGCCTTTTCTATCACATCAAAGCGCAGCTTGTAGTCGCCGGTGTTTTTGATCCCTTCGGGGGTCTGAACCTTAGCTTCCGCAAGCGTTTGTTTGAGATGTGTTCCCGAAAGCAGAGTATAAGTGGGATCTTCGCCTGCGATCCGGTTGTAGAAGCGGCCAAAGATGTTGCTTTGACGTTTGGTGGCGAGGCGCAGAAGGGCGATGCGGAAGCTCAAGAAATGGAGCAGATCATCGGGATCGAAAGGAATCAGATCTGCTGCGCGACTGATCGCTGAAATTGCGGGTCCAGTGCCTATTGCCGCTGCATTTCTGATACCTTCATGTGTCGAATTAGGGCGTTCACGATTTTGATCATCGGCCCCTGTGGCGCAGATATTGGGGTCATCTGGTCGGGATAGGCACGTCGCCGCGATAGTCGTAAAAGCCGCGTTTGGTTTTGCGGCCCAGCCAGCCTGCTTCGACGTATTTCACGAGCAAGGGGCAGGGGCGGTATTTGGTGTCGGCGAGGCCGTCATGGAGGACGTTCATGATCGCGAGGCAGGTGTCGAGGCCGATGAAATCTGCGAGTTTGAGCGGGCCCATGGGGTGGTTGGCGCCGAGTTCCAGCGAGGTGTCGATGCTTTGCACGGTGCCGACACCTTCATAGAGGGTGTAGGCGGCCTCGTTAATCATCGGGATTAGAATGCGGTTGACGATGAAGGCGGGGAAATCTTCGGCTGAGGCTG
>CAZQMR010000358.1:0-3054 GCA_964594465.1 uncultured Rhodobacterales bacterium
TGTTTGTGCATGGGCAGGAACGCTTGTGAGCCATCAGGGTGGCGTTCCATCATTTCCAGATCAAGCGGCAGGTCGCGGGGTTCTGCGTCAAAAAAGCTGATACCGGCGCGACCGTTGCTGAAGTCAAGCTCAGCAAGGTCGTGATACCGCCCGCATAAGTCTTGATTGATGAGCCGGTCTGGCGGGCCTTCGGCCTCCAGCACGTCGCCAAAGGTTGCAAAGGCGCGTTTGGTCAGAAGCGTTGGTCGTAGTATTTTGGTCATGGAAGCACATCCATAAGGCGGAACTCAGCGATGCGTTCGACTTGGCGGCAGGCTTCATTGAATTCGGTCTGGGGGTCATTCTGAATTCGGGTTTTGAACGCGGCCAGGATGCTGGCTTTGGTGTGGTCGCGCACGGCTATGATGAAGGGGAAGCCGTGTTTGGCAACATAGTCTTTATTGAGCGCGGTGAAGGTGGTTTTTTCTGCGTCGGTCAGGGCGTCGAGCCCGGCGGAGGCTTGCTCGGACGTGCTCTCTTGGGTCAGGCGCTTGGCAGCGGCCAGTTTTCCGGCGAGATCAGGGTGGGCGTTTAGCACGCCAAGGCGCTGATCGTGGCTGGCGGAGCGGAACATGCGCGCCAAGGCGTTATGCAGGCCAATAGCAGTGTCATGGGCCGGGCCAAGTTCGAGATCAAATGCGGCCTCGGCGATCCAGGGGGAGTGTTCGAAGATGGAGCCATAGGTGGCAACGAAGGTTGTGCGGTCCATCTGGCTTGGGCGATCAAAGCGCTGATGGGGGTGGGTTTGGGCCCAGTGATCAGCGATTTGCTCGCGCGTGGCGAACCAGACATGGTCGTGGCTTTGGGCGAATGCGATGAAGTCGCGCAAGGCTTCGATGCGACCGGGACGCCCGGCCAAGCGACAATGCAGGCCGATAGACATCATCTTGGGCTGACCTTCGGTTCCTTCGCGGTAAAGCGCCGAAAAACTGGCTTTGAGATAGTCGAGGAACTGTGCGCCTGAATTGAACCCTTGGGGGGTGGCAAAGCGCATGTCATTGGCGTCGAGCGTATAGGGAACGATCAGTTGATCCCTTTCATCAAATTCCATCCAATAGGGGAGGTCATCTGCATAGGTGTCAGCCACATACTTAAAGGCGCCGGTTTGGGCTGCGAGGCGCACTGTATTTTCTGAGCAACGACCTGTGTACCAGCCTTTGGGGGCCTCTCCGGTTACTTCCGTATGAAGGCGGATCGCTTCGGCCATATCAGCGGCCTCATCCGCAGGATCGGCGTCTTTGTACTCAATCCATTTCAGACCATGGCTTGCCAACTCCCATCCCGCATCTTGCATAGCGCGCACTTGCGCGGGGGCGCGTGCTAGCGCTGTTGCTACACCGTAAACAGTGACAGGGATATTCTTGAGCAGGCGATGCAAGCGCCAAAAGCCAGCGCGCGCGCCGTACTCATAAATCGATTCCATGTTCCAGTGGCGCTGATCTGGCCAAGGGGCGGCACCGACGATTTCGGACAGGAAGGCTTCGGACGCAGCGTCACCATGAAGAATGTTGTTTTCACCACCTTCTTCAAAGTTCACAACGATCTGAACCGCAATACGAGCTTTGCCCGGCCATTCCGCATTTGGCGGTATTTGACCATAGCCGTATAGATCGCGTGGATAGCGATTCATTCCTTCCCTCCGTATTCTCCCGCCCTGACGATACAAAGAATTGAAAGCGAATAGAAGTTAAACCCGTAAAATAGCGATTTAATAGATTGTGATCCCAGTTTTGCGGCACGACCTTGAAGTTCTGTATCAAAATGAGACATCCTGATGGTCAAGTAGTTCCCCGTGATTGAAATTCCGGCAAAATCATCTGGCAAAATCAATTGAACCTAAGAGGGTTCAGTCCTATTGCGGTGAGCGGCGCTTTTAGGGATTCCAGACATGTATGACATCGCAGTTATTTGGGATTGGGTCGGTTTTGCCGTGCGCTGGATCCACGTGATTACGGCGATTGCTTGGATTGGGTCGTCGTTCTATTTCATCGCGCTTGATCTTGGGCTGCGTCGCGGCGGGCATCTTGCCCCCGGTGTCACTGGTGAAGAGTGGCAGGTGCATGGCGGCGGGTTTTACCATGTTCAGAAATACGCGGTTGCACCGGATAACATGCCAGAACACCTGACATGGTTTAAATGGGAGGCCTATTCGACATGGTTGTCAGGTGCCGCCTTGCTGATGGTGGTCTACTGGGCTGGGGCTGAGCTGTTTTTGATCGATCCGGCCAAGGCTGATCTGGCGGTTTGGCAGGCGATTTTGATTTCCGCTGGTTCGCTTGGCTTCGGCTGGGTGTGTTACGATTTTTTGTGCAAATCACCGCTGGGCGAGCGCCCAACTGTTTTGATGCTGCTCTTGTTTGGCGTGTTGGTGGTGATGGCTTGGGGCTATGATCAGGTGTTTAGTGGGCGGGCGGCCCTTTTGCATCTGGGGGCGTTCACGGCCACGATCATGACCGCGAATGTGTTTTTCATCATCATGCCAAACCAGCGTATTGTGGTCGCGGATTTGCAGGCCGGGCGGGTGCCGGATGCGAAATATGGAAAGATCGCAAAGCTGCGCTCGACCCATAATAACTATCTGACGCTGCCAGTTATTTTCCTGATGCTGTCCAATCATTATCCGCTGGCCTTTGCCACGGAGTATAGCTGGATCATCGCCTCGCTGGTGTTCTTGACCGGCGTGACGATCCGGCATTACTTCAACACGCTGCACGCGACGGGTAAGGGGCCGACATGGACATGGTTGGTGACGGTGCTGCTATTCATCGTGATCGCATGGCTTTCGACCTACAATCGCTGGAGCGATGAGTTGGAGGAGCAAGCGATGACGCCTTATGAGATCCGCTTTGCCTCCGCCGAAGGTTTTGAGGAGGTGCATGAGATCGTGCTAGGGCGCTGTTCCATGTGTCATGCGCGCGAGCCGTTCTATGATGGCATTCGCTGGGCGCCCAAGGGGGTGTTTTTGGAGACGGAGGCCGATATCGCTCGTGCGGCGCGGCAGATTTATCTGCAATC
>CAZQMR010000359.1:0-3040 GCA_964594465.1 uncultured Rhodobacterales bacterium
AGGCCGTGCTGAGCGACTGGATCAAGCGCTATGCGGATCTTGGCGTTGATCAAGCGCTTCTGCTCGCAGGCGGCGTCACCACGCCTGTTGGCGATTTTCATTCTTCGATGCAGCTGCTGGAATCCGGTCTCTTTGACGCCCATGGCTTCAAGCGCCTCCACGTGGCGGGCCATCCAGAGGGCAACAAAGACATCGATCCAAGCGGTGGCGATTCAAGCGTCATGGAAGCCCTGCGTTGGAAGAATGATTTTGCCAACCGCACAGATGCACAAATGGCCATCGCCACGCAATTCGCCTTTGAGCCGGACCCGGTTATCGAATGGGCCAACCGTTTGAGCGCAGAAGGCATATCCTTGCCGATCCATATCGGCATTGCTGGCCCCGCCAAGCTGCAAACCATGATCAAATTCGCGATGGCTTGCGGTGTTGGCCCATCCCTGCGCGTGCTGCAACGCCGCGCGAAAGATCTGACCAAGCTGGTCCTGCCCTTCACACCAGATGAGATGCTGGCTGGCCTCGCCGCGCACAAAGCCGCAAACCCTGATTTCAACATTGAGAGCGTGCATTTCTTCCCCCTTGGCGGGATCAACAAAACCGCCGAGTTCGCCGCCCCCTTCACCGAAGCGGCTTTGGCCAGCGCCTAAGCCTAACCTTGCGAGAAAACACCTAAATGACCCGCACCATTGTCGAGAGCAAAACCAAGACCACAATCATTGGTTTTGACCAACCCTTCTGCGTGATCGGTGAGCGCATCAATCCAACGGGGCGCAAAAAACTCGCCGCAGAGCTTGAGCTTGGCGATTTCTCGACCGTTGAGAAGGACGCGCTGGAGCAGGTCGCATGCGGTGCGACGCTTCTGGACGTGAATTCGGGTGCCGTCTTTACCAACAAAATGGCCGAAGACCCGCGCTATGCGGATAACAACTTTGTCGAGCCGGGCCTCATGAAAGACCTGGTGGAGCGTGTGCAGGCCGTGGTCGATGTGCCGCTCTGCATTGACAGCTCGGTGCCCGGCGCGCTGGAAAACGGCCTCAAAGCCGCAGAAGGTCGCCCACTCCTCAATTCCGTGACCGGAGAAGAAGAGCGGCTTGAGCTGGTTCTGCCACTGGTCAAAAAATACAACGTGCCCGTGGTCGCCATTTCCAACGATGACACGGGCATCTCAGAAGACCCAGATGTGCGCTTTGCAGTTGCCAAGAAAATCGTCGAGCGTGCCGCTGATTTCGGCATCCCGGCCCATGACATCGTGGTAGACCCGCTGGTAATGCCCATTGGCGCTATGTCCACCGCAGGATTGCAGGTCTTCACGCTCGTGCGCCGCTTGCGCGATGAGCTTGGTGTGAACACGACCTGCGGCGCCTCCAATGTTTCCTTTGGCATGCCCAACCGCCACGGCGTTAATGCCGCCTTCCTGCCCATGGCCATCGCCTCAGGCATGACCTCGGCGATCATGAACCCGGTGCGCCCCGAAGAAATGTCCGCCATTCGCGCGGCCAACCTGTTGATGGACAATGACACCGCAGGGGCAGCATGGATCAAAGCCAACAAACCGCCTTTGGCAGAAGGCGAAGCGCCTGCAGGCGCGCGTGGCGCACGTGAAGGCCGCCGTCGCCGTCGCTCTAGCTAAAGCCCACCACAGCAGCGCATCAGAAGAACAACGGATGCGCCCCGGTTGACAGAATATACGGCGAAAATTCTTCCTTCGCGAAATACTCCCGCACGCTTTGCGGGGCGTTCTCAACCGTCATTGGAACCGAATGACGATACGCCCGCGCAAAAGTTGATTGCCGCGACTTTGACATCACCGCCCTCATCGCCATAGGTGCCTGCGTTGTCCTGTCGGGAAACAGGCCAAGACCATATCGATTGCCAGTCCTGAAATCCGTCATGCCAAAGCGGAAATAATAGGATTGCTTGTCCAGACCGTCGCCCCGATCCACAACGCCAAAAATATGCAGGATCGTCCCAAACTTCATCACAACCTTCCCCGAAAGCGCGCGCACCACGCTTGGCACATCCGGTGGGAAATGACGTTTTGGCATCCGTGAATAAATACAGCGGCCTTGTGCGTCACTCCCGATCTTAACCGGCATGCGCATGATCGTGTTTTGGTCCAACGCAAAGGGCATGAAAATCTCATAAACCCCCGATTCCAACTCGGCTTCACTGGGCGCAACGCCACCGCCCAATGCCTCGGTCAGCAAATCTGGCGCCTTTGACGCATCAAGGTTGGCACGGGCGGGGACGCTTGCTGGATGAGACACATCCTGTTCAAAGAACGGCCCAAAATGATACGGGTACTCGCTTCTGGAGAAAAAGTAGCTCTTCACATCATCTGGCGCATCCTGATCCCGAAGCATGGCCGGTGCACGCGATGCTGCCCGATATCCCGTATCCGGTAGAAAGCGCAGTGCAACCTTCGAGGCAATCGGCTCAGAACTTGCATTCGGAAGATAGCGCATAGCAACGCCGCGCCTGATCGTCCCCCCCGACTGAACAGCACCAAGCATGGTCGTAACATATAGCTTTTCATCAGTCCCAGCGATCTGGCGATTTTGCCATGTCATGTAATAACTCTGCCCAAATTTAACTTTGACGATCCCATCCAAGCGTCGAAAATCACTGGGCGCACCTACTGGGAAGTAGTCGGGCGATAGCATCGCGCGCAAGGTGCAGGTAACCCCCACATATTTTATGACCAAGATCACTCGGGTCAGAGTGGCAAGTGCATTTGGATGGGTTGAGAAAAGCTCATAAAGCCCCGGTGGAAATTGCTCTGGATCCGGGTCCTGCGCATTTCCCAAAGTTTCGGTTAAATTGAGACGCTGATCTGAAGGCTCGGTCTCATCCGAGACGCCCGACCAGGGATCAAGCCCCAAAGCACCGCAAATCTTCATATAGCTGTCGGCTCTCGGAATTGCCTGACCATTCACATATCTGTGGACTTGTTGTCTATTGAGGCCAGTTTTACGCGCCAATTCAGCCAGAGACATATCTCCCATTGCACTCACAAGGCGACCAGCAAGAACTTCAGCAACTC
>CAZQMR010000360.1:0-3029 GCA_964594465.1 uncultured Rhodobacterales bacterium
TGAACGCGCTTTATGCGGTCTATGAAGAAGGCGATCCGGGCTTTCAGGAGAAGTACTTTGAGATGCTCAAAGCCGGCGGCTCCAAGCACCACAAAGAGCTGCTCGCCCCCTTTGGCTTAGACGCAAGTGACCCCAATTTCTGGGACAAAGGCCTGAACTTGATCGCAAGCATGATCGACGAATTGGAGCAAATGGAAGCCTAAGCGCCTTCGTTCGGTTCTGCCAAATTGAATCCCGCTGGTCGCGGGATAAGCCAAATAAAGCGCGCTTCATTCGTGGAGCGCGCCAATATTTCGAGTTTCCCCAAATACTTCCGCCGGAGGCATCCCCCGTCTCAAAAAGTCCAATCGCCGGCTGACAAAATCCCCACCGCCTCCACAATCCGAGCAAAACTGGCCTTCGCCCGACCAACGCTCGAGCGAGCGCGCAGATATCCATGCACAAGCCCGGTCTCACAAACCCAATGCGCCTGCCCACCGGCCTTCTTCACAGCCTCCACATAATCGCGCCCGTCATCACACAGCGGATCACATTCAGCCGAGAAAACCACGCTTGGCGGCAATCCAGCAAAATTCTGATCCGCCAATGGCGCAAATGCCGGATCGTCTCGCGGCACCTCCCCCGAGCATCGGATCCCCTCATAAAACTCCAGCTCAGCGCGTGTGAGCAGCGGCGCCTCGGCGTGCTCTATGTAAGACCCGCGCGTCATATCACCGCCCAGCACAGGATAGATCAACACCTGCCCCAAAATCTCCCCGCGCCGCGCATGCGCAACTGCCGCTGCAAGATTGCCACCCGCGCTGTCCCCCACCAACACCAGCGGCCCATCCAACGCGGACACAACCCTCATACAGTCCTCAAACTGCGCCGGATGCCCATGCTCTGGGCATAGCCGGTATGCCACCGAAACAAGCCTCACCCCCGTGCCATGCGCCAAGTCGGCACAAACATCGTCGTGGCTGTCCAAACCGCCAACAACGAAACCGCCACCATGAAAATAGACCACAACCGGCCCGCTCTGAACCGGCTCATACCACCGCACCGGCACACCCGCGATCACAGCATCCCGCACGGGCAGGCCCTCCGGAATACCCTGCGCAAACGCCCGACACATGCGGTCATAAACCGCCCTCTGCTCCGCAATGCCAAAACTCACGGTCTCCGGCGGATAGAACGCTTCCGTGCGGCGAATAAATGCCCAGGTTTGCGCATCGATCAATCTCTGATAGTCAGCCATAAATCCCTGTCACCCAACTTGCTGCACCACGCCGCATGGACGCGGGGCAATTTTACGCTAGTTTACAAGCAACCAACCAAGGAGCACATGAAAAATGTCCGACGATCCCTTTTTCTGGGCTGTGGCCGCTGCCTGCCTCGCCGTTTTGGTCGTGCTCGCCCTTGGCATCGGCAGTTTTGCCAAAGGTGGTGAGTTCAATCGCAAGAATGCCAACAAGCTGATGCGTTGGCGTTTGGGGTTGCAATTCGTGGCCATCATTCTGATCCTGATTTTCGTCTATTTCCAACGCATGAGCTAAAGCACTATGGTTGTCCTGAATAAGATCTACACCCGCACCGGCGACGGCGGCGACACCGCCCTTGGCAATGGCAGCCGCGTGGCCAAGCATGACGCGCGCGTCAGCGCCTATGGCACAGTTGATGAAACCAATGCGACTGTCGGTATGGCACGCCTACATGCGACAGGCGACATGGACGACCAACTTGCCCGCATCCAAAACGATCTCTTTGACCTTGGCGCAGACCTCTGCCGCCCGGATATGGAGAAAGACGCCGAGGCTGAGTACCCGCCTTTGCGCATGACCGCGTCGCAGGTCGACCGGCTTGAAGCCGAAATTGACGTGATGAACGAGCGTTTGGAGCCCCTGCGCAGCTTCATTCTGCCCGGCGGCTCAGCGCTCGCGGCCAATCTGCACCTCTGCCGCACAGTCTCGCGCCGCGCCGAACGCCTTGCCACTGAGCTCGCTACGGCCGAAACCGTGAACCCGGCAGCCGTCAAATACCTAAACCGCTTGTCCGACTGGTTCTTCGTCGCCTCGCGCATCGCCAATGATGACGGCAAATCAGACGTACTGTGGGTGCCCGGCGCGAACAGATAATCCTAACCCAAGAAGGTGCAGTACTGGCGCACATATTGCTCAAAACCGGTAGTGAAGACCCGAGCCTTTTCGCCAACACCTTCACCAAGTGTTTGTAAAAGAACCCCTTTGCGGTTTCGCGAATTCGATTTGTCGTCCCATCGCCACGAGGTGACGAGCGCGACTCGCCTATGAAATTTCGCACCGCCGCATATTCCTAAATCTTGGCTTCACCGGCCTTCACTTCCGAAGTAAAAATTGCCATCTCTTTGCCCCCGGCATCGGGAACATGGAGGTTTCGTTGACCGTCCCTACCCTCCTTCTAAACAACATCGCCATATAAAACACAACGACGCCAACAGCTTCCAAGTCCCGCCCTCCATGCCCTCAACCTCTTTGCTCCTCGCCACCACAATCTGCGCAACCAATTCCACGCTCATCAACCGCGGCAACCTGCACACCAGCCAATTTCGATTTTCCTAAGTCACTTTCCAACCTTCAGGCATGCTGGAAAGTGACACGACCATCACCGCGCCGCGCACAGTTTTTAACCCGCGTTCCGCAGGGCTTGAAAACTATGCGTGCCAAAAATACTTCCGCGCGGCGCGCTCCCGCCCTAAACGTATAAAAAACGTTAACACTGTGCCCCAGCGCACAGACCCCACAGGATCCACATGTCATAACAAACCCACAGAGACGCTGGCACCTTGTCCCTCTCCCGCCAGCCTCTCTCCTCCCTGATCGGGCGCCTCCCTCGCCTGATACATCAAATGGACGGTGCGTCTTCTCCCTGACGTACCGTCCTTTTTTGCTTTCCAAGCCCCAAAACCCACGACACACTACTACCAACTGGGACGGAGACATCACCAATGGCACTGCTAGAACTCGACGACCAAAACGCCCTCTTCTACCTGCACGAGGCTCCAACACGGCCCA
>CAZQMR010000361.1:0-3004 GCA_964594465.1 uncultured Rhodobacterales bacterium
CGGCATAAACACATTGTACCAAGCTGGGTTCTCGAAAAACAAAAGATAGCCCGCCAAAGCGCCCAGTCCCATGCACAAAAAGCCGACCAAAATGAAATGCCAAGCATCGCGCATCGCTTGCGGACCGCTTGTGGTGAGGAACCGTGAAACCAGTCCCCCAATCCGCTCTTGCGGGGCATATACGCTGAGATAGGCCCGTGCTGTCAGCGCCTCCAAGTAATGCAGCAAAGCCCGATCCAGCGAGACTTCCCGCGCGATTGAAAGGGCTGTTGTCGTACGCCGATAAAGCCCTGCTAAATCACGGGCGTCCTGAAAGCTCATATTGGTCAGCCCGCGATTTTCTGCGATCTCGACCAGTTTTTCGAGCTTGCGCCAGTCCGCTTCTCGCTCGGCGCGGAACCGAGCGGAGCGAATGTTGATGCTTTGTGCCGCGTCCATTAGATCAGCTCCCGCGCTTTGATGTCGAGATAGGTGGAGATCAGCTCAGCGGTGACTGCGCCCGGTTTGGTGTCGACGATGGTGACGCCAAGCGCGGCCAGCCGCTCCAGCACAAGGCGTCGTTCTGCGAGCGTTTGACCGGCGGAGACCAGCTCGGCCACATTGTCCATATTTTGGGGCGCGGTTTCGACCATTTCTTCAAAGGCGGGGTCGCGCAGAATGACGAAGACGACCACATGGCGCTTGGACAAAACGGTGATGTTTTCCAGCAGCAGTTCCGCCGTTGTGGTGTCCACAAAATCCGAAAAGATGATGATCAGCGAGCGTTTGGGGGTGCGGGCATTGAGCTCTGTGAGGGCCAATGTGTGGTTGGTTTCAACGCTCACATAGTCCAGATCAGCAGTCCTGCGGCGCAGATGGGCGAAAGCTGTGCGGCCCGGCTCGGGGGCTACAAAGATCGAAGGCTTTGAATCATATGCAAAAAAGCCCACAAGATCGCCACCAAGCGCTGCGGCCCATGCGGTGGCGAGCGCTGCGGTCACGGCGTGGTCGATCTTGGGCAGGCCTTCGATTTCCTCGCGCATGAGGTAGCCATTGTCGAGCGCGACAATCACGTGATGATTGCGCTCGGCTCTGAGTTCACGTGCCACGAGATTGTGGTGTTTTGCGGAGCGCTTCCAGTCGATGGATTTGATGTCCATGCCGGACACAAAATCGCGCAGCTGGTGGAACTCGGAGCCTTCACCGACGGCGCGGTTTTCCTTCACGCCGTAAAGCGTGGAGAGAACCATAGAGGTGATTGCGCCCGATTGCACAAGCCGGATATTGGGCACGACCTTGAGAGTGGTTTCCAGATCAAGCGTTGGGATGAACTCAAACAAGCGCAGGCGGGAGGGCCATTGGAGGTGCAGTTTGCCCAAGCTCCATGTGCCGCGACGAATGGCGCGGCAGGGGATTTGGGTGCCCTCAGAGATCTCGAATTCCTCGGGCCCGCTCAGGCCATCGGGCCATTTGATCCGGCCCTTGAGATTGGCAGGCAGTGGGGTGACGTCAAGGGCAAGCGCTTCGGTTTCGCCCACGAAAGTCTCTGGCGGCTCGCTCAGGCTCACGGCTTTGCGACCGGACCAACTGAGCACAAGATCAATCACACAAGCGGCACCGATTAGCAGCCAAGTCACAAGGGCGACATCGCGCGCACCGCCACCGGCTACAACAGCCAGAAGCGAGATCGCAAGGGCGGCAACCCCGGCAAACAGCAGACGTGGTGCGGGGCGTATCAGCGGGGAGCCTCAATCTGATTGAGAATGTTTTCAAGAACTTGCACCGTGGTGCGGCCTTCGATTTCAGCCGCCGGGCCAAGGACGATGCGATGGCGCAAGGCGGGAATGAACAGCCGTTTCACATCATCTGGAATGGCAAAATCGCGCCCTTGAAGCGCGGCTGCGGCGCGGGTGGCTGAGGCGACAGCATCCGCTGCACGGGTCGAGGCACCATAGGAGATTTCAGCACTTTCCCGTGTGGCGCGCACAAGGCGCAGGATATAGGCGAGGATGTCGTCATCAATGATGATCCCGTCAATGACATCACGGCTTTGGGCCAAGGCATCCGCATCCAGAACTTCGGCCACTTTGTCGGTGGCGGCGCCAAAATCAAGGGGTTCGGCGGCGTGGTGCTTGAGGATTGCCATCTCGATATCTTCGGGCGGAAATTCGATCACGAGCTTGAAAAGGAAACGGTCAAGCTGGGCTTCGGGCAGGGGGTAGGTGCCCTGCTGCTCGATCGGGTTTTGCGTGGCGATGACGATAAATTCGCGGCCCAGATCGTGATCTTCGCCATCAATGGTCACAATCCGCTCGTTCATCGCCTGCAGAAGTGCGGCTTGAGTCTTGGGTGGGGCGCGGTTGATTTCATCGGCTAGCAGGACTTGGCTGAAAACCGGGCCTTTGGTGAGCGTGAAAGTCGAGGTTTGGAAGTTGAAAATCGAGGTGCCAAGCACGTCGCCGGGCATCAGATCGGGGGTAAACTGGATGCGGCCAAATTCCAGATTGAGCGCACTGGCAAAGCTGCGCGCAAGCAAGGTTTTGGCCGTGCCCGGCGGCCCCTCAAGCAAGACATGGCCGCGGGCAAAAAGCGCGACCAGAAGCATGTCGATTGCATCTTCTTGGCCGTGAACGGTTTTGGCTATTTCGGCGCGGAGCGCATCCGCACGGGCGTGCAGGGTCTCAAGTGTCATGGTCCAATTGCTCCAATATCTGTTCGAATGTGTCGACATGCCCGATGGCAAGTGCTGTGGGATGGTTGGCGGGCAGTGCGTTGATTTCGGCCATCTCCGCTTCCAGACGATCGGCCAGATCCGGTCGCTTGCGGCGCAGGAATTTTAGCGCAGCACCGGGATCACGCGCGGCGGCTGGCCCGAGCTGTTGTGCGGCGAGCGCTGCAAGGCGGGTGGTTGTGTAATCTCGCAGCAGCGCGCCGTCTTGCCCTGTGAGGCGCATCAGACGCGCCCGCGCGGAATTGGCGACTTGTTTGCTGGCACCGATCGCATTTGGGGCTTGCAGCAAAGGGC
>CAZQMR010000362.1:0-2983 GCA_964594465.1 uncultured Rhodobacterales bacterium
TCTTCTCACCACCCGAAAAGCCCACATTCACAGGCCGCTTGAGCATATCCGCATCTATCTTGAGATCCTTGGCCTTGGCCCGGATCACCTTAAGGAAATCCGCCGCCGAAAGCTCCTCTTCGCCGCGCGCCTTCTTCTGCGCGTTCACCGCCGTGCGCAAAAAGGTCATATTGCCCACTCCCGGAATTTCCACCGGGTACTGAAACGCCAGGAACAGCCCAGCCGCCGCGCGTTCTTCCGGCTCCAGATCCAGCAAATCAACCCCGCCAAGCGAAGCTGACCCATCCGTCACCTCATAGCCATCACGCCCCGCCAACACATAAGACAGCGTCGACTTGCCCGAGCCATTAGGCCCCATAATCGCATGCACCTGACCTGAGCCAACCTCAAGATCGACCCCCTTCAGGATAACCTTATCTTCTTCCTCAAGTTTCACGTGCAGGTTTTTGATATCCAGCATTTTTCTCTCTCGTTTCCTATCTCAAGGGCCAAAGCCCGATCCCATCGTAGGGTGGGTTTTTAACCCACCATTTTCTCTAACTCATCCGCCCACAGCCGTAGGGTGTCGTGCTTGCACGCACCTTCACTCAACCCGTACCGAAGTCCCAGAGGCGGAGACCATCAACATGCTGTCCCCCACAACCTCATAATCCAGATCAACGCCCACAACCGCATTGCCACCAGCCGCAACCGCGCGCTCCTCCAACTCCTCCAAAGCAATCCGCCGCGCATCGCCGAGCTTCGCCTCATAAGCGCCCGAGCGCCCGCCAATCACATCCGTGATCGCCGCAAACATATCGCGCACCACGTTAGAGCCCATTATCGCCTCGCCCACCACAACCCCGTGGTAAGACACAATCCGCTTGCCTTCGATGCTCGGCGTTGTCGTGACAATCATTTCTTACCCATCCTCTGCGTGATGAACCCAAACAAAAACGTTGCGAAAATCCCGACCAAAACCGAGAACCCAAGGTTCGGCCCAAACGACCCGCCCATGCCCGTCGACCACCCAATGAAAAACACCGCCACAAATGTGACCGCGCCATAAATCAGCATGTCCTTGGTGAGTTTCACGTCTCGTTAACCCTTTGTCTCGAATTTAGCGAAAACTTAACGCTTTTCGCCGGAGTTTTGCTGTGCCGTTCCTAGCACGTGCAGGACACGTGCCGTGATCGTGCAAGGTGTTTTAGCCCACGGACCCTTCTAAAGAAATCGCCACAAGTGCTTGAGCTTCCATAGCAAATTCCATCGGCAGTGCCTGCAGAACCTCCTTACAGAACCCGTTCACAACCAGCGCCACAGCCTCTTCCTCATCCATCCCCCGCTGACGGCAATAAAACAGCTGATCATCATCAACTTTCGATGTGGTCGCCTCATGCTCAACCCGGCTCGTGGTGTTGCGGCATTCAATATAAGGCACCGTATGCGCCCCGCATTTATCCCCAATCAGCAAGCTGTCACATTGCGTATAATTGCGCGAATTTCCCGCCTTGGGGTGCATAGACACCAGCCCGCGATAAGTATTCTGCGCCTTACCAGCACTGATCCCCTTAGAGACAATCCGCGACTTCGTATTCTTGCCCAAATGCACCATTTTCGTGCCCGTATCAGCCTGCTGCATGTTGTTGGCAATCGCGATGGAATAAAACTCGCCCTGGCTGTCATCGCCGCGCAAAATGCAGCTCGGATACTTCCAAGTGACAGCAGATCCCGTCTCCACCTGCGTCCACATAACCTTGGCCCGATCACCCCGGCAATCCGCCCGCTTGGTCACGAAGTTGTAAATGCCACCCTTGCCGTCTTCATCGCCGGGATACCAGTTCTGAACGGTCGAGTATTTGATCTCCGCATCTTCCAAAATCACCAGTTCAACCACCGCTGCATGAAGCTGATTGGTATCGCGCTGCGGCGCCGTACAACCTTCAAGATAGCTCACATAAGAGCCCTTGTCGGCGATGATCAGCGTGCGCTCAAACTGGCCCGTATTCTCCGCATTGATCCGGAAGTAAGTGCTTAATTCCATTGGACATTTCGTGCCCTCAGGGATGTAGACAAATGATCCATCCGAAAACACAGCCGAGTTCAGCGTCGCGTAAAAATTATCTGACTGCGGCACCACTGACCCTAGGTATTTCTTAACCAATTCCGGGTAATCTTTAATGGCCTCTGAAATCGAGCAGAAAATCACCCCTGCCTTCAGCAACTCATCCTTAAACGTCGTGCCAACCGAAACGCTGTCAAACACCGCATCAACCGCAACTTTCCGCCCCTCAGCAGGCGCATCTTCCGCCCCCTCAACACCGGCCAAAATCATCTGTTCTTTGAGCGGAATGCCGAGCTTCTTATAAGTCTCCAAAAGCTTAGGATCGACCTCATCGAGCGATTTCGGCTTGTCGATCATGCTCTTTGGCTGCGCGTAATAGTATTGATCTTGAAAATCGATCTGCGGGTAGTCGACCATCGCCCATTCCGGCTCCGTCATCTTCACCCAGCGCGCATAAGCCTCCAGCCGCCAATCCAGCATCCATTGCGGCTCGCCGTTCTTTTCCGAAATCAGGCGAACAATATCCTCATTCAGCCCTTTTGGCGCATATTCCGTCTCAATATCGGTCTCAAAGCCGTATTTATACCGCTCGCCAACCGATTTGACCGCATCAACCGTTTCCTGATCGACACCTTCTTTAACCTGAACGTCCTCAACCACTGCCATCTTTTCTCTCCTTCACGCCGCCCGCGCCTTAAAGCGACGGTAGTGTTTTATCCATGTATCAACGAAGCTCATCACCTCGTCCCGTGTCGTGCTCGGCCCCATCGAGACCCTAATCGCGCTGCTCGCCGTCAAGCTGTCATAGCCCATGGCGCGCAAAACGCGGCTTTCCTTAACTTTTCCGCTGGAACAGGCCGAGCCTGCCGAAATTGCGAAGCCGGCCAGATCCATCTGCATCACCTGCGTCTCACCGCGCCATCCCGGCAGAGCAAAACA
>CAZQMR010000363.1:0-2964 GCA_964594465.1 uncultured Rhodobacterales bacterium
GGCAGCACACTCAGCGCCAGATCAGCCGTCGCGATCCAACCCGGGAAGATCGACCGCTCGCCCACCGGCACTGCTGTCTCTGCGCGCATGGCCCTGCTCCATGCAAGTAGTGACATGGCCGAGGGTGAAAGCTTCACGGCGCGCTCGATCATCGGCTCGGAATTCACTGGGCGGATTGCTGGGGTGACGACAGTGGGTAAACTCCCCGCGATCATCCCGGAAATCAGCGGACGCGGCTGGATCACAGGCACGCATCAACATATGCTGGACCCAAGTGATCCATGGCCCGAAGGGTATCGCCTGAGCGACACATGGCCGACGAAAGGGCAACCCAAATGAACCTTAATGATGATTTTTCAAAGCGCGTGCTGATCCATTCTGACAAGATCGACTGGATCGCCTCGCCTATGCCCGGCGTGGATCGGCGGATGTTGGATCGCATTGGCGGCGAAGTGGCCCGCGCCACGTCGATTGTGCGCTATGCCAAGGGCAGCCATTTCTCGGCCCATACCCATTCCGGCGGCGAGGAGTTCATCGTTCTGGAAGGCGTGTTTCAGGATGAGCACGGCGACTACCCTGTTGGCACATATGTGCGCAATCCACCCACCACATCCCATACGCCGGGAGCAGAGGATGGCTGTGTGATCTTTGTGAAGCTCTGGCAGTTTGATCCCGAAGATCGCACCCAGTTTCGCCGGGAGATGGGCGCGGAGGCGGTGCAAACTGCACCCGGCATTTCCGAGCAAGTGCTGCACGAGGATGCGCAAGAGTGCGTGACGTGGCAGAAATGGGATGCGGGTGCTGACGCTGAGATCACCCTGCCCGGTGGCGCAGAGTTGCTGATGTTTGATGGTACGCTGGATGAGGGCGGCGAGACGCTCGTGAAAAACTCATGGCTGCGCTTGCCAGAGGGTGCAACGCTCAAGGCGACAGCCGGACCAGATGGCGCAACATTCTGGATGAAATCCGGCCATCTGCCCTTTGCCAAAGCCCCGGCTTGAGGCTGGGCACACCCTTTTCCAGCTTTGTTGCGGCCAGTGGCCTTACTAACCTTGCGGATGGCATCGCAACTGTTGCTTGGGCGTGGCTTGCGTCACTGCTGACCCGCGATCCGCTTTTGATCGCTATCGTCCCCATCGCCTTGCGCCTGCCTTGGGTGCTGTTCGCAATTCCTGCGGGCATCATCACCGACCGCGTTGACCGCCGCATCCTGATCCTGCGCATGGACGCCTTACGGGCCGCCGCCTTCGCGCTTGCGGCTGGGGCTGTTGTCATTGCCCTGCCCCTTTCAGACCCGCCCAAGAGCGGCATTTCCAACCCTGCGCTCTTTTGGGCAATCCTGATCGCAGCCCTGCTTGTCGGCATTGCAGAGGTCTTTCGCGACAATGCAGCCCAAACCATGCTCCCCTCTATCGTACCTCACGGTGCGCTGGAACGCGCCAATGGGCGGCTGTGGAGTGTTGAGCTGGTTGGCAATGCATTGCTTGGCCCGGCACTTGGTGCAGTCTTGATTGCGGCGGCGCTACCGCTGCCTTTCGCCGTCAATGCGGCGGCCTATCTCATTGCTATCGGATTGGTTCTGCGGCTTTCGGGCAATTTTTACCCACCCACAAAACAGACCTCGAACTGGCGATCAGAACTAGCTGAGGCGTACACTTTCCTAAAAAACGCCCCGCTCTTGCGCGCACTGGCGTGGATCACAGGTTTTTGGAACCTGCTGTTTCAGTTCGTGGTCATCGGTCTTGTGCTGCATGTGCAGGAAAATCTTGGCCTTGGAGCGCAAGCCTATGGGTTGATCCTTGCGGCTGGGGCTATTGGGGGCATCTTGGGCGGTTGGTTGGGTGAGCAGATTATTGCGCGGCTTGGCCAAGGGCGCACAGCGCAAGTGATGCTTGCCACCTCGGTGCCCTCCTTTCTCGCCGTAGCCTTTGCGCCTAACGCGATCACGCTCGCGCTAACGCTGGCGGTGTTTGAATTCAGCGGCCTGGTTTGGAATACGGTGTCTGTCTCTTATCGCCAGCGCACCATCCCCGATGCGCTGCTGGGGCGCGTCAATGCGCTTTATCGATTGCTGGCTTGGGGTATGATGCCCATTGGGTTGCTGTTTTCGGGCTTGAGCGTGCGGATCGCAGAGAGCTTCATGGCGCGAGAAACAGCCCTAATCATACCCTTCTTGCTGGCAGCGCTTGGCGCCCTTGTCTTAAGCATCGCAGGCTGGCGCGCCTTGGCGGGTGGGTTCGACAAACCAGCCTGAACTTGTGCCGCGCTTGCACATGGGTCATGGGCCTTGTAAGCCTCTGCGCGAACAAGACTTATGTAAAGATGGGCGATGGTGCAGGATTATCAAATTGGATGTCTCTGGGTCGATGGCCCGCTGAGTTATCTCGAACAGCTCTGCCTAAAATCCTTCGTCGATGCGGGCCACCACACGGTGCTTTACACCTATGGTGAGGTCACGGGCATTCCCGACGGTATCGAGCAGCGCCCCGCCGCAGACATCTTGCCACGGGCAGGTTTTTTGACCCATGAGCGCACGGGTTCGCCCGCGCTTCATTCGGACCTGTTTCGCTACCATATGCTGGAACAACAGGATCGCATGATCTGGGCCGATACGGACGCCTATTGCATGCAGCCCTTTGTCACCAAGACCGGGCATTACTACGGCTGGGAAAGTGCCAAACATGTGAACGGTGGCGTTCTGGGCCTGCCACAGGACAGTGAAACACTTGGCGCATTGTTGGAGTTCACGTCTGACGAATTTGCCATTCCACCGTGGTTTGAGACGGCTGAACAGGACCGGCTCAAAGCGATGCGTGATGCGGGGACGCCGGTTCATGCAGGTGAGATGGTTTGGGGCGTTTGGGGACCACATGCGGTGACGCATTTCCTGCAGGAAACCGGCGAGATCAAGCACGCCTTCCCGGCCCATGTGCTTTACCCCGTTCCCTTTAAAGAACGGCGCGA
>CAZQMR010000364.1:0-2913 GCA_964594465.1 uncultured Rhodobacterales bacterium
AGAACCCTTGAATGCAATCGACCCCCATTTCCGTGAGAAGGGAAGCCTCTTCTTCTGTTTCGACCCATTCGGCGATGATCAGCAGGTCGAAATGTTTGGCGATCTCGATCATTTTTTGCACGAGAAATTGGTTTGCAGAATGCTTGCGCAACCCCCGAACGAAGCTGCCGTCAATTTTGAGCATGTCAAAACGGAAGTCGCGCAAGTGGGACAAGGCCGTATGCCCGGCGCCAAAATCATCAATCGCGACGGAACAGCCAGCAGCCCGCACGCGGTCAAAGAAGTTGGCGTTTGTTTCGTTGGTGTCCAGATGCGAAGATTCTGTGATTTCGATGATTAAGCGATCAGCAATGTGGTCACCCAATTCGGCCGTTTCAAACAAGATGCTCAGCCATTCGGCATCGCCTAGAGTTTGAGCAGACACATTGACTGACAGGCGGCAATTTGGGTGTTCGCGCAGGGCGGCAAGCGCACGCCGAAGAACCATACGATCAACCATCCGGCCCATCTCGTGATGTTCGATCAACGGCATAAATGGTCCAGCGGATGCCAAATGGCCTGATGGTTCTTCGATCCGCAATAGGCATTCGAAAAACGCGGGAAACTCCGGGTTCGCCGCCTTTACGACAGGTTGATAGACGAGCCGCAGCCGATCCTGCGCAATGGCACGGCCCATCTGGCGGAGTGCGACCTTTTCATGCTTGTTTTCAGCCATTGGTGCAGGCACCTGCTCGAACTGGGTAAAACCACTTTGACTATGTCTCAACATCTGGGCACCTTGCGTGACTGTTGGCCTCTTGTAGAATCTCAAAGCCTAATGTTTTGTGAAAATTCTACTTTTGTTCTAAAATTGTTCTCAAATTGGGAAAGGCAGTCGCAAATGGAGAATCGATGTGGCTGGTCAGGCGATGACCCGTTTTATTGTGCCTATCACGACACAGAATGGGGCGTTCCGGTTTATGACAGTAAGGCGCTTTGGGCAAAACTGATTCTCGATGGCTTCCAGGCGGGGCTCGCCTGGATTACTATTTTGCGAAAGCGGGATGGCTTTTATAAGGCATTTGAGGGTCTTGATCCGGATCGGGTGGCAGAGTTTAGCGACGCGGATGTTGAGCGCTTGCTTCAGGATACCGGCATCATCCGCCATCGCGGTAAAATCGTTGCAGCCATTGGCAATGCAAAAGCTTGGCAGGCGATTGAGGCCGAGCAGGGTTTTGACCGCTATCTTTGGGATTACATGCGCGGTGAGCCGTTGCAAAACGCATATGAAACGCTCGCTGATGTTCCCGCCCAAACCGAGCTGTCCAAAGCCATCTCAAAAGACCTCAAAAAGCGTGGCTTCAAGTTCTGTGGCCCCACAATCGTTTATGCCTTCATGCAGGCGGTGGGCATGGTCAACGACCATCTCGTGACCTGCCCATGCCATGAGCGGGTTAAGGGAATGCGAGCCTAAGACCCTGCCGCCATCATTGCTTTCAAAATCGCCTGCGCCTCAGCGGAATCCCATTCTGCGTCGCCGCGCAGTCGCGCGATCTCCTCGCCCGCAGGGTTCAGCACAACTGTAATTGGCAGGCCCAAAATGCCCATCTGCCGTGCCAGCGTCGATTTGGGATCGCGGTAAATCACCAGCTCCTCAATACCCTCGGTCTTAAAAAACCGCTTTACCTGCTTCACCGGATTTCGCCCTGTCGCCACCGCGACGACCTCAAACGCATCCGAGCCAAGCGCTGCCTGCAACCGATCAAGCGAGCCCATTTCTTCACGGCAGGGCGCACACCATGTGGCCCAGAAATTCAGCACGACCGTTTTGCCTTCAAAAGCCGCAAGCGTTAGCTCGCCCTCCTCCGCATCAAAGATCACCGCATCGCCTGCGGCCTTAGCCTCCGCATGCAGCACAAGCTTCTTCATGTCCCCGACACGCAGGCTTTCCAGATCGTCAGCAAAACTGGGATTTGCGAAGACCAACAGGGAGGCGTATAGCAGTGCCAGCAGGCGGGTGGATTTGGCGAGCATCGGTGTTTCTCCGGGTTTGGTGATCTGCCCCAACAGGACAATTCAGGGATAGATATGTCAGATACCACAAAAGCCAATACTATGTGGGGCGGCCGGTTCGCCGAGGGTCCAGATGCGATCATGGAGGCGATCAATGCGTCCATCGGTTTCGATCAGCGTCTGGCAGCCCAAGACATTGCCGGTTCCCGCGCCCATGCTGAGATGTTGGCGGCCTGCGGTATCATCACTGATAACGATGCAGAAGCGATCCGGGAAGGCTTGCTCACAGTCTTGTCAGAGATTGAGGCCGGAGATTTCAAATTTTCTGCCGCACTTGAAGATATTCACATGAATGTAGAGGCGCGCTTGAAGGAGCTGATCGGTGAACCTGCGGGCCGTTTGCACACGGGCCGCTCTCGCAATGACCAAGTCGCGCTCGATTTTCGGATGTGGGTGCGTGATCAGACTGATGCTGCGATTGAGGGCATTGGTGCTTTGATGAGCGCGCTCGTGGGCCAAGCAGAAGCAGGTGCCGATATGGTCATGCCCGGCTTCACCCATCTCCAAACTGCGCAGCCCGTCACTTGGGGGCATCACATGATGGCCTATGTGGAAATGCTGGGCCGGGACCGCTCGCGCTTTGTGGATGCCCGCAAGCGCATGAACGAAAGCCCGCTTGGGGCAGCGGCACTGGCTGGCACAAGTTTTCCCATTGATCGGGAAATGACTGCCAAAGCGCTCGGCTTTGATCGCCCTGCGGCCAATTCGCTTGATGCGGTGGCGGATCGCGATTTTGCGCTCGAATTCCTCGCGGCGGCGTCGATCTGCGCGGTGCATCTCAGCCGGTTTGCCGAAGAGCTGGTGATCTGGTCCTCCGCGCAATTCCGCTTCGTTACTTTAAGCGACCGCTTCTCCACTGGC
>CAZQMR010000365.1:0-2904 GCA_964594465.1 uncultured Rhodobacterales bacterium
TCTCTTTCTGTAGACGCTTAAGTTCCTTGAGTTGTTGAATGTCACTGAGAACTGACCCGGTATCCCCATAAATTGTCATTGAGAATTGACCCATGTGAACACATTGCCCCGACGTTTTTGTTTGGGGAGATTTGGAGTGATCGACATGGGTTTTTTGAGTGTTATCAGACGCTCACTGCCCGGCAGTCGTTTGCCCTGCAAACGATGAGAGGGGGCATTGCGTGATAAAATGCCAATTCGAGAGATTTCCCGTCGGACGGGTCTGTCTCGGAACACCATAAAGAAGTACCTGCGCGAAGGCGCGGTGGAACCGAAGTTCAAGACGCCCAGGCGTCCAAGCAAGCTGGATCCATATGCGGATCGGTTATCCGCTTGGCTTCTGATCCAGACCCGCAAGTCGCGCAAAGAGCGGCGCACGGTCAAGCAAATGCACGTTGATCTTGTGAAGTTAGGCTATGATGGTTCCTATGAACGCGTTGCGGCTTTTGCCCGGGCTTGGCGTGATGATCGGCACCGTGCCGAGCAGACAACTGGGCGCGGCACTTTTGTGCCTCTGATCTTCCAGCCTGGCGAGGCGTTCCAGTTCGACTGGAGCGAAGACTGGGCCACTATCGGCGGCGAGCGGGTCAAGCTTCAGGTGGCCCATATCAAGCTATCGCACAGCCGGGCGTTTCTGGTGCGAGGTTATCCGTTGCAAACCCATGAGATGTTATTCGACGCCCATTGGCATGCGTTTAGGGTTTTTGGCGGCGTCCCCGGACGTGGCATCTATGACAATATGAAGACGGCCGTGGACCGTGTTGGTAAAGGCAAGCAGCGCGACATCAATGCGCGCTTCAAGGCCATGGCAAGCCATTACGTGTTCGCGCCTGAGTTTTGCAATCCCGCTGCGGGTTGGGAGAAGGGTCAGGTTGAGAAGAACGTACAGGACGCACGCAACCGCATGTGGCAGGTCATGCCGGTCTTTACTGATCTGGAAGAACTGAACCAGTGGCTCGAAGATCGCAGCATCGCGCTTTGGACAGAGACACCACACAAGGTCCTGCCAGGTTCTATTGCGGATGTGTGGGAGGCAGAAAAGCCCATGCTAATGGCACTGCCGCCAGCCTTTGATGGCTTCATCGAACACAGCAAGCGCGTGTCTCCAACGTGTCTGATTACATTCGAACGCAATCGTTACAGCGTGCCTGCCAGCTTTGCGAACCGCCGTATCAGCCTGCATGTGTATCCCGAACGGCTGGTTGTCATGCTGGAAGCATGCCTTTGGCATGACGCCGAAGGTCAAACCGTTTGTGAACATGCGCGGATCATTGAGCGGTCACATCGCAAGCCTGGCAAGGTCATCTATGACTGGCGTCACTATCTGGCTGTCATTCAACGCAAACCGGGCGCGCTTCGTAATGGCGCGCCGTTCACAGAGATGCCGGATGCTTTCCGCCAGCTGCAGGATCATATGCTGCGCAAGGACGGCGGCGACAGGGAAATGGTCGACATCCTGTCACTGGTTCTCCAGCACAATGAAGAGGATGTCTTGCGAGCTGTAGAGCTAGCCCTTGAAGCAGGCGTTCCCACCAAAACGCATATCCTGAACCTGCTGCATCGATTGATTGATCGCAAACCGACAGATCACCCCGAAGTGGATCCGCCGGATGCGCTGGCATTGCAGACAACGCCCGAGGCTAACGTAGATCGTTATGATGGGTTGAGACAAGCTGGGGAGAAGCGCCATGCGTCATGATCCAGCCGGAGCCTCTATCGTCATCATGCTGCGCAGCCTCAAGCTCTACGGCATGGCAAATGCTGTCGAAGACTTGGTCGCCCAGGGCGCGCCAGCGTTCGAAGCCGCGACACCACTATTGTCACAACTGCTCAAGGCCGAGATCGCCGAACGCGAGGTGCGCTCCATTGCCTATCACACCAAGGTGGCGCGCTTCCCCGCATACAAGGACCTCACCGGCTTTGATTTTGCATCCAGTGAGATCAACGAGGCAACAGCCCGGCAATTGCATCGGTGCGAGTTTATCGAAGCGGCCGAGAATGTCGTGTTGATTGGTGGCCCCGGAACGGGCAAGAGCCACACGGCCACTGCAATTGGTGTGCAGGCAATTGAACACCACAGGCGCAAAGTCCGCTTCTTCTCAACCGTGGAATTGGTCAATGCGCTGGAGCAAGAAAAGGCACTCGGCAAGGCAGGGAAACTGGCTGAGATGCTGACAAAGGTCGACTTGGTCATCTTGGACGAGCTGGGCTATCTGCCGTTCAGTTCGTCCGGCGGTGCGCTGCTCTTCCACCTGTTGAGTAAGCTCTACGAGCGCACCAGTGTCATCATAACCACCAACCTCAGCTTCTCAGAATGGGCACAGGTCTTTGGAGACGCAAAAATGACGACCGCGCTTCTCGATCGCCTCACACACCGCTGCCACATCCTCGAAACCGGCAACGACAGCTACCGCTTCAAGGCCAGCGCTGAGGCTGCAAAGAAAACAGGGAAGGAGACCAAAACATTGACCGCGTCATAGACCACGACGCATAACTAACGGTGGGTCAAATCTCGGTGAAAATACCGGGTCAGTTCTCAGTGACATTCAACAGTCCTGATTTACACGTTGCTGATAGGATTGAACTCCCCGACCGAAAATTGCTTTCGAAAGCTCTTGCTCGCTGCGTCCGGGACCTTTTTCTATCAAGAAAGCTAGAACATCTTGCTGCACTAACACGAGTAATCTCCTTGGATATTTGTCTGTCATCTACCTAATGGAACAAATGACGCGCAACAAATCACGAAACTATCTACGTCCGCTTCGGGCTGGCTGCTGACCTTGATAGCTTGCGCAATCAGGCCACTTTGTAAGCGTCTTTTTGACAATGCGTGCTTCTGCAAAAGAGCGGAGATGGAGGAGTTGA
>CAZQMR010000366.1:0-2858 GCA_964594465.1 uncultured Rhodobacterales bacterium
GCGGTGGAGGCGATGACCTCGGCGCTGACCTCGCCCTTTGATGTGACAGGTGCGGCGCATGTTGATGGCCGTACGATGGTTCGGGTTGAGGGGCTGGAGGGTCAGGCGAAGTATCGCGTGGCGCAGCTCACTGAGCGGCTTGGTAAGTTTGGTGAGATCACTGAGGAGCCGGATGCGGACTGGGCGGATATTCGCGATGCGCGGTCTTTGAGTTCTGAAGCGGGGGATATTTGGCGGATTTCGGTGAAGCCGTCGGATGGGCCTGGGCTGGGCGCTGCATTGGTCGCAGAGGCGATAACCTATGACTGGGGCGGCGGCTTGATCTGGGCGCGGGTTGCGGCGGGGACCGATGTGCGGGCGCTGATGGAAGTGCCGGGGCATGCGACGCTGGTGCGCGGCGAGGGCCGGGTGTTTCATCCGCAGCCGGAGCCGCTGGCGAGGATTGAGGCTGGGCTGCGTGCGAAGTTTGATCCGCGTGGGGTGCTGAATGTGGGGCTGATGGGTTCAAACCTATGATCTGGGTGATTTCCATTGCGTTTCTGATAGGGATTGGAGCAGTCGCGCAGTTTCTCTACGCGACCAACGCAAAACTGTATCGTGCATCCGCGTTAGCACTACTCGCAATCTTTGGAGTTTCTGGTTTAGTGGATCTACTTGGCTATGAACCTTGGATTCCCAGAGCGATTTCGCTTTGCTTGCTTCTCGCCTTAGCAGTCGGATCTTTGTGCCGGGCAATCTTGTGGTACTACTCCGAACCCAACAACTCAGGTCAATCTCATGCAAACTAATTTCACAACAGAGCAGATGAAAGACCCGCGCATTGAGGTGGCCAATGGTGTGCTGCGCACATGCGTGCATTGCGGGTTTTGCACGGCGACTTGTCCGACTTATCAGGTGCTTGGGGATGAGCTTGATAGCCCTCGGGGGCGGATTTACCTGATCAAGGATATGCTGGAGAGTGGGCGGCCTGCGGATGCGCATACGGTGAAGCATATTGATCGCTGCCTGTCGTGCCTGTCTTGCATGTCGACCTGCCCGTCGGGTGTGAATTACATGCATCTGGTGGATGAGGCGCGGGCTTATATTGAGGAGACGTATAAGCGGCCCTTGATGGATCGCGCGATCCGCACGGTGTTGGCGAATGTGCTGCCCTACCCTACTCGGTTTCGTCTCGCGATTTTAGGTGCATGGATGGCTAAACCGATCAAGTTTGCGCTGCCAAAGCAGCTTCGCACGATGGTGGAGTTTGCGCCTAAGCGGCTGCCTCCGCCGAGCTTGAAGGATCGCCCGCAAGTGTTCCCGGCTCAAGGCGAGCGGCGGATGCGGGTGGCCTTGATGACGGGGTGTGCGCAAAAGGCGCTTGATACCGACATTAACGACGCGACGATCCGGTTGCTTACGCGCCATGGCTGCGAGGTCGTGGTGGCCAGCGGCATGGGCTGTTGCGGGGCGCTTGTGCATCATATGGGCCGCGTCGACGAGAGCCATGTGGCGGCCAAGAAGAACATCGCGGCTTGGATGATTGAGGCGCGGGGCGCGGGGCTGGATGCGATCGTGATCAATACCAGCGGTTGCGGCACGACGGTGAAGGATTACGGGCATATGCTGCGGTTGGAGCCTGAGGCGGAGGATGCTGCTGAGGTTTCGGCGCTGGCGCGGGATGTGTCGGAAGTGTTGGTTGAGCTTGGTGTAGAGAGCCCGGAGCCGAAAGGGCTGCGGGTGGCGTATCATGCAGCTTGTTCGCTTCAGCATGGTCAACAGATTAAGGACCACCCCAAGGCGCTGCTCAAGAAGGCGGGTTTTGAGGTGGTGGAGCCAGCGGATAGTCATATGTGCTGTGGCTCTGCTGGGACGTATAACCTGATGCAGCCGGAGATTTCGGGACAGCTCAAGGAGCGCAAGGTCAAGACGCTGATGGCCAAAGCGCCGGAGGTGATTGCGGCAGGTAATATCGGCTGCATGATGCAGATTGAATCGGGTGTGGATGTGCCGGTTGTGCATACGGTTGAGCTGCTCGATTGGGCGACAGGCGGGCCGAAACCGGCAAAAATGGCCGATCCTTTCTAATCAGGGCAAGCTGCCATGAATTTGACACAATATTTGCGTCATTATCCCTTGAAACCCATGGGAGAGGGACGTGGTTCTTTTGCGCTTTCTGATCGTTGCCGTTGCAATGGCCATTTCGATGGCACTGCCAAGCATGGCCGAAAAGCGTGCGATCAAACCGGGCAGCGAAGCAGAACAATGGGCCGGCGTGGGCATTTTGCAGGCACGAGGCAAGGGATTTTGCTCAGCCGCGCTGATCGATGCGACCACAGTTCTAACAGCCGCGCATTGTGTTTATTCCGAAACCTCCAACAAGGTTTTGCCGCCAGAGTCATTCCGCTTCTTGGCCGGATGGCGCGATGGGATCACCGCAGCGCAACGCAATGTCATCCGTATCACCGCCCATCGCGATTATGATCCAAAACGCGAATACGGGGAAAAGAACATTGCCGCGGATATCGCACTTGTGGAATTGGACCAGCCTGTGGATCGCGGCGCGGCGCAGGCTTTTGGGCGGCTTGATAAGGTCAGAATCGGGGACAACATGTCGGTTGTTTCGTTTTCGGGTATTCGTTCAGACGTGGCGTCGATTGACACCGGCTGTTTGACCAAGGAGCGTCACGGCAATCGCATCATGCTGGATTGCGTGTCCACGTCGGGCATGTCCGGCGCACCTCTCTTTGTTGTGCAAAACGGCGTGCCCAAAATTGCAGCCCTTGTGAGTGGGCATAGATCCTGGGCCGGAACCAAACGCACGCAGATGATTGCGCTCGCGATTGAGCGACCTTTGCGCCAGGTCATGCTGGACGCGC
>CAZQMR010000367.1:0-2817 GCA_964594465.1 uncultured Rhodobacterales bacterium
GTGCATCCGTCTTGCGAGGAGAGCCATGAGGCGATCCGGCGGGCGCGGCAACAGGGCAAGCGGGTCTGGGGGGAGCCGCTGATCCAGCATTTGACGCTCGATGAGAGTGAGTATTTCAACAAGGATTGGGATCATGCGGCGCGGCGTGTGATGTCTCCACCGTTCCGCAACAAGCAGCATCAGGACAGCTTGTGGGCGGGCTTGCAGGCGGGGTCCTTGAGCGTGGTGGCGACGGATCATTGTGCATTTACCACGGAGCAGAAGCGCTATGGTGTTGGGGACTTTACGAAGATCCCGAACGGGACTGGTGGGCTGGAGGATCGGATGCCGATGCTGTGGACGCATGGGGTTGCGACGGGGCGGTTGACGCCAAATGAGTTTGTGGCGGTGACGTCTACTAACATTGCGAAGATCTTGAATTGCTATCCCAAGAAGGGGGCTGTGCTGGTGGGCGCGGACGCGGATTTGGTTGTTTGGGATCCTGAAAAGGAGAAGACCATCAAGGCGAGCGCGCAGCAGTCGGCGATTGATTACAACGTGTTTGAGGGGCAGGCGGTGAAGGGGTTGCCACGGTTTACTTTGTCGCGTGGTCACGTGGCGGTGCATGACGGGGAGATCCGTTGCCAAGAGGGCCACGGGAAGTTCGTGAAACGCGAGGGCAATGGGACGGTGAACCGGGCGCTGTCATCCTGGAAAGAGCTGACAGCGCCAAGGCCTGTGGAGCGGACGGGTATTCCGGCGAGTGGGGTTTGATTGCCGGGCGTGGGATTGATTGAAGCTGAGATGAAGGCGTCGGCAAAACTAAACTGGGCGCGGGTGTTTACAGGGTGGCTGCTCAGCGCGGCTTTCGCGTTCGTCGCGCTTAGCGTGCTTGTGCCGTTGATGTTAGGTAACGGGGTTTCGCTGAGCGGTGCGTCGTTGCTGGGCATCATTCCGGCGTGGATCGTGACGTTTCCGGCACTGCTTTTGCGAGTCATCTTGGGGCCGGAGCAGGGATTTCTGATCGCGATGCTGGTGGGAGCGGGGTTTGCGCTGCTTTACGCGCTTTTCACCTATGAGCTGTTTTTACCGCTTGGGCATCGCATGACAGGCGGGCCGTCGCTGAGTGTTTTTGGTGTTTATGCAATCGTAGGGGCTATGGCCGGAGCGATTTGGTTGGCTGTGGAGAGACGCCGCGATGAATGAAACTGTGATTAAAGCGCAGAACCTAGGCCTGACGTTTGAGACGAATGATGGGCCGGTGCATGCGCTTAAGGATGTGTCGCTGGATATTGAGAAGGGCGATTTCGTTAGTTTTATTGGGCCATCTGGCTGCGGTAAGACGACTTTTCTGCGCTGCATTGCGGGGTTGGAGGAGCCTACGGGTGGCAGTCTAAGTGTCAATGGGATGAGCGCGGATGAGGCGCGGCGGGCTCGGGCTTATGGGTATGTTTTTCAGGCGGCGGGGCTTTATCCTTGGCGCACGATTGGGGGGAATATTCGGCTTCCTTTGGAGATTATGGGGTTTTCGCGCGCTGAGATGGGCGAGCGGGTTGCTCGGGTTTTGGAGCTGGTTGAGCTTTCGGGGTTTGAGAAGAAGTTTCCTTGGCAGCTTTCAGGGGGCATGCAGCAGCGGGCGAGCATCGCGCGGGCGCTGGCGTTTGATGCGGATATTCTGCTGATGGATGAGCCGTTTGGGGCGCTTGATGAGATTGTGCGCGATCACCTGAACGAGCAGCTTTTGCAGCTTTGGGCGCGGACCCAAAAGACGATTGGGTTTGTGACGCATTCGATCCCGGAGGCGGTTTATCTGTCGACGAAGATTGTGGTGATGAGCCCAAGGCCGGGGCGGATTTCGGATGTGATTGAGAGCACGTTGCCGCGTGAGAGGCCGTTGGAAATCCGCGATAGTCCTGAGTTTATCGAGATCGCGCATCGGGTGCGGGATGGCTTGCGCGCGGGGCATTTGGATGAGTGATCTGAGCATCAGGCGGATCGGGGCGGCGGATGCTGAGGCATGTGCGGGCATTGTGATGCGTTGGATGGCTGGGCTGGATTGGATGCCTTCGCGAGACGGGCGCGATGTGGTTGAGACATCGCTGCGCGAAGGGTTGCCGTTGCGCGAGGCTTGGGGGATTGGCGAGCCGCTGGCGGGCTATATCTCGATTGATGCGGAGGCGGCGCATATCGGTGGGTTTTATGTGGATCGGCCGGGGCATGGGCTTGGGCGGTTGCTGATGGAACGCGCCAAGACGGGGCGTGATTTTTTGAAGCTGTTTACGCACGCGGCGAATACGCGGGCGCATGGGTTTTATCGGCGCGAGGGCTTTGTGCAGATTGGTGCGGCTTGGATGGGTGACGACGGGTTGGAGCAGATCACGATGGAGTGGCGCAGATGAGCCGTGTTCTGCCCGTGCTGGTCGTAATTGCGGTGATCCTCGCGTTTTGGACTGCAGCAGTGATCCCGATGAATGCACATCTGACGGCGGATCAGGCGCAGCGGGATGGGATGGTGATTTCGCCAGAGGCACCTAAGGCGCGACAGGAGGTTTCGGGGCTGGCGCTGGCGCTGAAAAATCCGGGGATTGTGCCGCTGGCTTACACGCTGAAACGGCCAAGGCTGCCGTCGCCGCATCAGGTGGCGGGGGAACTGTATTCATCGGTTTTTGATAAGAAAATTACGTCCAAGCGGAGCCTTGTGTTTCATGGCTGGGTGACGCTTTCGGCGACCTTGCTGGGGTTTGTGATTGGGACGAGCCTCGGGATTTTGCTGGCGGTGGGGATTGTTTACAGCCGGGTGATGGACAAATCGGTGATGCCTTGGGCGATCACCTCGCA
>CAZQMR010000368.1:0-2815 GCA_964594465.1 uncultured Rhodobacterales bacterium
GTCTCCGCGCTTGATGTTTCGGTACAAGCGGCCGTAACGGATCTGCTGATGGAGATCCAACGCGAAAGCCGTACCACCATGCTGTTCATCAGTCATGACCTGTCGATTGTGCGCTACCTTTCGGATCGCGTGATGGTGATGTATCTGGGCCATGTGGTCGAAATGGGCAGCACGGATCAGGTCTTTGCCCCGCCCTATCACCCTTATACCGAGGCGCTTTTGTCCGCTGTTCCGATTGCCGATACCAGTGTGGAAAAAAAGCGGATCGTGCTCGATGGGGACATTCCATCTGCGATGAATCCACCCAGCGGCTGCCCGTTCCAAACTCGTTGTCCGCATAAATCTAAGGTGGCCGATGGGCTCTGTGATCGCGAGGTGCCGCCGATGCGGACTTTGCCAAATGGACATCAGCTGAAATGCCATCTGGATGAGGCATATCTGGACGAGATGGAGCCGGTGATTAAGCTTCACGCCGCCGAATAAGTCGCTGATTTTAAGCGACAATCTCGTCTGACATGGTGCGCAGGCGAAAGTCGTTTGCGCCGCTCTTGTCTTGCCCGCGCAACAGGAAAAGCGAGTGATGCGCCATGCTCATCCCGCCCCGTTCTTTGTGACGCTGATGGGCCAAATCCCGGTCATAGACGGAGCTGGTCGGCATGATCCGCAAGGTCATTCCGCGCCGGGGTTTGGCAGAGCGATTCTCCTCCGACCCATGGGCGATATAAACGTCATGCAACGCCATCCCACCAGCCGGAAGGATGAGGTTCTCGGCTTGTCCGGCGTCATACTCCCGTGCCTCAAGTTCTTGATTTAACGTCACATTTGGATCATCGGTCACAAAATGCGCCTTCAAACGATTGTCCTTATGAGACCCCGGAACATACTGAAGACAGCCGTTTTTCACCGTCGCTTCATCAATCGCAATCCAGACTGTGCAGGTCGCAAGCGGCGTAATAGGCCAATATTGACCGTCCTGATGAAAGGGCGTGCGCTTGCCGTTGAGCGCGGGTTTGGCAAAGAAGGACATGTTCCAGAGGCAAAGATCAGGGCCAATCAACTGCTCGACCATGTCGAGTATTTCGGGATTGCGGGCGTAGTTCAGAAAGCCGAGATCGTAGCTCAGAAGCGTCGAGGCATTATCGCGAAACTCGGGATGTTTTTTGAGCAGATGCGTGTGCCGTTCACGGATTTCTTCAAGCATATCAGGAGGTAAGCGGTAGTCCGGGACAACATATCCCTTTTGGTGATATGTCTCAATTTCTGTCGCGCTTAGCATGTTTATGCCCCCAGTTTTTGCAGCCTCGCTTTTCTCAATCTCGCGAAGTCATCACCCGCATGATAAGAGGAACGGGTCAAAGGGGAAGCAGAAACCATTAAGAATCCCTTACCATAAGCGGCCTTCTCATAATCTGCGAACTCTTCGGGGGTCACAAAACGATCCAAAACATGGTGTTTTGGGGTCGGCTGAAGATACTGACCAATGGTTAAGAAATCGACATCAGCGGCGCGCAGATCGTCCATGACCTGATGCACTGCTTGGCGATCTTCGCCGAGGCCCACCATGATGCCGGATTTGGTGAATGTGGCGGGGTCAAGCTCTTTGACCCGCTGCAACAAGCGCAGCGAATGGAAGTAGCGTGCGCCGGGCCGCACCTCTGGATATAGGCCAGGGACGGTTTCAAGATTGTGATTGAACACGTCCGGTTTGGCTTTAACAACCTCTTCTAAAGCACTGTCTTCACAGCGAATAAAATCAGGTGTCAAAATCTCAATCGTCGTGTCAGGCGCCTTGCGACGGATCGCACGAATGGTTTGCGCGAAATGCGCGGCCCCGCCATCAGCCACATCGTCACGGTCAACTGAGGTCACAACAACATGGTTTAGGCCCAGTTTTTCAACCGCGACGGCGACGCGGGCGGGCTCGAATGGGTCAAGATCTTCGGGGGGTTTGCCGGTGGCGATGTTGCAGAAGGTGCAGGCGCGGGTGCAGACCTCGCCCATGATCATCATGGTGGCGTGGCCCTGGCTCCAGCATTCGCCGACATTGGGGCAACCGGCCTCCTCACACACTGTTACCAGCTTGTTTTCACGCATTATTTTCGCGGTTTGGTGATAGCCCTCAGAGGTCGGGGCCTTCACGCGGATCCAGTCGGGTTTGCGCGGCTGTGCGTTGTCCGCCCGCTTTGCTTTCTCGGGATGGCGCTGGGATCTATCTGAAATATCACGCTTTTCCATGCTCATTCCTGTTCCTTAACTCCTGCACAAACCCGGCACGAATATGATGTGTGTCCTGCACTGCGCAGCTTTGCACAAACCCGCCTGCCCCAAACTTAACCACCTTATCGCAGCTATTAACCCAATCGCAGCAAAAGTATTTCGATTTTCTTAAAATACTTCCGCCGGAGGCACCTGCTACAGCCCTAAAAATGCACCGCTCGACCATAGGCGTCGAGCACACTTTCGTGCATCATCTCACTCAATGTCGGGTGCGGGAAGACGGTTTGCATCAGGTCCTCTTCGGTGGTTTCGAGCTGGCGCCCGACCACATAGCCTTGGATCAGCTCGGTCACTTCGGCCCCGACCATATGCGCGCCCAACAACTCGCCCGTTTTGGCATCAAAGACCGTTTTCACCAGACCTTCGGGTTCCCCCAAAGCGATGGCTTTGCCATCCGCTAAACGTAAGGCAGTTTCAAAGCTTTCAGCAATCCGTTGCTTCATGTCTTCACGTATTTTTAAGCGATCTACCACGACATCAATATTATGTTTCTTAGTCTTTGTCAGTTGCGGCAGGTCATCGACTTCATAAATCTTGC
>CAZQMR010000369.1:0-2814 GCA_964594465.1 uncultured Rhodobacterales bacterium
CAAGAGGCCGGCGCGACGCCCGAGCAAGAGCTTGCCTTCGCGCTCGCGACGGCTTGCGCAGTGCTCGATCAAGTGCGTGGGCAGGTTCCGGCAGAGGATTTTCCACGTGTGGTCGGGCGGATTTCATTCTTTGTAAATGCTGGTATCCGCTTTGTGACCGAGATGTGCAAAATGCGAGCCTTTGTCGACCTGTGGGATCAGATTTGCAAAACCCGATACGGCGTCGAGGATTCCAAGGCGCGGCGCTTTCGCTATGGCGTGCAGGTGAATTCGCTGGGGCTGACGGAGCAGCAGCCGGAAAACAATGTTTACCGCATTCTGATCGAGATGCTGGCGGTGTCTCTCTCGAAAAACGCACGGGCGCGGGCGATTCAGCTGCCCGCCTGGAACGAAGCGCTGGGCCTGCCGCGCCCTTGGGATCAGCAATGGTCGATGCGGATGCAGCAGGTTTTGGCCTATGAGACTGACTTGCTGGAATACGGCGATTTGTTTGATGGCAATCCGGTGGTCGATACGAAGGTTGAGGCGCTGAAAGAAGGCGCATTAGCGGAACTTGCACGGATTGATGAGATGGGCGGCGCGATCTCGGCGATTGACTACATGAAGTCTCAGCTTGTGGAGAGCAATGCGGCACGGCTGAGCCGGATTGAGTCCGGTGAGACGAAAGTGGTTGGGGTTAATCTTTATACTGAGGGCGAAGACAGCCCATTGTCTTCCGGTGATGGTGGCATTTTGGTGGTGGATCCAGCTGTGGAGGCGGATCAGATTACGGCACTTGAGGCGTGGCGATCTGGTCGCGATGACGGCGTTGTCGAGGCCGCGATTGCAGGGCTGAAAGCGGCGGCGCAATCGGGTGACAACATCATGCCGCCCTCGATTGCCGCAGCCAAAGCGGGTGTGACCACAGGTGAGTGGGGCGCTGTGATGCGCGAGGTGTTTGGCGAATATCGCGCACCTACGGGTGTTGGAAAATCTGCGCCGGTTTCGGCGCAGGGGATCGACGAGGTGCGTGTGGACGTTGATGCAGTTTCGGCGCAACTTGGCCGACGGATCAAATTTCTTGTGGGAAAACCCGGGCTTGACGGGCATTCCAATGGCGCTGAGCAGATTGCAGTGCGGGCCCGTGATTGCGGGATGGAAGTGATTTATGAGGGCATTCGGCTGACCCCGGCGCAAATTGTGAATGCGGCGCTTGAGGAAAGTGTGCATGTGGTTGGGCTCTCGATCCTGTCGGGCTCGCATTTGCCGCTTATTCGCGATGTGATTGATCGGATGAAAGCCGCTGGACTGGAGGATATTCCGGTGATCGCGGGTGGGATTATTCCTGATAGCGATGCGGAAGAGCTGCTGGCTTATGGTGTGGCGCGGGTGTTTACGCCGAAAGATTTTGAGCTCAATGGGATCATGCGCCAAATTGTCGAGGTGGTGCGGCCGGCACCTGTGGCGGCTGAGTAACCCGTGGGTTAGCGGTCAATAAAACGTAAAACGCAAGAGATTGGTTAGGCGTTCATCGCTCGCGGATCGGATGATGCCGCAAGATTGGCTGCTGTCGCCGGTTTCGATTTCGCAGAAGTCGTAGCTGCCCATATCTAGGTTGAAAGCCATGTGGGCGCCGTGGTTTTTGTGCAGCTCTAAAGCGGCCTCGTAGAGGGTTAAGGCTCTGTTTTTACTGTCATAAAGTGAGATATTTCCGCTTGCGTCGGCATAGAGAATGCGGCGTTGGAACCTCGGAGCGCCGGAAACTTCGCGGGTGTCCAGAGCGCCGTTGGTGATCAGAAGGTGGCTCTGGATGAAGGAGATTTTCTGGCGCTTTGCGTTGGCCAGAAAGGATGCCCTTTGAGTGGTATCTCTCAGGTTGTAGGAGATGCCATTAAGTTTGATGCTTCCCACATTTACGATCTGTGCGGTGCCGTTTGAATGGATCAGCAAACCGCCATCCCATCTTTGGAAGCGTTTGCTCTCCGCGATACCGTTTTTAAGAGCGAGGCCCTCGATCCCAAAACGGTCGCCGCTGGAATATGTACCTGTGACAGTGATGCGGCGACGATTTGGAGGGGACGTTTGATCGTTTGACGGGAGAACTACCAACTCCACCTTAACATCCCCTGAACAGGGCGAAAAAAGTGTATTTTCTTGCGCGCAATCGGCCGCGGCCTGCGCAGCAAGCGAGGTGAGGCCCAGTATACTGGCGCTTATGGCGATGATTTTGCGCATGAGGGTACGCAAGTTGTTTCGAGACATGCCCGAAACATGGGGCAGGTTTTCAGGAAAATCAAGAGCTTGGGCGGTTGCGCCCGCGCTTACATCTTACGTTCGACCATCATTTTCTTGATCTCAGCGATGGATTTCGCCGGGTTCAGGCCCTTGGGGCAGGTTTTGGTGCAGTTCATGATGGTGTGGCAGCGGTAAAGCTTGAACGGGTCTTCGAGCTGGTCGAGACGCTCGCCGGTGGCTTCGTCGCGGCTGTCAATGATCCAGCGATAAGCGTGCAAAAGCGCTGCTGGGCCGAGGTAGCGGTCGCCATTCCACCAATAGCTCGGACAAGATGTAGAGCACGATGCGCACATGACGCATTCATATAGACCGTCGAGCTTTTTGCGATCCTCGATGGACTGCTTCCATTCTTTGGCCGGGCGGTTGGTTGTGGTCTCGAGCCAAGGCATGATGGAGGCGTGCTGGGCGTAGAAATGGGTGAGATCGGGGATCAAATCCTTCACCACGGGCATGTGCGGCAGGGGGTAAATCTTAACCTCGCCCTTCACTTCATCGAGGCCGTAAATGCAGGCTAAGGTGTTGATTCCATCGATATTCATC
>CAZQMR010000370.1:0-2802 GCA_964594465.1 uncultured Rhodobacterales bacterium
TGTTTGGTGGCGGGGCGGATGACACGGCGTTGGCCAATCCGATTTCAAGCGAGATGAGCCATATGCGCCCCTCGATGCTGCCCGGATTGCTGGCAGCGGCGGCGCGCAATCAGGCGCGGGGCTTTGCGGATATGTCGCTTTTTGAGGTTGGATCGGTCTTTGCAAGCGGTGAGCCGGGCGAGCAGTCGCTGCAGGCGGTTGGCCTGCTGGTGGGTGCGGCGGCAGAGCGAGATGCCCATGGCACGCGCCGCCCGTTCGATCTGGCGGATGCGCGCGGCGATGCGGATGCGCTTTTGGATGCGATTGGCGCACCTGCCAAGCGGATGACCGGGCGCGGTGCGCCGGACTGGTTCCATCCGGGGCGCTCTGGCTTGCTGACGCTGGGGCCAAAGAAAGTGCTGGCGGAGTTTGGCGAGTTGCACCCCAAGGTGCTGAGCGCGATGGATGTGAAGGGGCCAGCCCTCGCGGTGGTTCTGCATTTGGAAGCCGCACCTTTCCCGAAAGTGAAGACTGCGACGCGGCCTGCGTTGGATATTTCGGATTTGCAGGCTGTGGAGCGGGATTTTGCCTTTGTGGTGGATCGTGAACTGGAAGTTGAGACGCTGCTGAACGCGGCCAAAGGTGCTGACAAGAAACTGATTGAAGGCGCTGCGGTGTTTGACGTGTTTGCGGGCGAAAAGGCAGAGGCGCAGATGGGCGAGGGCAAGAAATCGGTGGCGATTTCAGTGCGCTTGCAGCCGCGTGCGGCCACGCTGACGGACAAGGATATTGAGGCCGTGAGCGCGCAAATCATTGAAAAGGTTCAAAAAGCCACGGGCGGCACGCTGCGCGGCTAAGGGGAGATTGAAATGACGTTGAAGGTTTATCTGTCAGGTGAGATCCACAGCAATTGGCGCGAGGAAATCGCTGAGGGGGCCAAGGGGCTGGATGTTGAGTTTAGCGCGCCGGTCACGGATCATGATGCTTCGGATGATTGTGGTGTAGCGATATTGGGTGCTGAGCCGAACAAGTTTTGGCATGACCATAAGGGCGCGAAACTGAACGCGATCCGCACACGCAAGGGCATTGCGGATGCGGATGTGGTCGTGGTGCGTTTTGGCGACAAGTACAAGCAGTGGAACGCGGCATTTGATGCAGGCGTGGCCTCGGCACTTGGCAAGTCGTTGATCATTATGCACGGGCCAGATCATGCACATGCGCTAAAGGAAGTGGATGGGGCGGCTTTGGCCGTTGCGGAGACATCTGAGCAGGTTGTGCAGATGTTGAATTACGTGCTGACGGGTAAACTTGCGTGCTGATTCTTGCCTAGGTAATGCTACGGATACTAAAGTGGTTAATATTTGGTTGATCTGATGGCGTGCTTTACTTATACGCCAAGTCACAATCATTTAGCATTCGCATGGGAAAAGACAGATGCTTCAAGAATTCAAGGACTTCATTGCCGGCGGCAATGTAATGGACATGGCCGTTGGTATCATCCTCGGCGCTGCCACAACTGCTATCGTTACTTCGCTTGTTGGTGACCTGATCAATCCGATCATCTCACTGTTCATGGGCGGCGTAGATTTCTCTGGCCAGTACGTATTGCTGGGCGAAGGTGAGTTCGCTTCTATGGCAGCAGCCGAAGAAGCTGGTGCAGCCGTATTTGCATATGGCCGTTTCATCATGGCGATCATCAACTTCCTGATCATTGCATTCGTAGTGTTCATGCTGGTTAAGATGGTTAACAAGATGAAGCCAGAGCCCGAGCCAGAGCCAGAAGCCGATCCAGGCCCATCTGAGCTGGACATCCTCGGCGAGATCCGCGACGCACTTGCTAAGCGTTAATCTCTAGAGATCAGACTTTCGAGAAGCCCGGTGCTGCAAAGCGCCGGGCTTTTTGCTTTGCCACCTTGAAAAAGTGGGGCGCGGGTTGGATATTGGGCGCATGAGCACAAATATTGATCTTTCTGGCTTTCTGGACGGGCGCATGCTGATTGCGATGCCCGGCATGATGGACACGCGGTTTGATCGCTCGGTGATTTTCATGTGTGCCCATTCGGATGATGGGGCGATGGGCTTGATCGTGAACAAGCCTGCTGCGGACCTGAAGTTCGGTGATCTGCTTAAGCAGCTGAAAATTTCTGCTGAGGACACCACGCAAGAAATCCGCGTGCATGTTGGCGGCCCGGTTGAGCATGGCCGTGGGTTTGTCCTGCATTCGGACGATTACGAGGCCGAAGGCTCTACGTTGGATGTCAGTGAGGGCTGGGGCATGACGGCCACCGTCGATATTTTGCACGACATGGCAAAAGGCACCGGACCGGCCAATGCGCTTTTGGCGCTGGGCTATGCAGGTTGGGGGCCGGGGCAGCTTGAGGGCGAATTACAGCGCAATGGTTGGCTGATCTGTGAGGCGGATGCGGGCTTGATTTTCTCCGAGGACAATGGGGCCAAATGGCAAAAGGCACTGGCGACCCTTGGCATTGATGCGCATACCTTGTCGGCCAGTGGTGGCAGTGCCTGAGGTTCAGCTGTAGCTGATTTCTTCGCGAAATTTCGGATCTTTGGTGCGTTGCCAATAGGCGGCGTGCAAGCTTTCCGCCACAGGTCCGGTGCTGCCGTTTTGATAGATGCGGGTATCGACCTGAGCGATGGGCAGGACGCCGCCGCCTGAGGAGGAGAGGAAGACTTCGTCTGCTTCCATCAATTCTTCGAGCGGAACTGCGCGGATTTCGGTTTTGAGACCTTGTTCTTCGGCCAGTTCGAGCACGGTTTTGCGGGAGATGCCGTGCAGCACGCTGTGATCAGAGGTGGCCAGCG
>CAZQMR010000371.1:0-2770 GCA_964594465.1 uncultured Rhodobacterales bacterium
AGGAATTGCCGAGCGCGGCTTTGGTCGCGGTCATGATCTTCTCGGCGAGATCAATGGAAGTTTCGTCACCAAGCTGAAGCGGGCCGAGCGGGAAGCCGAGCTGCTTGGCGGCGTTTTCGACCAGCACCGGCGACACACCTTCGGCGACCATGCGGTTGGCCTCGGCACCATAGGGGATGATGCAGCGGTTGGCGTAGAAGAAGCGCGCGTCATTCACCACGATCGGGGTTTTGCGGATCTGGCGCACGAAATCGAGCGCTTTGGCCACAGCGACATTTCCGGTTTGCGTGCCTTTGATGATCTCGACCAGCATCATGCGATGCACCGGCGAGAAGAAATGGATGCCGATGAAGTTTTCGGCGTTTTTGGACGCGGTCGCAAGTTGGCTGATCGGCAAGGTAGACGTGTTTGTGGCAAAGATTGCGTCCGGGCCTAGCTGGGCCTCGGCGAGTTTGGTTACCTCGGCTTTGACGCCGACATCCTCAAAGACGGCCTCGACGATGAGGTCTGCGCCTTTGAGTTTGGTGTAGTCGGTGGTGGGGGTGACGCGGGCCAAAACCGCGGCCTTTTTGTCCTCGGTCATCTTTTTGCGCTTGATGCCGCCGTCAAGAATGCCGGTGATGGTGTCCACGCCGCGACCCACGGCCTCGTCATCGCGATCAATCAGCACGACTTCGATGCCGGCCATGGCGGAGACATAGGCGATGCCTGCGCCCATCATGCCAGCACCCAGCACGCCGACTTTTTTGACGCTTTGATCGGCAACATCTTTGGGGCGGACCGCGCCCTTCTCCAAAGCCTCTTTGTTGAGGAAGAGCGAGCGGATCATGGCGGAGCTGCTTGGGTTCATCAGCAACTTCGTGAACCAGCGCGCTTCGATCTTGATGGCGGTGTCAAAGGGCACGAGTGCGCCTTCGTAGACAGCCGAAAGCAAGGCTTTGGCCGCCGGGTAGACGCCTTGGGTTTTGGAATGGATCATCGCGGAGGCCCCGACGAAATTCATGAAGCCTGCGGGGTGATAGGGCGCGCCGCCGGGCATTTTGTAGCCCTTTGCGTCCCATGGTTTGATGATGTCGGCGTTGGTGGCGGTTTTGACCCATGCTTTGGCGGTGGCCAGCAGCTCATCACCGGGCACGACCTCATCGATCAGGCCAGCGGATTTGGCTTTGGCGGGGGCGAGCATTTTGCCCTCAAGCAGGATGGGTGCGGCTGCGATTGCACCGAGCATACGTGCGACGCGGGTGGTGCCACCGGCGCCGGGGAAGAGGCCGACGAGAATTTCAGGCAGGCCGATTTTGGCTTTTGGATTGTCGGCCACAAAGCGGCGGTGACAGGCGAGACCGATCTCAAGGCCGATGCCAGCGGCAGTGCCGGGGCAGGCCCAAGCGGTTGGCTTGCCGCCCTTGTTGGTTTTTGGGTCCATGCCTTCGCGCTCAATGCGGCGCAGCAGCTCGTGCATGGCCATTGTGCCTTCAAACAGACCTTTGGCAGGATTGTCACCTGCATTGGTTTTCATGTCGGCGAGCACGGCGAGATCCATGCCACCGGCAAAATCCTTCTTGGCGGAGGTGATCACGATGCCTTTGACATTGTCATCGCTGTGGGCGGCTTTGAGGGCTGCATCAAGCTCGCTCAGACCGTCAATGGTCATCACGTTCATGGAGCGGTCTGGCAAGTCCCATGTGATGGTGGCGATGCCGTCGGAATCGATGTCGCTGTGAAAGATGGTCATGTCTTCACTCTCCGTTTTTGGAATGTCTGGGGGGGCACGCAAGGGTGCCTAGATGATGTTGGGAAAGCCCTGCGCGCGGCAAAACTGCGGCTGTGCAGGGCGGATTGCTTCAGCCCATATGGGCCAGTTTGATGATTGGGTTGATGGTGGCTGCAATGCCGTAGCGTCCATCGGTTTCGCGCAAGATCATTGTCACGAAGGCGGGAAGTGTGCTTGTGCCGTCCTTGAAATGCATGATGTTCTCGAAGCGCACGATTGTTAGACAACCGCCTGCGGCCATTTGCGAGACGAGCTTGAAGGACAGGTCTACAATCCCCGCTTGTTCGATGAGGCTCATGATGAATTCGGCGCGTTGGTTGAGATCTTCCAGCGTGGTCACCGTGTGAGTTTGGGTTTCTTCGATGATTGTGAAGGGGATGCAGTGTTGTGCGCTCATCATTTGTGCATCTTTTGCAACGTAGGATGCGCGCATTTCCTCGAGAAAATTCTCTACAGACATGATCAATACCTTGTAAGCAATTACCGTCCCAAGCCAGGCGATTAAATGAACTGCCCAGCTCAGGTGATGATGTATGAGACTGTGTCATGCTGAGAATTCAAATTTCCGTGAACAGATCAAGCGCTTGCGTTAGACGCGTTCGATGATGGTGGCAGCACCCATGCCGGAGGCCACGCAAAGTGTGCAAAGGGCTGTGCCTTTGCCGCTGCGTTCCAGCTCATCAAGGGCGGTGCCGATGATCATGGCACCTGTCGCGCCCAGCGGGTGTCCCATGGCGATAGAGCCGCCATTTGGGTTGACCTTTTCGTGTTCCACATCAAATGCCTGCATGAAGCGCAGCACGACGGAGGCGAAGGCTTCGTTCACTTCAAAGACGTCAATATCGGAGATCGACATGCCGGTATCTGCGAGGATTTTCTCGGTCGCGGGCACAGGGCCGGTGAGCATGATGGTGGGGTCGGTGCCGATTTTGGCGGTGCCTTTGATGCGCGCGCGAGCTTTCAGCCCATGCTTTTCGCCGAATTCTTTGTTGCCGATTA
>CAZQMR010000372.1:0-2745 GCA_964594465.1 uncultured Rhodobacterales bacterium
TGATCGCCAAGAAGATGACTGCCAAAGACGGCGGCAGCCTGATCGACGCGGCAATCGCGGAAGTGGGCGAAAAGCTGCACTAAGCGCTTCGTCAAAGCAAAGAATTTGGAGCCGGCTCTGCAAAGGGTCGGCTCTTTTCTTTTGCGACTGATCTCAGTCCAGAATGAAATCCCGAATATCCTGCAACACCTCTTCGGGTTTGTCCCCGACAACACCATGCCCACACTGTGCGTAGCTCTTGAACGTGGTCAGATCATCGCGCAGATGCTCAACCATGACGCGGCTGAACTCAATCGGCGTGATCGGGTCTTCCTCGCCCACCATCACCAGCGTCGGGCAGTCAATCTTCGCCAGATCCGCCCGGAAATCCATCCGCCCATGCTCATTGCGAGGCCCATTGAACCACATCGCCGGTTCATTGTTCCAAATGATCCGGCTTTGCCAGTCCGTCGAGCCGCCATCGCTGTACTGATAATAGGGCAGGCAGTGCACGCGATACTGATCACGACCTTCAGGCGTCGGGTTCTTCCAATAACTTTCCGCAATCTCGCGAATTTTAGCGCCACCCAAGTGCTCAAATGTCTGATAAATCACTTCGAAATCCACCTGTGCGGCCGTACTGATCAGACCAAGCTTGCCCGCATGCCCCGGATGACGCGCGGCATAAGACAACGCCACAAACCCACCAAAAGAGGTGCCCAAAACAATAGGGTTGGTGATCCCCAAAGCGTCGCACAGCCCTGCCAGGTCATCGCCCCATTGATCAAGGCTCCATGTTGAGTTGTCACAGAGATCACTGCGCCCATTGCCACGATGATCATAGTAAACAACCTGTGCGAGATCGCTGAGCTGACTGAAAAAGGGCTTGTAAATGGAGTGATCCGCCCCCGGCCCGCCATGCACCAAAACCACCGTCGGCTTATCCCGCATAACCGGCCCATCAGGAACCAAGCCCGCCCCCTCAACATCGAAATACAATCGCGCGCCATTGACCGTCACAAACATCTGAACCTGTCCCTTGGAATGCTGCGCGCCCATTGTGGGTCAAAAGCACACGATAGCAAGGGCTGGCCACAACGCAGAACATGCAGCCAGCAAAACGTCATTCATCTAAGAAATCTGGCAGGGGCACCAGGGTTCGAACCCGGGACCTACGGTTTTGGAGACCGTCGCTCTACCAACTGAGCTATACCCCTACACGAGGCCTGTCGGATACTAAGTTTCGCCCCCCGATGCAAGACATTGCTCTTGAAAAACTTGCGTCCTCTCTGCCCTGCGCTCCACCTTCGCCAAGGGACATGGCTTTTTCTCGCACTGAAGCCCCCACTCCTTAGCCTGACGCATGTCAGCGCCATCCATGCGCGCCGGGTGACAATCGCGCTCCTACCTGGCATTGGCCATGCAGCAAACTCAAAAGGCTAACTTATGAAAATGCAAAGGGGCAATCGCCAACCTAGCCGCTCAAATCAGCGCGGCTACCATCATCAACAGCCCAAACACGCTGCCGCCAAACACTAGAGTTCGCAGCCCCAAAACGCCCGACATATAGGCCGGAATATAGACCACGCGCAGGACCACGAACACCATCGCACCCTGCACAGCCAGCGCCTGATCGGCAGCCTCGACCACCATCGAGAGCAGCGCCAAGGGCAAAAAGATGATCATGTTCTCCTTAAGATTTTCAGCAGCACGGTCTGCGCGCGCGCCTATCACAGAGCGGTCCGCCGGCATATCTCGCGCCCCAAGTCCTGTGAGCAATCCAATTTTGGGAAGATACAGCGCAACCGATAGAAATAGGCTGGCAAAATAGAGAGCCAGCGCGGCCAGTATCCAAAACAACATGGGTTCACATCCTTATCATTTGCCTGTCGCGCTCAGATAAGATCACTTGGAGAATAGGTTCAATTCCGTCAGAGGGAATAATCATGCCAGATTTCGGTGATACACTGCGCGCCATCCGTCAATCGCTCAACCTCTCCCAAGGCGACCTCGCGCTTGAGCTTGCCTCCACCCAGCGCCACATCTCATTCCTTGAAACGGGTCGCTCCGAGCCAAGCCGCACGATGCTGGGCCGCCTCACCACCGAGCTGCCATTGAACGCCGCCCAACGCACTGCACTGCGGGCCGCCTCGCCGTTCAAAGTCAGCGAAAAGCCACGCGATTTGAATGCGCCCGAGATGATCGAAACCCTCGACATGCTGGAACAGCGGATGCTGGTACATTGGCCCTTTCCCGGCTTCGTTTTGTCGAGCGATTGGACCGTGCTGCGCAACAATGCTGCCGCCGAGCGCCTGTTTGCAATGCTCAGCCAAGCAGATAGCAACGCCCCGCGTAATTTGTTGGTGCTCTTCACCTCCGACACCTTTCGGGGCATGGTGGCCAACTGGCAGGACGCCAGCGCTGGCCTGTTTTTCCGCCTTCAGCAAAACGCGCGGCATAACCCGGCGATCAACACACATTTCAAAAAGCTAAAGGCCAGCGGCGTCTTCGATCATGTGGCAAGCCACGCCAACACCGACACCCCACCCATCTTCAACGCCTTGGAACTTATCTTACCCGGCGGTGCAAGCATCCGCACGACATCCATCGTCGGCAAATTGGGGACGGTGCATGACATGCTGATCGAAGGCTTGGAAATCGAACTGTTGGTGCCTGTGGACGCCCAATCCGAAGCAATCATGCAAGCCGCAGCGCGTTAGGTGTCAGCTTTTGGGGGCCAATAAACATTCCACCCCCACATAAACC
>CAZQMR010000373.1:0-2727 GCA_964594465.1 uncultured Rhodobacterales bacterium
GTTGGGCTGACCTCGCCCGATGATGTGGCGGCCCTTGAGGATGGGTCGCTTCCCGGTGTGAACCGGTTGGAGGCGATGCTGATGGAGATGCTGGAGCGTGAGGTGATCTTGGACGCGGTGATCTGCAAAACCGAAGGCCAGCGGCGCGAGATGTGGGAGCGGCGCGAGCGGGCTTATGACGCGGTGATTGGGCGCGGCAAATCGGTGGATTGCGATATCTCGTTGCCGGTGGATGGGGTGGAGACGTTTTTAGCGCGCATGGATGCGCGGCTGCCTGCGATTGCGCCAGATGCAACGACGCTGACGGTGTCGCATCTGGGGGACGGCAATCTGCATTACTCGATCTGGACCGACAAGGAGAGCCGGGGCGAGGTGCCTGAGGCGCTGCAAACGCCTATTATGGAGTTGGTGGAGGAGACAGTGCAGGAGCTGCGCGGGAGTTTCTCAGCCGAGCATGGGATTGGATTGCTGAAATTGCCATCGATGGCGCGGCGCAAGGATGCCAATGCGCTAAGTGCGATGCGGGCGATTAAGGCTGCACTTGATCCTAATAATATCATGAACCCGGGTAAGGTGCTGCCGCCTGCGGATTAGCTGATTTCGACGCCTTCGCGCAGTTGGTAGATGCCTGTTTCGACCTTTTCGAACCAGCCGTAGTGATTGTCGCGCATCATGCGGGTGGCGTGCTCGGCGCCGGTTTCTTTGGCGACATGGGCGCCTTTGCTGGGGCCGTTTTCCTTTAGGAATGTTGCGATTTTCACGGCGTCTTGGCGGTAAGCCGTAACCCGTGCGCCGCGCATGCCGCCGGTGTTGGGATCCCCTTCAAGCCGTGCGAAGGCTTTGAGAAGCGCGCCTTTGCGCTTGATTTGCTTGCGCGGGGCGTAGGGGGCGGGGTCGGCATGGACTTCGACGAGGCCGTCCTTGAGGCGTACTGTTAAAAGGCCAAGGCCGAGGCGGCGGGCGAGCTTGAGGTTGTCTTTCCAACTTTTGTACCATGCCCGGCCTTTGCCGCGCGGCACGGCGATATAGACCGTGTCGCTAAGCGTCAGGCGGTCGATGCCTTGGTGGAACAGGGTGAGCGAGAAGCCGGTTTTCAGCTCGACGATCACCGGGTCTTCGCCATCGCGGCAGGCCACGACATCGCATTTGCCGATCTCGGCTTTGACCTCAAAACCGCGCGCCTCAAGCCATGCTTTGATCGGTGGGTAAAGCTCGGTTTCCTTCAACTGCGCCCGCCCGTGAGAACAAGGCGCGAGGCAGCGGCATCGGGCGCGACCGCGAGCGCGTCGAGATAGGCGAGCACCTCTGGGTCGGTCCATTCAAAGCGGCCTCCGACCACGGCAGAGACAACTTGACCAAAGCGGTCAATGATCAGTGTGGTGGGGGTGCCGCGTGCGCCGATTTTGTTCCAGACGTCGCGCTTGGTGTCGCGGATCAGTGGCAACACGGTGATGCCCTCTTTTTTCATGTGCCGCCGGATGAGCGTGGTGGACATGTTGGGATCGTCGATGGAGACCGGGCGCACTTTGATCTTGGTGCCTTCGCGCAGCTTGGCCAGCGCGGCAAGGCGGGGCATTTCCGTGTGGCACTCATGGCACCATGTGGCCCAAAGCGTGACGACGGAGACCTCGCCCTCAAAGCTCTTGAGGTAGAGCGCGCGGCCATTTGCGTCGGTCAGCATGCCTGTGGGGGCGGCGACCGGGTCCGTGAGGGCGATGGCGCGCTGCACAAGCTGGCTCGATTGCTTTGGCTCAAAGCCAAGCGCTGGGCTGGCCCAGAGCATCAGAAATACCAAAAATGCACGCATGATCGTCTCCGTTTGCAATTGGGTGCTGGTTTAACACCAAAGTTACGGGAGTTCGCCTCACAATTCCATCAGTGTGGTCTTTTCATTGCCGCGCCGCGCTGTTAGGGCGAATTTATGAGCAAAGACACTGGAATGCGCCCCAAATTTTGGGAAAAATACGATCTTGAGGATCTCACCCCGACGGAGTGGGAGGCCTTGTGCGATGGCTGTGGGAAATGCTGCCTGCTCAAGCTGGAGGATGAGGATAGCGGGGCGATTGCCTATACGCGCATCTCCTGCCGCTTGCTGGATACGAATACGTGTCAATGCGGAAACTATCCGCTGCGCAAGCAGCTGGTGAAAGATTGCGTGATCGTGCGCCCAGAAACGCTAGATCAGATCGCCCATTGGATGCCGGGCACCTGCGCCTATAAGCTGTTATGGGAGGGCGAAAAACTGCCCGATTGGCATCCGCTGGTCACTGGCGATCCCAATTCGACCCATACGCTTGGCATGTCGCTCGCGGGGCAGTTGGTGCCGGAATACGAGGTCGAGGAAGACGACTATCAGGATTACACAATCGATGGAGTGCTTTAGATGTGGTTTACCTCTGACAATGCGGGGCCTGCGCATCCAAAGGTGATGGAGGCGCTGAGTGCGGCCAATGAAGGCTATGCGGCGTCTTATGGCGCGGATGCGATCATGGACCGGGTGCGCGCGCGTATTCGCGAGGAGTTTGAAGCACCGGAAGCTGCGGTATATTTGGTCTCAACCGGGACGACGGCAAATGCGTTGGCACTGGCGAGCCTTTGCCCACCCTATTCGACGATTTACTGCCACAAGAATGCGCATATCGAAGAGGATGAGTGCGCGGCGCCTGAGTTTTACACCGGGGGTGCGAAGCTGACCTTGCTGGATGGTGCGGATGCGAAGGTGGCGCC
>CAZQMR010000374.1:0-2727 GCA_964594465.1 uncultured Rhodobacterales bacterium
ACGCCTTTGGCCAAGCCTCCGACATGAAACAGTTCGGACCAAACGCACGCCTCTCCTCCATCATCGACGACTGGGCCCCTTACTACATCGAGCGCGTGGGTGCCGGCATGGACGGCACTTGGGAGAGCACAGACACCTGGGACGGCATCAAGCCGGGCATGGTTGGCATTGGTGATTTCTCTGACAAGATCCCAGCAGATGTGGCTGCAGAAGCCATGGCCATCAAAGACAGCATCGTTGCTGGCACGCTGCACCCGTTCACGGGTCCAATCAACAAGCAGGATGGGTCCGCTTGGTTGGCAGCTGGCGAAACAGCAGATGACGGCACAATGCTTGGCATGAATTTCTACGTTGAAGGCGTAGAGGGCGAATTGCCAAAATAAGCTGCTTTTATGCTGAACACTTAAGCCCGGCCCTTGAAAAGGGTCGGGCTTTTTCGTTGGCAATCGCCGCGACTTCACCCCCTAATTGATTAAAATCACTCTACGAAAACTGCATTTCCTTCCGTTACTTCTCTAGAGGAGTAACGCAAGCGCCACAAACTGGACAATCCCTCCCAAAACCGCTCAACTCCCCACAAAAGGGAGGCCCAACATGTTCTTACAAGATCACCTAAAAGCGCGCATATCAGCAGGAAACCCCGTCAAAGCACTGCTCATCGGCGCAGGCAAGTTCGGCTCAATGTTCCTCGCCCAAGTCCCGCATACACCCGGCCTTGAAGTCGCCGCCATCGTCGACCTCAACCCAGATGCCGCGCGAAAAGCCTGCAAAACCACCGGCTGGAGCGACGCTCAAATCGAAGACCTCCCCATCCACGCCGACCTCCAAACCGCCCTCGAAACCATAGACTGCGACGTCGTGATCGAGGCCACTGGAAACCCCGTCGCGGGCACGATGCACGCCCAAAAAGTCATCGCAGCAGGCAAGCACATCATCATGGTCAATGTTGAGGCCGATGTGCTCGCCGGGGCGCATCTCGCCCAGCAAGCGCGCGAAAAAGGCGTGGTCTATTCCATGGCCTATGGCGACCAACCCGCGCTCGTGGCGGACATGATTGACTGGGCGCGCTCCTGCGGCTTTAAAATCCATGCGGCAGGCAAAGGCACCAAATACCTGCCCGAGTTTCATGCCTCAACTCCTGACACCGTCTGGCCCCACTACGGGTTGACCGAGGCTGAAGCGCAAGCCGCAGGCATGAACCCCAAAATGTTCAACTCCTTCCTGGATGGCACAAAATCCGCCCTTGAAATGGCCGCCATTGCCAATGCCTGCGACCTCGGCGTGCCAAGCGACGGCCTCAAATTCCCGCCCTGCGATGCCAATGAGCTTGCCCATGTCCTGCGCCCCGCCAGCGAGGGCGGCAGCCTAGAAGCCTCCGGCATGGTCGAAACGGTCTCCTCGCTGGCACGCGATGGCTCTGAAATCGAGAACGACCTGCGCTGGGGCGTCTATGTCGTGATGGAAGCCCAAAGCGACTATGCCGCCGCCTGTTTCAAGCAATACGGCCTGCCAACCGACCCGAGCGGGCGCTTTGCGGCCATGTATAAACCCTTCCACCTGATCGGCATGGAACTAGGCATCTCCGTCCTGTCCGCAGCCCTACTCAATCAAGCCACAGGCAGCAACCAAGCCTTCAACGGCGATGTCGCTGCCACAGCAAAACGCGCGCTCAAGAAAGGCGAGACGCTCGACGGCGAAGGCGGCTACACGGTCTGGGGCAAACTGATCCCGTCTGAACGGGCCATCAAAGAACAAACCCTGCCAATCGGCCTTGCGGCAGACACGAAACTCACGCGAGACATCGCACTGGGCGAGATGATCACCTGGGCCGATGTCGATCTCTCGCTCGATGATCCCGTGACCAAAATGGCCAAGGACCTACGCAGCGCCTAATCAGGCGCGCGCAGCCTTGCCCGGCAGGGTCATAACGAGCGCCAGCCCAATCATGCAAGACAGCGCCAGCCCGCCAAAGGCCACATCATAGCTGCCCAACCGATCAAAAATCCACCCTGCAGCAATCGGCCCAATCGCACCACCGATGGTCCCGCAAAACAGCACAACCCCAAAGATCGCCCCATGCGCCCGCGTGCCAAAAAACTCAGCGACCGTGGGCGACACCACCGTGAAAAACCCGCCATGGGCAAAGCCATAGATCGCAATGATCCCAAACAGCATCCAATGCGTTTCAATCACGATCAGCGCCAACAAGGCCCCAATCAGCGGCACAAAACACAACTGATAAGCTCTGCGCCCACCAATGCGATCCGCAAAGCCGCCCACGAACAACCGCCCGGCAATGCTGGAGCCGCCCATGACCATCAACAGCGTCGCCGCCAGCGTCTTGGTCATCCCCAGATCCATGCCATGCACAACCAGATGCAACGGCACCGTCGTCAACACCGGGAAGAAAAGAAACTGAATAGCGCATTGGGTCCAAAACAGGCGCGACTGTTTTGCCTGCTCAAAGCTCAGCCCGCTTGCCTCACCGCTCGCCAAATCCTTCTTAGGCGCAGGTTTCATCAAAAATGCTGCACCCAGCAACAAAATCGCGGCCAGCACGCCCACCATCACGACCATCTCGCGCCAACCAAAGCTCAGCAGCAGATACGCCACCAAAACCGGCACAACCATCTGGCCAATGCCTGTGCCAACTTTCACAACACCCGTCATGATCCCGCGCCGCGCCTCAAACCAACGCGCAATCGTGCCCAAAGTCACCACGTCATG
>CAZQMR010000375.1:0-2669 GCA_964594465.1 uncultured Rhodobacterales bacterium
AGCGTGATCCGCTGCGAGCGCATGAACGGAAACGCCTCTGTCGAGAGGTCCGCATTTGTCAACCGGCCCAGCAGCGCACGGCTCTCAGGCCCCGCCACGTTAAACCCGCACATCGCCACGGTCTTGCTCTCAAACGTCACAGAGGCAGGCCGCTCAACCGCATTGAAGAACCGCAGATGGTACCGCTCGGCCATGCCCGAACCGATGATCAAGAACTCTTCATCATCAAGCTTCGTGACCGTGAAATCCCCGGCAATCCCACCGCGCACCCCAATCAGCGGCGTCAGGCAAGAGCGCCCAACGGCTTTGGGCATATTATTGGCAAAGATCGCATTGAGCCAATCGCTCGCGCCTTCGCCCTTCACCGAATATTTCGCGAAGTTGGAGATATCGATGATGCCCGCGCGATCCCGCAGCATCCGGCACTCATCGCCCACCGGCTCAAACCAATTCTGCCGATCAAAGCCGTTGCTGTCCTCAACACCCGGCTGATCCGCAAACCACAGCGGATGCTCCCAGCCATAGTTCAGCCCAAACACCGCGCCCATCTCGCGCTGCATCTCATAGATCGGGCGCACGCGGGCAGGGCGCCCGGCTGAGCGTTCCTCGTTCGGAAAATGGATCGCAAAGCGCTTGGCGTACTGATCCTCGACCCGAGCCTTGGTAAACGCCTTATCCGCCCAATCGCCAAACCGCGCCATGTCCCACGGGAACATATCATACTGGCTCTCGCCCTCGATCATCCACTGCGCCGACATCAGCCCCATGCCCCCCGATTGCGAGAAGCCCGGAATGATCCCATTGCAACAGAAGTAATTCTTCAGTTCCGGCACAGGCCCAAACAGCACATTGCTGTCAGGCGACCAAATCATCGGCCCATTGATCACCCGCTTAATCCCGGCCTCGCCCACGGCTGGCACACGATCGATTGCGCGCATCATGTTTTCCTCAATGCGCTCCAGATCATCCGGGAACAGATCATGGGCGAAATCAAGCGGCGTGCCGCCTTCGGCCCAAAACTTCATATCCCGCTCATAAGCCCCAATCAGCAGGCCCTTGCCCTCCTGACGCAGATAATACTCCCCATCGCGATCCGCCACGGAAGGAAGGCGCCGATCCATCTCGTCAATCTCAGCAATCGTCTCAGTCACAAAATACTGATGCTCGGTTGGGATAAGCGGCAGCTCCAGTCCCGCAAGAGCGGCAACCTCGCGCCCCCAAAGCCCCGCTGCATTCACAACCCACTGCGTATGCACATCGCCCTTGGGCGTGCGCACAATCCACGTGCCATCCGGCTGCTGCTCTGTCGCAGTCACCGGCGTAAAGCGATGGATCTCCGCTCCCGCCTGCCGCGCCCCCGCCGCATAAGCATTGGTCACACCTGAGGGATCAACATTGCCCCCATCAGGCTCATACATGATGCAGCGAATGCCATCGTAATTGACCAGCGGATGCAGTTCTTCGGCTTTGGCGCGATCAATCTCGTAAAAATTTAGCCCGTAATACTTCGCCTTGGCCGCCTGAAGCTTCAACTGATGCTCCCGCGCCTCCGTCTGCGCCAGATAAAGCGAGCCCGGCTGGAACACCCCACAAGACTGCCCCGTGATCGCCTCCAGCTCATTATAGAGGTTCATTGTGTAATGCTGAATGCGGGTGATGTTGTTGTTGTCATGCAGCCCGTGAATGTTGGCCGCCGCATGCCAGGTCGAGCCAGAGGTCAGCTCATCGCGCTCCAGCAGCATCACATCGGACCAGCCCAGCTTGGTCAGATGATACAAGATCGAGCAGCCAATAACCCCGCCGCCAATAACAACCGCTTGCACATGTGATTTCATCCGACCATCTCCCGAGTTCTTGCGTGTTTGGGCGAGTGTGGCGTGGGGGCGTGTGCGGTGAGGATGGCGGGGCGAATAAGGCTGTCCGATTTACGACACATCGCCTTTCACGGTGAGAGGTCGCTGATGTATCGGGTCAAGGAAGAGATTTGAATGCGGCGCGCAATTGCTCGAGACTGAATTAAGCGCGGGGAAGCCGTATTTCCGCGCCCTCAATGCGCCAACCATCGGAATCGTACCCGGCGCAGAGAGCAGGACTAGACACTCTGTCGGCTCGATAATCCCTCGCCATTCGTTCGCAAGTCCAGTTCAGAATGTACTCGGCATCATGAGCTTCTTGGGCTTGATATGGACGTTCCACACATCCAGAAAGGGCGGCGAGCATTGGCAAAATAACTAGCTTCATTCGGATATACTAACTCACCAAAATCAAGGTTTCTACGAGACAATTCTAAAGTCGGCAGATAGCTGACATAGGGAGCGCCAGACCCTCGGGATGCGTCCATCTTACCCGCAAACCACTTTATGCAGGTCGTCCCGCCTGAACGCCCCACTATCTCCAAACGTAGCAGTGCGCCCTCCCGGTGGGAGGGTCGGGCGCGCCCGGCGGGCTACGCCCTTGATTCCGGGCCAGTGGGATGGCGGTGTTCACTCAAAAGCGGATAGGTAAAATCAAAACATCTCCAACTGCCCATCCCCAGCCCCTTCATGGTCCAACAACCACCGCTTGGTCTCAACCCCACCGCCAAATCCCGTCAGTGAGCCATCCGCGCCGATCACCCGGTGGCAGGGCAGCACAATCGGCAGAGGGTTCGCGCCATTCGCCGCGCCCAC
>CAZQMR010000376.1:0-2658 GCA_964594465.1 uncultured Rhodobacterales bacterium
CAGCTCTTCAAGCGCTTGTGACACGTCCTCATAGGCCTTGCCTGAGGCCGCGATCCCGATCCGCGCATTGGGCGAAGACATTGTAACCTGATCAATGCCATTAGCGCGCGCAAACGCGAGGGCTGCAAAAACCTTGTGATTGTGCAGGCGTTCATCTTGCGGGAGCCGCTCATCAGGCCAGCGGAAATTCAGCCCTTCGCCGGGCACGGAATAGGAGTTTGGCACCTGAAACACGCGGTTCTCGGAGGTGAGATCAACGGCGGCCGTTGTTTCGATTGTGTCGGAAATCACCTTCATGCCTGTCCAGCAGCCCGAAAAGCGCGACATGGCGATGGCAAAAAGACCCAGCTCCAAGAACTCATGGATTGAGGACGGGTAAAGGAACGGCATCGAGGCCGCGATGAAGGCGTGATCAGACTGATGCGGAATGGTCGAGGATTTCGCGGTGTGATCATCACCCGCCACACAAAGCACGCCGCCATGCTTTGACGTGCCCGACGCATTGGCGTGTTTGAACACATCCCCACAACGATCCACGCCCGGACCTTTGCCATACCAAATGCCCATGACGCCGTCTTTATTGGCCCCCTCAGACAGCTCAAGCTGCTGCGTGCCCCACACGGCGGTGGCCGCAAGTTCTTCGTTCACGCCGGGCTGAAAGGTGATGTCGTACTCGCCCAGAAACTTGCCCGCGACCCAAAGCTGCTGGTCATAGCCGCCAACCGGCGAGCCGCGATAGCCTGAGATAAACGCGCCGGTATCAAGCCCAGCCGCGCGGTCGCGCCGGATTTGCGTCATCGGGAGACGCACCAGCGCCTGCGTGCCTGTCATGAAGGCATGGCCCTCAGTGGCAGTATATTTGTCATCAAGACTAATGGGCTTGTTCATGGCGCAAAGCTTAGGGCGCAGAGCCCCGCTCGCCAAGCAATTTGTGGTCATTTTGTCTTACCAATGCGCAGTTTGAGCGCCACGTAAATTTGGTTTCGCGAAATTTGGCGAAAAGTCGCAAATCTTGCGCGCATCGCCAAAACGCTAGGGAAAACCTCTTGCTGTTGCTTAAGTGCCTGTAACAATGCGTGAAGACATTCTGTCAACTGGTGCATTTTATCGCGGCCTGTTATGGGCTGAGGGAAGAAAATTCAGTTCGGCGGGCCCAAAATGACCATTTTGCAGATTTCATCCCTTCTTATCGTCATGGCCGGTGTGTTTGGCGCGATAAACTACCTGTTCTTGAAGCTGCCTTCTGCGATTGGCATTCTGGTTGTGGCTCTGCTGGCCTCACTTGCGACGATGGGGATTGATTGGATGCTGCCCTCACTTGGGCTGTTCACCGAAATTCGCGGGGTCGTGCTGGAAATCGAGTTTGGGCAGGCGCTGATGGAAGGCATGCTTGGCTTGCTGCTGTTTGCAGGGGCATTGCATGTGAACCTTGCCGCTTTGCGCGAACAGGCTTGGACCGTGGCGCTGATGGCCACGATTGGGGTCGCACTTTCCACGGCCATCGCTGGTTTTGGGTTTCATTGGTATACAGGCATGCCGATCATGGTGGCGCTGGTGTTTGGCGCGCTGATCTCGCCCACGGACCCGGTTGCCGTGCTGGGCGTGTTGCGCGAGGCCAATTTGCAAAAGTCACTGGAGACTAAGATTGCAGGTGAGAGCCTTTTTAATGACGGCGTGGGCTATGTGGTGTTTTTGCTGCTGGTGAGCTTGGCCTTTACCGCAGGTCATGGGGATCATGGCGATGGTCACGGTGAGGCAAGCGCGTCTGGTGCGATCATACTGTTCCTGCAAGAGGTGCTGGGCGGTGTCGGGCTTGGCGCTTTGTTGGGCTACCTGACATTCGCAGTGATGCGCCGTATTGACGACTATCCGCTGGAGGTGCTGTTGTCTCTCGGGCTGGTGCTTGGCGGCTATTCCCTTGCGATTGCGCTGCATTTCTCCGGGCCAATCTTTGCGGTGGTTGCGGGGCTGTTCATCGGCGAAGTTGGCATGAAGCACGGCATGTCCGAGGAAACCGGCAAATACCTCAACGCATTCTGGACCCTGATTGACGAAATCCTCAACGCGGTGCTGTTCCTGCTGATCGGCATCGAGGTCTTCGCGATTGCTTTCACAGGTGATGCGATCAAAACCGGCATCTTCGCGATTTTCCTTGCGCTGTTTGCACGGCTTGTCGCGGTCTCTGTGCCAGTGCTTTCCTTGCGTCCGTTTCGCGGTTTCGCCAAAGGCACGATCCCGATCATGACTTGGGGCGGGCTGAAGGGCGGCATCTCGGTCGCGCTCGCCCTATCGCTGCCAGACAGCGAGTGGAAACCGGAAATTCTGACTGCAACCTATATCGTCGTGCTGTTCTCGATCATCGTGCAGGGCCTCACCATTGCGCCGCTGGCCAAACGCCTGAGCCGCACGCCGGAATTGCTCTAAACGGCTCATTTTTTGGTTCACCCCTAAGGGTGCTTGCTTTAAAGCAGCGCTCAAACCCCAAGTGATCAGGCCAAAGGTCGAAAGTTTGACGTCAGAGTCCATCATCAAGCGCTGCGAAGCACAGCGCCTGCGCATGACCGAACAGCGCAGGGTGATTGCGCGTGTGCTGGAACGTTCCAAAGATCACCCGGATGTGGAAGAGCTTTATCGTCGTGCCTCGGTGGTGGACGAGAA
>CAZQMR010000377.1:0-2650 GCA_964594465.1 uncultured Rhodobacterales bacterium
GGTCGCATCGCAGCACATCCGATGATGGTTGAAGGTCCGCAATGGTGAAGATTTTCTGATGCGGGCCGAGGCGTGAGTTTGGCGGCCTTTGCTGAGGCCGGCCCGCGTTGGAAAATCTCCAAAGGTGGAAGCCGCGGGGGCTGGTTGATGTCTATGGGGAAAGTGTGATTGGGGTTGGTGGGGTGGTTGTCGCCAGTGCTTGGATGATCCGCTTTTCCTGCCAGATTTGGATTTTGCCTTCAAAGTTCGGGCTCCAAAGTGCTGCCTTGATTGGGGATGCAGCGCTCACTTTGACCTTGTTGGGCTCTAAGAAGGCGCGCCAATTGATCCGGCTCCTTTGGCTCGAGCAGATCGGTGTGCGTGGTCTTGCAAGTCTCGTTGTCATGGGGCTTGGCTCCTTGGCGGTGCGCGGTTCAATGGTTTTTGGCCGCGCCGAAAGGTCTCAATGATGCGCATCAGGCCGCCGCAGCAAGGGCAGGGTTCGCGCAGTGTTAGCGAAGGCTGGCAGTCGTTTTCTTGCGGCTTATCGGGCGGGGCTTGCGCGTTGAGCAATTCGCGTGCTCGTGCGATATTGGCTTTGCGCTTTGAACTGGCGAGCAAGCCGTAGTGTCGGATGCGGTGGAACCCGTCTGGGAGCACATGTAGCAAAAAACGCCGGATAAATTCGCTGGTTTCCAAGCGCATGACTTTCTGCCGGTCGTTGGATTTGCTTCGATAGTCTTTGTAGCGGAATTCGACATGCCTTGTGTCAGCGCTGATCAGGCGAGCGTTCGAGATTGCTACGCGATGGGTGTAGCGGCTGAGATAAGCAAGTACGGCTTTGGGTCCGCCAAACGGCGGCTTGGCATAAACGACCCACTCAGTTTTGCGGAACGGTGCCAGCCAGGCGTTGAAGCGCACCGGATCTCTGAGATGGGCTAGGTCTCCAAAGAATTTCAACTTGCCAGTAGCATGTAGCGCTGCGAGTCCCTCAAGGAACAGTCGCCGGAACAAGCGTGCCAGCACTCGAACGTGCAGGAAGAACCCTGGTTTGCAGGAGACCCATTTGGAGCGGTCTAGCGACAGACCTCCACCTGGCACGATCATGTGAATGTGGGGATGGTGCGTGAGTGCTGAACCCCAAGTGTGAAGCACGCTGGTGATCCCGACGCGGGCACCCAGCCGCTTAGGATCTGCGGCGATGGTCGCCACAGTTTCGGCGGATGCCTTGAACAGGAGCCCGTAGAGCTCACGTTTGTTCCAATAGGCGATCCGCGCGATCTCGGCTGGTAGGGTGAAGACCAAGTGGAAGTATTCTACTGGCAACAGATCCTCTGCCCGCGCGGCCATCCAGTCGCGCGCCGCCGGTCCCTGACATTTCGGGCAGTGCCGGTTCTTACAAGAATTATAGGCGATGTGCTGGTGATCACATTTGGTGCAGGCCGCAACATGCCCGCCGAGTGCTTCGGTTCGGCAGGCTTCAAGCGCTGACATTACTTTCATCTGAGAAAGGCTAACATGCCCCGCATTGCCCCGACGCCAGGCTGGGCCATACCTCTTAAAGATGTCAGCGATCTCCAGTTTGGGCCGCGGCACGACCCTTGCCCATCACTCCAGACTTCGTTTGACGGTCTGATCCTGAAGACCAGCCAGCATCTCATAGGGGCTGACGGTGTCCTTGATCGTTTTTGTGGCGACATGGGTGTACTGTGCTGTCGTCGACAACTTGGCATGGCCTAACAGCACCTGAATGACTCTAACGTCCGTGTTTGCCTCCAGCAGATGTGTCGCAAAGCTGTGGCGCAGTGTGTGCAGCGTTGCTGGTTTTGAAATGCCAGCCATGTGTTTTGCTGAGGTGAAGGCACGATTCAGCTGACGCGACGAGATCGGGTTGATCTTGGGCTTTCCTGGGAACAGCCATCCCTCGGGTCGAGCCTCCTTCCAGTAGTCTCGCAACAGGCCAAGCAATCCAGGCGATAGCATAACTTTGCGATCCTTGCCGCCCTTACCTTGATCGACATGGACCAGCATCCTGTTGCTGTCGATGTCACTGATCTTGAGATTGCAAACCTCAGATGCACGCAAACCTGCACCATAGGAAATGCTAAGCGCGGCGCGGTATTTGAGGCCCGGTCCCGGGGTCGCCATTAGTAGGTCGGAAACCTCCTGCTCGCTGAGCACCATGGGCAACTTCTTTGGCTGCGTCTTGAATTGCATGAAGCGTTTCATATCCTCACGCCCGCAGGTCTGACCGAAGAAAAATCGCAGGGCTACGATCCGGGTGTTGAAGGTGGAGGGGGTCACTCCGGTATCAGTCATATGCAACTGGTAGGCCCGCAGATCATCGGGGGTAGCTGTATCTGGGGATCGCTTCAAGAACGCCGCAAAATCCTTGATAGCGCGAATGTGGGACTTCTGGGCTTTGTCGCCCATCCCGCGAATACGCATATCCTCCATCAGCCGCACGCGCAGCGGACTCATCTTTTCCTGTGTCATGGGAACCTCCTGATTGACGTTGAGAAAGCTCAACCGTCAATCAGGTCAGTCGGATCGCAAAATGCGCTGTCGTTCATTCTTCGCTGTGACACTGCCAAAAGCGCCACTGCCGCGGTAGCGGCTTCGTCCTTGTCCCAAATGCCGCCATAAGCCAGGTCACGTGCGCCCCGGTGTC
>CAZQMR010000378.1:0-2639 GCA_964594465.1 uncultured Rhodobacterales bacterium
ATCTACGAAATGGATCGCGGCAAGCAGGACAAGCACTATGATTTCTGGTGGAACCTGCCGCAAGACTACATGGTCAGCTCCGAATGGGGCCTGCCGCCGCAGTTCGAAAACGGCGTCGTGGCTGAGGATTTGCTGTCCAACAAATACGGCCACTCCATCCATTTCTGGGACCTGCGCGCGCGCAAAAACGTTCAGACCATGGATTTCGGCGAGAACCACCAGATGGCGCTCGAAGTACGCCCAGCCCATGACCCAACCAAATCCTACGGGTTCTGCGGCGTCGTTGTAGATACAACGAACCTCCAAGGCTCTATCTTCACATGGTGGCGCGACGATGATGGCAAATGGCAGTCCAAAAAGACCATCACCATCGACCCACGCCCCGAAAGCCCCGACAACCTGCCACCGCTCCTCAAAGGGTTCGAGGCCGTGCCACCACTGGTGACCGATATCGACCTCAGCCTCGACGACAAATACCTCTACGTCGCCTGCTGGGGCCTTGGCGAAATGCACCAATACGACGTCTCCGACCCAATGAACCCAGTGCTCAACGGCAAGGTCGAACTCGGTGGCATCGCCAAAGGCGCAAAGCATCCCAACGGCAAAGAGTTCGTCTACGGCCCGCAAATGGTCGAAGTCAGCCGCGACGGCAAGCGCGTCTACTGGACCAACTCGCTCTACTCCACTTGGGACGACCAGTTCTACCCCGATGACGAGGGCGGCCAGATGGTCATGGCGCGTGTCGGCGATGACGGCAGCTTTGAGCTCGATAAAGACTTCTATATTGACTTCCCCAAAGGCTACCGCAGTCACCAAATCCGTCTCGAAGGCGGCGACTGCTCCACGGACAGCTTCTGCTACCCGTCCGTCTGACGCTTTAAGTGATCCAAGACCTAAACTCCGTGGCGGCCCTTTGGTGGGCCGTCATTTTTTCGGGCCTCTACCACGGTCTAAACCCCGGCATGGGCTGGCCGCTCGCGGTTTCCGCCGCCCTCATGGAACAGAAGAAAAGCGCACTCCCCCGCGCACTGGCACTGCTTGCGCTTGGCCATTTCCTCGCCATGCTCGCCATCCTGCTGCCCTTCTCCATGATGCTCTTCCTCGTGGAATGGGAAACCAATATCCGGGTTGTCGCAGGCGGTCTCGTCATCGCCATGGGCATCTACCTGCTGATCAACCGCCGCCACCCCAAAATCCTCGCCCGCATCCACCCAGCCCGCCTCGCGCTCTGGTCCTTCCTCGCTGCCAACGCCCATGGCGCCGGCCTCATGCTCGTCCCTCTCTTCCTCGGAATTTGCGCAGTCGACGCTGATACAGGCCACGCCGCCGCCAAAACCCTGATGCAAGGCAACATCCCAACCGCCTTTGCTGTCGCCGCCGCCCACACGCTTGCCATGACCATAGCAGGCGGCATTATCGCGCTGATCATCTACCTCTGGCTCGGCCTGCGTTTTCTCTCTAAAACATGGCTCAACCTTGATCTCGTCTGGGCCATCAGCCTCATCCTTGTGGGCGCATTCGGCATCTACTCCGCTCTATACGGCCACTAATAACCATGACCCAAATCGCAGTGATCGGCGCAGGCCTCATCGGCAAAAAACACATCGCAACGGTGCAGAAATTCGCTGAACTCCACGCCATTATCGACCCCAATCCCGCCACAGCAGAACTGGCCAGAACCGCCAACACCCTCTGGTTCGAAAGCGTGGATGCCTACCTCGCAAACCACAAACCAGACGGCGCAATCATCGCCACCCCCAACCACCTTCACGAACCACAAGGCCTTGCCTGCCTGGCCCAAAACATCCCCACCCTCATCGAAAAACCCATCGCCCACACGGTAGAGGCCGCCCAGAACCTCACCAAAGCCGCCACCAAAACCCCGCTCCTCGTCGGCCATCACCGCCGCCACAGCCCGCTCATCAAAGCCGTTAAGTCTGCGATCACCCAAGGCCGCTTGGGCGAACTGATTACCGTCTCCGCCCAATTCTGGCTCTACAAACCCGCCGACTATTTCACCGTCGACTGGCGCGCCAAAACCGGCGGCGGACCCACCATGATCAATCTCATCCACGACATCGACCTTCTGCGTCACTTCTGCGGCAAGATCACCCGTGTCCAAGCCGTCGAGAGCCACCGCCAACGCAAGTTTGAGGTCGAAGATACCAGTGCCGTGATCCTCGAATTCGAGAGCGGCACGCTTGGCACCGTATCCATCTCCGACACCGTCGTCGCCCCATGGAGCTGGGAGCTCACCGCAGGCGAAAACCCGGTCTATCACCAAACCGATCAAAGCTGTTACATGCTCGGCGGCACACGCGGCTCCCTCTCCGTACCCGACCTCAAACTCTGGCAACACCCCGGCGCGCGCAGTTGGTGGGAGCCGATCGAGGCGCAAAGCCTCAGCTACACCACCGCCGATCCTGTCGAGGAGCAGTTCCTGCATTTTCTAGATGTCATTGAAAACGGCGCGACACCGCTGGTCACGGGCGCCGATGGCCTAGCCAACCAACAAGTGCTTGAGGCCATAAAAAACGCCGCCCAAACCGGGGCGGCGCAAATTCTCTAATTCCTGATTGGCGGAGTTTAAAACTCCACGACTGCGCGGATGGATTCGCCTGCGTGCATGAGGTCGAAGC
>CAZQMR010000379.1:0-2617 GCA_964594465.1 uncultured Rhodobacterales bacterium
TGCGATCCTCTTCGGCCATGTTCATGGGCACTTCGTGGCGCAGCCAGCTTTCCCAGAGCAGCAAGTCGCCGGCCTCGGGTTGCACGTAGACGAAGGGTTGGAGCGGTTCGGGGGCCATGGTTGCGCGCGGTGGGGCGGCCATCATCATGGCAAGGCGCGGGTCTTCGAATTTGATGGCGGAAGTTCCCGGCGGCATGGCGACGTAGGTGGTGCCGCTGATGACGGAATGGGGGTGGATATGGGCGGTGTGGATGCCGCCTTCGGGCAAGATGTTGATCCAGAGGCTGTCGAGGATGAGGGGGCGTTCGCCTAGGTCGAAATGGAGGTGTTCGGCGAAGGTTTTGACGTGCTGGTCGAGGGCCTCTTTTATGTCTTTGAAGATTGGGAAGCGCCAGGGGAGGTCGTCGAGCGAGGCGTAGGAGGTGTAGCCGGGGAAGTCGTTGTCGTCGCACCATTGCTGGCCGGCTTCGTCATCCTCAGCGATGGCGAGGCAGGAGTTTTCAAGCTCGGCGGCGTCGATTTGATCCGAGAGGGGGGCTTGGTAGAGGGGGGTGTGGAAGAGGTTTTTCATGTGGGGCTCGGATTGTTACAGGACGCCTTGGATTTCTGACGCTCTATAACAGGGTTGTGAGGGCTATGGCTATGGGGGCGGCTGGGCTTTAGGTTTGGGGTAATCTTAATGGAAGGATTTTTGAAATGATCACGCGCCGCGCTTTGTTTGCCCTTGTTCCTGCTGCTGCCCTGATGCCGCAGGCCGCCCTCGCCAAGACCGACCCAGTTTACAGCTCTTGGGGTGTGGCCGTCGATGGCAGCGATGTCGTGGCCTATTTCAAGGAGGGCAAGCCGGTGAAGGGCAAGCGCTCGATTTCCCATGAGTGGAACGGGGCGACGTGGCGGTTTGCGTCTGAGGCGAACCGGGATGCGTTTGCGGCGGATCCGGAGGCGTATGCGCCGCAATATGGTGGGTATTGTGCTTATGCGGTGAGTGAGGGGTACACGGCGTCGACGGTGCCTGAGGCTTGGAAGATTGTGGATGGGAAGCTGTATCTGAACTACTCGCTGGATGTGCAGGGGCTTTGGGCGCAGGACGTGCCGGGGCGGATCTCGCGGGCGGATGCGAATTGGCCGAAGGTTTTGGAGTGAGAGGTTGATGGTCGCTTGCTGAAACCGTGACTGCGGTGGGGTAAAACCCCACCCTACGACAGCTCAGCTCTATTCAATTGTGTCACGCCTGCCGCTTAAGGTCCGGCCCGGAATCAAGCGCGTAGCGCGCCGAGCCAGCGGCGGCCCGTTGTGACGGGCTGGCGCTTTGGTGGAGTTGGTGCCTAGGGGATGCGGTGTGCGGGTTTTGTTGGGATAAAGTGGTTTGCGGGGCAGTTTGGGCGCCATCCCACGGGCCGCCTTTGGCCCTATGTTTCGAATGGGGGGCAAAGGGGATGAACTAGCCCCTTGCCAACGGCCCTTTTCCCCCCTATACGCGCAACTTCTCCAGTGATCTCCATGGGAATCAGGGTGACCTAGCAAGGGCCCTCTCATGATGTTGAAGGAAAGAAGGGCGTTATGAACGCAAGTGAAATGAGAGAGAAGTCTCCTGAAGAGTTGCGCGAGCAGCTTGAGACGTTGAAAAAAGAAGCCTTTAACCTGCGCTTTCAGGCGGCCACTGGTCAGCTTGAGGGAACGGCGCGTGTGCGCACAGTGCGTCGCGAGGCGGCACGGGTGAAGACTATTCTTAATCAAAAAGCAGCAGCTGCTGCGAGTGAAGGGTAACGAACATGCCAAAGCGAATTTTGTCAGGTACGGTTACCTCTACGGCCAATGCGCAGACTGTTACGGTCTCTGTTGAGCGTCGCTTCACGCATCCGGTGATGAAAAAGACAATCCGGAAATCAAAGAAGTACCGGGCGCATGATGCGGCTGAGACTTTCAAGGTTGGTGATCAGGTCCGCATTCAAGAGTGCATGCCTATTTCCAAAAACAAACGCTGGGAAGTTTTGACCGACGCCGGTTAAGACTTCGCAGTTATCGAAACCGAGGGACTGGTTCCCTCAGGTCGGGAGACTGATAAATGATCCAGATGCAGACCAATCTGGATGTTGCTGACAACTCCGGCGCGCGCCGGGTTCAGTGCATCAAGGTTCTGGGCGGCTCCAAACGCAAGTATGCTTCTGTGGGCGACATCATTGTGGTGTCGGTCAAGGAAGCTATTCCGCGTGGTCGTGTGAAAAAGGGTGACGTTCGTCGCGCTGTTGTAGTTCGCACCGCCAAGGAAGTTCGTCGTGAGGATGGCACAGCCATTCGTTTTGATCGCAATGCTGCGGTAATTCTCAACAACGCTGATGAGCCAATCGGTACACGTATCTTTGGCCCAGTTGTTCGCGAATTGCGTGGCAAAAACTTCATGAAAATCATTTCACTTGCGCCGGAGGTTCTCTGATGTCAGCGAAACTTCGTAAAGGCGATACAGTGATTGTGCTCACGGGTCGCGACAAAGGCAAAGAGGGTGAGGTCACTAAGATCATGCCTGATGCTGGTAAGGCGATTGTGGACGGTGTGAATGTTGCTATTCGCGCCACCAAGCAGAGCCAGAACTCTCAGGGCGGTCGCATCCCAAAGGCGA
>CAZQMR010000380.1:0-2606 GCA_964594465.1 uncultured Rhodobacterales bacterium
GCAAGGCCGCCTGGAAACAGGCGGCCTTGTTTTGTTTTAGGTTGGGAAGGCAGCGTGAAGCGCGATTTCGACCATATCCGAAAAACTGCGTTCGCGTTGCTCGGATGGGAGTTCTTCTTTGGTGAGCAGGTGGTCTGAGACCGTTAGCACCGCGAGGGCGCGCACGCCGTAGCGCGCGGCGAGGATGTAAAGCTCTGCCGCTTCCATTTCGACGCCGAGGATTTGGTGGCGGGTCATCTCTGCGCTGAGATCCGGGCGCTCGTCGTAGAAGGTGTCGCTGGAGTAAATCCCGCCGACGTGATGCGTGGCGTTGAGTTTTTCCGCTGCCCTGACGGCTTCGCGCAGCAGGGACCAGTCAGCCGAGGGCGCGAAATTCAGCTCGCGGAAGATGGTTGAGCTGGGCGTGGCGACGGTGCTGGCCGTCATGGCGATGATAACGTCGCGCAGGCCGACTTTTTCCGACATACCACCACAGGAGCCGATGCGGATCAGGGTTTTTGCACCAAAGTCACGGATCAGCTCGTTGACGTAGATTGAGAGCGACGGCATGCCCATGCCCGAGCCTTGGATCGTGACCCGGTTGCCGTTCCAAGTGCCGGTGAAGCCCAGCATGCCGCGGGTTTCATTGGTGCATTTGATGTCGCTGAGGAAGGTCTCAGCGGCCCATTTAGCGCGGTAGGGATCGCCGGGAAGCAAGACGGTTTCAGCGATGTCACCGGGCTTGGCACCGATATGGATTGTCATGTGGCCGCTCCTGTTGAGGTTTTGTGGGCAATTTACGTGTGGGGTATGGGTAATGCAATTGGGGATGTTTTTTGGTTTTGGGCGTGTTTTGGGTGAGGCAAAGGGGTTAATCTGTTAACTTTTGAGCGTGCTAATACGCTGATTTCACGCGCTAATTCTATTAATGCCTCGGTTACTCCTCTAGAGAAGTAACGGAGTTAGGGAATTGCTTGGGCGGCCAGAAGTCAACGTCGACCTCACAGAACGTCAAAGGAAGTGACGCGCCGCGAATTGGGCCGAAACTATCCGCCATCGGGCTTGCAAATGTCGGTTTGAAGGGCTATCTGCCAATGCCTGAGGGGCAAAACCCCGCAAAACACTAGCAAGGATCGCGATCATGGCCACGAACCCACTCCAATTCGTACAACAGGTGCGCGGTGAAGTGTCCAAGGTTGTTTGGCCGAACCGTCGCGAAACCATGATCACGACCGTAATGGTGTTCATCATGGCAACGATTGCGGCGATCTTCTTTTCGCTGGTGGATATGATCGTGCGATTTGGGCTGGAAACGATTCTAGCGTTTTCGGGCTAATTGCTCAGGCGGCAGGCGCAACTATAACTGCTTGCTCTAGCCGGGCGAAAAAACACGCTAGCCCCCTGTAAATCATCACTATTTCTCAATGCGCCGGAAATCATCCGACCTACAGAGGTTCTCCCGAAATATGGCTTTTCAACCTTGAACTTTTTGTGTCTCAGCAGTAAAAGCCCTCAAACTTAGCTTGTGTGGGCGCAGTGCGATTCGGCTCTGCGCTCTTTTACATGTTAAGATCAACCATATCCCCCTGCTGCCCAACGAGGCGGCGACGAAGACATAGAGGTCACGAGCAAACATGGCGATGCGCTGGTATTCAGTGAGCGTTCTCTCGAATTTCGAGAAGAAAATCGCGGAGAGCATTCGCGAGCGGTCCGAGCAGGAAGGCCTGTCGGAGGTGATCGAGAGCGTGCTTGTTCCCACGGAAGAAGTGATCGAAGTGCGCCGCGGCAAGAAGGTCACGGCAGAACGTCGTTTCATGCCGGGCTACGTGCTAATTCGCATGGATATGACCGACCAGGCTTACCATCTGGTTACATCGACACCGCGCGTCACAGGCTTCTTGGGCCCGCAAGGCCGCCCGATGCCAATGAAGGACAGTGAGGTCAATTACATCCTGAACCAAGTCGAAGAGGGTCTGGAGCGTCCGCGCCCGATGATCTCTTTCGAGGTTGGCGAGCAGGTCAATGTGACCGACGGCCCGTTTGAGGGCTTTGCTGGCATGGTTGAGGATGTGGACGAGGAAAACGCCCGTCTGAAAGTAACTGTTTCGATTTTCGGCCGGGCCACACCGGTTGAACTGGAATACACGCAGGTCGCCAAACTGACCTGATGTAGCACCGTGGGAGGACGGCGGCGCGCGCGCAGCCAACCGGACCACGCCAACGAAAGCCCGATCGATCGCGATCGCATTCGGGCGTTGAGAAGAGGAGGCCAAGCATGGCCAAGAAAGTCGCCGGCACCCTGAAGCTTCAGGTTCCTGCCGGAAAAGCAAACCCATCCCCGCCTGTTGGCCCAGCTTTGGGTCAGCGCGGTATCAACATCATGGAATTCTGTAAGGCGTTCAACGCCAAGACGCAGGAGATGGAAGCCGGTGCACCATGCCCGACGATCATCACTTACTATGTTGATAAGTCGTTCTCGATGGACATCAAGACGCCACCTGCGTCCCATTTCATCAAGAAGGCCGCAAAGCTGAGCTCCGGTTCTAGCTTGCCGGGCCGCGATGTTGCGGGCTCGATTTCGACCAAGCAACTGCGTGAAATCGCAGAAGCGAAGATGAAAGACCTGA
>CAZQMR010000381.1:0-2573 GCA_964594465.1 uncultured Rhodobacterales bacterium
TTGATTTCCTCGTTAATCTCCTCAAGCGTCTCCACGCAATCCGACGAAAAAGCAGGTGCGATCACCGCAATATTGGTCTGCCCCTTCTCCGCAATCTCGGCCACGTAATCCACAGTCGCAGGCCCAACCCATTCCTCTGGCCCAAATTTTGACTGAAAAGTTGTAATAATATCAGTATCTTGCCAGCCCAAATGCTCTTTGAGAAGCCGCGTCGTCTTCTGGCACTGGCAATGATAAGGATCGCCCTCCATCAAATACCGCTTCGGAACCCCGTGATATGAAACCACCAAAACATCCGGCCGTTTTTCCAGCTTGCCATAGGCCTCCGTCACGCTCTCCGCCAAAGCACTGATATATAACGGATTTTCGTAATAAGCGGGCACGGTGCGCAGCGCCGGTTGCCAGTTCATTTTCATCAACGAGCGAAACGCCTGATCATTCGCCGTCGCAGTCGTAGGCGCTGCATATTGCGGATAAAGCGGGAAGAAAACGATCTTGTCGCAGCCCGCATCTTTGAGCGCTTGAATCCGCGACGGCGTCGATGGATTGCCGTAACGCATACAAAAATCCACAATGATTTCAGAGCCATATATTGGCTCAAGCGCTTCACGCAGCTTTTCCGTTTGATTGCGCGTGATGGTCAAAAGCGGGCTTTCATCCAGCTCATTGTTCCAAATCCCGCGATAGGCCTCGCCTGAGGAAAACGGGCGTTTTGTAAGGATAATCAGCTGCAAAAGCGGCTGCCACTTCCACGGCGCGTAATCAATCACCCGGCGATCGGACAAAAATTCATTCAGATATCGGCGCATCGACCAATAGTCCGTGGCATCAGGCGTTCCCAGATTTGCGAGCAAAACCCCTATCTTAGCGGGCTTGACGGCTGGATGGTCGCGGTCTGCTTGGGCCGGGACAACAGCTAAGTCTGGCGCTTTGTCGTACATTTTTACTCGCTCCTTAAGTGGGTGTTAACGCAGACATAGTAGCAAGACTTCCCGCGTCAATCAGGCAAATCGTCCGTCTTTAGCGCATCGGCAAGCCGCATTTGCGCTGATCCGGGTTTTAGCGGTTGTTGCTGGCTGACATCTGGCGCCCATCCCGTGAGAAAAATAACCTCAACACTCACCGGCAACCGACCATCCGCATCACCATGTTGCTTCCGATAAATCTCTTCCGCCCGCGCAAACAAATCTCGCCGCGTAAATCCACGGCTCCGTTCGCTCAGCACATTGGTCTCGCCCATTGCACGCAGGTCCCGCATCAGCTTGGCAAGATCAGGATAGGTCACCGTCAGCGTCATGCTATCGGCCACTGGCAGGGCAAAGCCTGCGCGTTGCAAAAGCCCCCCGAGATCGCGAATTTCGGCCATAGGAAAGACACGCGGGCGCAATCCACCGGTGAGTTCCGCCTCCGCTTGGGTCAGTGCTTCGCGCAGCTCTATCAACGAGCGACCGCCATAAAGAGCCGCCAGCGCCATGCCATCAGGGCGCAAGGCGCGCCGCATTTGGATCAACTGGCCCACTGGATCGTTTGCAGAGTGGAGCGCAAGGGCATGCACCACGAGATCCTGACTGCCCGGCTCAAGATCAAGCGTATCATCCGGCGCAACCACCCGCTGAGTGTCCAAATTAGTCCAAACCTCAGGAAAAGCCGTCACGAGGGCGCGAGATTTAAAGCTCCTGTTAACCTCAATCAGTCTTTCCTGAACTTCAGCAAGCACCTCAGCGTGCAAGAACCCGGCAAACCCCAGATCAACAGCCCGCGCACGCGCCGCGGCGAGGGCGTTGGGGTCAAACAGCAAAGGACGGTCACTCATGGTCAGTTCCATTCTGAACCCGCTCAAATCCAGCGGCGCACGCATTTTGGATATGATCTATCCGCCCCGCTGCTTTGCCTGTTCTGAGGAAACGGATCAACCCCATGGGCTGTGCGGCGCGTGCTGGGGTGAAGCCTATTTCATCACCGGAACAGTCTGCGAAACCTGCGGCGTGCCTGTTGCAGGCGAAACCGGGCCCTTCGTTTGTGAGGCCTGCCTCACCTTCCCACCACCATGGCAGATGGGCCGTGCAGTCATGCTGTACGAGGGAAGCGGGCGCAGAATTGCCCTCAGCTTTAAGCATTCAGATCGCACAGATATGGCCCGTCCGCTAAGCCTTTGGATGTCACGCGCGGGCGAGGATGTGTTGAAAAACAGCGACTTGCTCGTGCCTGTCCCGCTGCATTGGAAGCGCCTGTTTAAGCGTGGGTTCAATCAATCCGCAATCCTGAGCGCTCAGCTTGCAAAGCTCACGGGCATCCCGTTTCAACCCGATCTTCTAAAGCGGGTCCGCAAAACAGAAACGCAGGATGGCCGCAACCGCGCGGAACGGTTCGAAAATCAGAAAGGGGCCATTGCGGTTACCAATCGTCATGCGCGGCTGGTGAACGGCAAAACCATAACGCTCGTCGATGATGTCATGACAACAGGAGCAACGCTTTCAGCCTGCGCCAGCGTTTTGACAGCGGCGGGTGCCGCACAGATTCGTGTGCTGGTCCTTGCACGAGTTGCACGCGAACCGGTTTAACCTATATGCAGG
>CAZQMR010000382.1:0-2572 GCA_964594465.1 uncultured Rhodobacterales bacterium
TCACAGTCGTGAGCGCATCCATCAGCCCCTCATAAACCTCATCGCCATTGCGGTCATGAATTGCAGGGTTGGTCATGAGATGCCCAACATTGCGCACCAGCATCAACGAGCGTCCTTTGAGCGTCGCCGCACTGCCATCCGGCGCTGTAAAGGCCACATCCGGGTTCAGCGCACGCGTAAAGGTCTTACCGCCCTTTTGGACCTCTTCCTTCAAGTCACCACGCATCAGGCCCAACCAGTTGCGATAGGCCAGCACTTTGTCTTCGGCATCCACTGTGGCAACGGAGTCCTCGCAATCCATGATCGTTGAAATCGCGGATTCCATAGAGATGTCAGCGACACCAGCCTTATCGCCCTGTCCAATCGTGTTGTTTGGATCAATCTGGATGATCAGGTGCAGATGATTGTTCTTGAGCAGAACGCCCGACGGAGACCCAGCCTCCCCCTGATGACCAGCAAATTGCGCCGGATCCTTGAGGCCAGTGCCGCTCGCATCAAGCGCTCCATCCACAACAGTGTAGGACGTCACATCCGCATGCGACCCGCGCGCCAGCGGTGCGATCTCATCCAAAAACGCTTTTGCAAATGCAATCACCCGCGCCCCGCGTTCTGGATCATAACCGCCCGCCTTGGGGCCATCTCCAAGCGCATCGGTGCCGTAAAGCGCGTCATAAAGCGAGCCCCAACGTGCGTTGGCAGCGTTCAGCGAATACCTTGCATTGGTCACGGGCACCACAAGCTGGGAGCCGGGAATGGACGCGATTTCAGGGTCCACATTCTCCGTCTCAGCACTAAAGGCCGGGCCATTTGGCACGAGGTAACCAATCTCCTCTAAATACGCTTTGTAAGCGGCGGCATCATGCGCCTGCCCTTTGCGATCCTTGTGCCAGGCGTTGAGCTTGCCTTGAAGATCAGCACGCTTTTCCAGCAGCGCTTTGTTGCGTGGCCCCAGCTCATGCACGAGGTCAGAAAGCCCCTTCCAAAAGGCGTCCGCCGCGACACCAGTCCCCGGCAGCGCATCGCTTTCAATGAACGTCGCCAGCTCTTCATTTACCTGCATGCCATGCAATTCGCGGTTTGCCATTTTGGATCCTCTCTTGAACACCATGGAATACCTAGCCAATGCCCCCCCAAGCGCAAGCTCAAAAGCGACCCATGGTAACTATTTGTTACCAATTCAGCAGGTGACCCTTCGGCATTCGGGAGTTCCAGTGTAAGGGCGCTTGCGAACTGTGACAAACGGCCTAAGACAGAAGTGATCCATTTTGAAATTCCTGAGGCACCCTCATGCGTACAGAAACAGCCAATCCAACCATTCGCCTGGCCGATTACACCGCTCCAGCCTACCTGATCGACCATGTCTCGCTGACGTTTCAACTGCATGACACGCGAACACGGGTAAAAGCACGGATCGCCTTCAAACCCAATCCTGACCGCGCGGCGGACGGCCCCCATGATCTGCGCCTTGATGGTCATTCCATGACGCTGATTTCAACCGCGATCAATGGCACGGCCTTGCCAGAGGGCAGCGTGATTGTCGATGAAACTGGCCTTACCCTGCCTTTTGACCACGTGCCCCAAGAAGCCTTCATCTGGGAAGCCGAAACCGAGCTGAACCCACAGGCCAACACCTCGCTTGAAGGGCTGTACCAGTCCAAAGGTATGTTCTGCACCCAATGCGAGGCCGAGGGCTTTCGCAAGATCACCTACTATCCCGACCGCCCAGACGTGATGGCCACCTTTACGGTCCGAATTGAAGGCGATCACCCAGCGATGCTGTCCAACGGCAATCTGGTCGAGCGCGGCGAAGGTTTTGCGGAATGGCACGACCCATGGCCCAAGCCTGCCTATCTTTTTGCCCTCGTGGCAGGTGATTTGGTTTCTTATGATGACAGCTTCACGACCGCGTCGGGACGCGAAGTCGCTTTGCAGATTTTCGTGCGCGATGGAGATCAAGAGCGCTGCGCATATGCGATGGACGCGCTCAAACGCTCAATGCGCTGGGATGAGACCGAATATGGCCGGGAATACGATCTGAACCTGTTCATGATCGTTGCGGTGGACGATTTCAATATGGGTGCGATGGAAAACAAGGGGCTGAATATCTTCAACTCCAAATACGTGCTTGCCTCGCCCGAAACCGCCACCGACCGCGATTTTGAGCTGATCGAGGCGATCATCGCCCATGAATATTTCCACAACTGGACCGGCAACCGAATCACCTGCCGCGATTGGTTTCAGCTTTGCCTCAAGGAAGGGCTGACAGTTTACCGCGACCAGCAGTTTTCGTCCGACATGCGTTCCGCTGCTGTGCAACGGATCGAGAATGTGCGCCAGCTACGCGCGCGCCAGTTTCGCGAGGATGCGGGACCATTGGCACATCCCGTGCGCCCGGAAGAATATATTGAAATCAATAACTTCTATACCGCGACTGTCTACGAAAAAGGTGCCGAACTCATCGGAATGCTGCGGCTTCTGGTCGGGCCGGAGGCCTATCGCAAATCGCTCGATGCCTATTTTGAGCGCCATGACGGTCAAGCCTGCACGATTGAGGATTGGATCAAGGGTTTTG
>CAZQMR010000383.1:0-2570 GCA_964594465.1 uncultured Rhodobacterales bacterium
CGAGTGCGACTTGGATTTCGGCGAGTGCGGGGATGGGCACCCAGGCGGGGAGGTCGGCGTCGAGCACGTTGTCTTGGCGGATATAGGCGTGGGCCAGCACATAATCGCCGAGGCTTTGGGAATTGCGCAAGCCCGCGCAGTGGCCGACCATGATCCATGCATGGGGGCGCAGCACGGCAATGTGGTCGGTGATGGTTTTGGCATTGGAGGGGCCGACGCCGATATTCACGAGCGAAATGCCGGAGCCGTCTTCGCGCACGAGGTGGAAGGTTGGCATTTGCGGGGTTTTGGCGGGGGCCTCGCCTGTGGTGCCGCCTGCGTCCGTCACGACGTTGCCGGATGCGATGAATTTTGTGTAGCCGGAATTTGGGTCAGCGACCTGAGCGCGGCCAAACGCTTCGAATTCGTCCATGTAAAACTGGTAGTTGGTGAACAGGACGTGGTTTTGGAACCATGCGGGCGAGGTGGCTGTATAATGGTTCAGCCGTGCAAGAGAATAGTCGATGCGCTGGGCGGTGAAGAGGGAGAGCGGACGGGTGCCGTCTTCGGGGAGTGTATTGGTGCCGTTGACGATATCGTCATTGGTGATTGAGAGGTCAGGCACGTCGAAAATGTCGCGCAAGGGGCGGTCGAGATGGTCCTCGATGGAGCCTTCAATACGGGTGTTTTCGGCGATGGCGAAATGCAGCGGGATCGGGGTGGAGGACGTGGCAAGATTGATCGTGACGCCGTGGTTCTTGATCAGGAGATCGAGCTGTTCGGTCAGGTAGTCGCGAAAAAGGTCGGGGCGGGTGATGTTGGTGGCGTAGCGGCCCGGTTCAGACACATGCCCAAAGGAGAGGCGGCTGTCGACCTTGGCGTAGCTGAGCACAGTGAGTGAGATTTCGGGATAATAGACGCGGAACTTTCCGGCTGGTGGTGTGCCGCTCATGATTGCATCGAAATGGTCGCGCAGCCAGTTGGTTGCGGTGTCATATGCGTCGATGAGAGCATCTACGGCTTCGCCCGCATCGCTGAAGACTTGTGGTTTTATGCCGGGGGCATGGACGCGGGGGAGTTCGGATACTGGTTTCATGCAGGGTCTTTTATGAAGAGGTCGGTTTTTTGGAATGTGGTGACGTCGATCAGGCCGAGATCGGAGATGCGCAGCTCTGGGATGACGACGAGGGCCAAGAGGGAGTGTTGCATATAGGCGTTGTTGAGGGTGCATCCACCAGCGGCCATGGCGGCGATCATTTGATCGGCGGCGGCGGCGACCTTGGCCGCGGGGCGGTCGGACATGAGGCCTGCGATGGGCAGGGGGATGAGGGCGGTTTCTTTTGCATCTTGGAAGACGGTGATGCCGCCGCCGACCTCGCCGAGCCGGTTGGCCGCGAGCGCCATGCACTCGCGGCAAGTGCCAACGACGATCATGTGGTGGCTGTCATGGGCGACGGTGGAGGCAACCGCGATGCGGCCCTTGTAGCCAAAGCCCGAGACGAAGGCGTTGGTGACGCCGCCGGTGCCGCGATGCCGCTCGACAAGGGCGATTTGGGCGATGTCTTGGGTTTCGTCTGCTTGAGCGATGCCGTTTGTGACGGTGATCTCGGCCTCAAGCGCTTGGGTTGGGGCTTGGTTTTCAACGACGCCGATGATGCGCGCGCGAGCCTTTGGGCCTTTGGCTTTGATCTCGAAGTCAGCGGCGGTGAGGGTTTTGCCGAGCTTGACGGTGTTGCGGGTGTTTTGGGGCCATGTGTAGGTGGGATCGGCGGTTTTGAGGGTGCCGTTTTGGGCGATGATTGCACCGCGTGCGATGACGGTTTCAATCGGCAGGGTTTTGAGATCTGAAGTCAGGACCACGTCAGCACGGCGGCCCGGTGCGATCGAGCCAAGCTCGCGCTCTAGGCCGAAATGCGTGGCGGTGTTGATCGTGGCCATTTGCAGCGCGATGAGCGGGTCGAGGCCGCAGTCAATGGCGTGGCGCACGACGCGGTTCATATGGCCGTCATTGACCAGCGTGCCAGAATGGCAATCGTCTGTGCACAGTATAAAGCCGCGTGGATCGAGGCCTTTTTCGGTGACCGCAGTGATCTGGCTTTCGACATCATACCACGCGGAGCCGAGGCGCAGCATGGCGCGCATGCCTTGACGCACGCGCGCAACGGCGTCTTCTTCGCGGGTGCCCTCATGGTCGTCGGCAGGGCCACCAGCGGCATAGGCGTGAAAGGGCAGGCCGAGTTCGGGGGAAGCGTAGTGGCCACCGATGGTTTTGCCAGCGGCTTGGGTTGCGGCCATTTCGCCGAGCATCTTTGGGTCTTTGTGGATCACGCCGGGGAAGTTCATCATCTCACCCAGGCCGATGATGTTGGGCCAAGTCATCGCCTCGGCCACATCCGCAGGGCCAAGTTCGGCGCCGGTTGTTTCAAGCCCCGGCGCGGAAGGGGCACAGGAGGGCATTTGCACGTAGACGTTGATGGGCTGGGTGAGGGCTTCGTCATGCATGTGGCGGATGCCGGGCATGCCGAGCACATTGGCGACCTCGTGTGGGTCGACGAACATGGTGGTGGTGCCGTGGGGCATGACGGCGCGGG
>CAZQMR010000384.1:0-2558 GCA_964594465.1 uncultured Rhodobacterales bacterium
CATCGCGGGATCACCCATGGTGTTGAGGCGATTTTGGAGGCGTTGGACGAGCGGACCTCTGAGCAGCCGATTGCACTGGCGATCAACAAGATTGACCGGGTCGAGCGCGAGGTGCTTTTGAAGCTGGCCGAGGACATGAACGAGCGGCGCCTGTTTGCCTCTACCTTCATGATTTCCGCGGAAAAGGGCTATGGTGTCAAAGACTTGCGCGAATGGTTGGCCGAGGGTGTTCCTGAGGGGCCATGGCTCTATCCTGAGGACCAGATCGCGGATTTGCCCATGCGGATGCTCGCGGCTGAGATCACGCGGGAGAAGCTGACGCTACGCCTGCATCAAGAGCTACCCTACCAGTTGACGGTTGAGACAGAAGGCTGGGAAGAGCGCGATGATGGCTCGGTTCGCATTGATCAGGTGATTTACATGGCGCGGGATGGCCATAAAGGCATTGCGCTTGGGCCAAAGGGCGAGACGATTAAGGCGATTTCCATGGCCTCGCGCGAAGAGCTGACGAATTTTTTGGAGCGCAAGGTGCATCTGTTTTTGCAGGTCAAAGTGCGCCCAAAATGGATGAGCGAGCCAGAGCGCTACTCCGAAATGGGCCTTGATTTCAAAGATGGCACGTGACGTTCGCCTCACCGCTGAGTTCTGGGTGCAAGCCTATCTGACGCGATTGCGGCTTGCTGATATTCCGGTGTTTGTAGTCGCCAAGGGCGATGCCACGGCTGGCGCTGTGATCGTGAAATCCGCGACTTTGGACGGGCAGGCTAAGGCTTACGAGCGGCGCACGGATATGTCTGGTGCTAGGGTCTGGATGGTGTTGACCGAGGGCGATGAACGCGAGGTTGATGCAGCGCTTGAGCGTCAGCGCGGCTTTGATCCTGATCTCTGGATTTTGGAAGTGGAGGACCGCGAAGGTCGCACGCTTTTGGATGAAGATGGGCTGAGCGGATAGGCGCTTTCATTTTGATGGCTTGAGACCTAGGGTTGGCGCATGGAGTGGCGCGATCAGGGCGTGTTGCTGACCATGCGCAAACATGGCGAACACGCTGCAATCATTGAAGTTTTGACGGCTGAGCACGGTCGGCACGCAGGCGTCGTGCAGGGCGGCGGCTCGCGCAAAATGGCGCCGCTGTTGCAGCCGGGCGGGCAGATTTCGGTGGAGTGGCGTGCCCGTCTGGAAGAGCATCTCGGGAGCTTTAAGGTCGAGCCGATCCGCTCGCGGGCGGCCTCAATCATGGCGGAGCGGGTGAATTTGCTGATGCTTGGGGCGGTGACGTCGATGCTCTCCGCTCTGTTGCCGGAACGTGAAGAGCATCCCATGATTTACGCCAAGACACTGGATTTATTAGATAAAATGGATGTGCCAGAAGAGCGCTCCGGTGCCTATGTGCTCTGGGAATTGGCGTTGTTGGAGGAGCTTGGCTTTGGCACCGATCTCACGTCCTGCGCGGCCACCGGAAGTTTTCAGGATTTGATCTATGTCTCGCCGCGCTCAGCGCGGGCGGTAAGCCGGGATGCCGGTGAACCTTATAAGGACCGTTTACTGCCGCTGCCTGGCTTTTTGCGACTGGCGGATCCGGCATTGGCTGAGGCGAGAACGGCGTTGGACGGTCTGCGCATGACCGGGTATTTTTTGGAAAACCAACTCGCTCCAGCGTTGGGCCGTGAGGATTTGCCAGCGGCGCGGGGGCGGTTTCTGTCCTTTATTGAGCGAGAGGCAAGAGATGAAGAAATTTAGCTATTTCAGAGATTTAGCAGAAAAGCGCAAAGGGGGTGCCGCCGCGTTGGAGGCTCTGTTGGCCGAACACACCTCGCCGGATCATGCGAAATTGGCGGCCATGGGCGATGATAGGATCCTGTCTGAGTTTTCGCGTTTGGTTTTTTGTGCAGGCTTCAATTGGTCGGTGATTGAGAAGAAATGGCCCGGATTTGAGGCGGCGTTTTGGGGCTTTGATCCTGCTCGGTGCAGTTTCTTGAGCGATGATGATCTAGATTCATTGCTAAAGAATAAAGAGATCGTGCGGCATGCGACGAAAATTCTGAGCGTGCGGGACAATGGGGTGTTTTTGTGCGATTTGGCGCGCGAGCATGGGTCGGCGGCGGCGTTTTTTGCGGATTGGCCTGCGAGCGATCAGGTTGGGCTTTGGGATGTGATGAAGAAACGGGGGGCGCGGCTTGGTGGAACGACTGGTCAATATGCGTTGCGGTTCTTGGGGCGGGATAGTTTTATTCTTTCAAAACATGTGGTTGTGGCGCTGAATGAGGCGGGGATTATTGATGGGGCGGCGACGTCGAAGAAGGCTTTGGCGGCGGTTCAGGGGGCTTTCAATGATTGGGCGGAGGAGACCGGGTTGAGCTACACGGTGATGAGCCGGGTGCTGGCGATGTCGACAGATGGGTAGCACAGTTCGCGCACGCATATGATGTGTGCCATGCACTGCACGGCGAGAGTTGGTTAAATTTTCTCTAATTTCAGTCTGAAACCTTACGCAAAAGTTACCACATCTCCACCCGGCGCGCTCCCTCACCGAAAGCACTTTATTGGCGTAACCGGCGAC
>CAZQMR010000385.1:0-2527 GCA_964594465.1 uncultured Rhodobacterales bacterium
ATGGGGTATAATTGGCAGTGGTACCGGGTGCCGCAGTTTTTCTACACCATGGGCGAGGATGGGATTGTCTGGGGGAAGATCTCCATTGGGCTGGTGGCGACGCTGATTTTGAGCGCGAGTGCGTTTGTGATTGCGCTGGGGATTGGGTTGTTAGTGGCGCTGCTGCGGCTCTCGGGGCTGATTGTTGGATCGGCTGTGGCGGTGGTGTTTTTGGAGCTGGTCCGCAACACGCCGCTTTTGGTGCTGCTGTATCTTTTCTACTACGTGCTGGGGCCGATTTTTGGGATGGATCGCAATATGGCGAGCCTGCTGTGCTTGGCGGTGTTTCATGGTGCGATGCTGTCGGAGATTTTTCGTGCGGGCATCAATGCTGTGCATAAAGGGCAGTGGGAGGCAGCCGATAGCATCGGGATGAGCCGGTTCCAAGTGTACCGCTATATCATCCTGCCACAATCGATCAAATTGATGTTGCCGCCGATGACTGGTGAGGCTGTCAACGTGATCAAAAGCTCGGCGATTGTGAGCGTGATTGCGGTGGTGGAGCTGACCACGATGGGGCGCAACATCATCTCGGACACGTATATGAGCTTTGAGATCTGGTTTACGATTGCGCTGGTTTATCTGGTGATCACGCTCGCGCTGTCGATTTTCGTGTCGCGCCTTGAGGCGCGGTATTCAATTGCAACCTGAACTGAACGGAGACTTCTTATGACTTTATCAAGACGACTATTTAGCGCCGTAATTGGGGCCGCGGCTATGGCGGCGGTGGCGATGCCTGCGGCGGCACAAAATGCCCGCCAAGCGCTGTCGGCGGAGAGTGTGATTGAGACGATCAAAAAGCGCGGTGTGATCAAGGTGGGATTGTCGCTGTTTGTGCCGTGGTCGATGCGGGACAAGAACGGTGATCTGATCGGCTTTGAGCTGGATGTGGCGCGCGAGCTGGCCAAGGATATGGGTGTGGATGTGGAGTTTAGCCCGACCGCGTGGGATGGGATTATTCCAGCGCTGGTTTCGGGCAAGTTTGATGTGATTATTTCGGGCATGTCGATCACGGCGCAGCGGAATTTGACGGTGAATTTCTCAGAGCCTTATGCCTATTCCGGGCTGACGGTATTGGCCAATAAAGAGCTGACGGCGGGGTTTGCTACGCTGGAGGATTTCAACAAGCCGGAAGTTACCTTTGCGGCGCGTCGCGGGGCGACGCCTGCGGTTGTGATCTCGCGGATGTTCCCCGAGGCCAAGCTGCTGTTGTTTGATGAGGACGGGGCCTCGACCCAAGAGGTGTTGAACGCGAACGCTCATGCCTCCATGGCGTCAGAGCCGACGCCGAGCCGTGAGGCGCGCAAGTACCCGGACACGCTGCATATCCCGTTTGATCAGACCTTTGATGCGCGCGGCGAGGCCTTTGCGCACCGTAAGGGCGACCCGGATGCGACCAACTTTTTCAACAACTGGATCGGCACCAAATGGCGCACGGGTTGGCTGAAGGAGCGCAATGATTATTGGTTCAAGGGCAATGCTTGGGCTGATCAGGTCGATCAGTGATGGGTTTTGGGCGCCCGGTTTTGACCGGGCGCCCCTGCTTTGCGGAGGGCCATGTGCCTAAATTCCTGAAAAAATTGCACTGGCTGGATTTTGTGATCCTTGCGGTTCTGATTGCCTTCGTCGCCTTTATCTGGCTGCGGATTGAGGGCAATTTGAACTACAAGTGGAACTGGAAAATCATCCCCAACTATATCCTGCGTTGGCGCGAGGATGAGGGGCGTTGGGTGGCGAATTTGCTGCTTCAGGGGATGATCACGACCATTCGGGTGAGCATTTACGCGAGCATTTTGGCGCTGATTTTGGGCACTTTGCTGGGCGTGGCGCGCTGTGCGTCGAACCTCACGATACGGATGCTGGCGCGGACCTATTTGGAGTGTTTGCGCAATGTGCCGCCGGTGGTTGTGGTGTTTATCTTCTTCTTTTTTCTCTCTGAGCAACTGATTGTCGCCTTCAACATTGAGGGCTGGGCGCGGGGGATTGCGAAGTCGGACAACCCTGAGATTTGGGAGTTTTTCTTTGGGGATATGCGGCGCTTTCCGTCGCTGATTTCGGGTGTGTTCGTGCTGGCGCTGTTTGAGAGCGCGTTTGTGGGCGAGATCGTGCGGGCGGGCATTCAGTCGATCCCCAAGGGGCAACGCGAGGCGGCGCGCTCGATTGGGATGAGCTGGAGCGATGAGATGCGCTTTATCGTGCTGCCACAGGCGATGAAAAAGGTGGTGCCGCCGATGGCCAATCAGTTCATTTCGCTGGTCAAGGACAGCTCGATCATTTCGCTGATTTCGGTGCAGGAGCTGACCTATAAGACGGTGGAGCTGGTGGCCTCGACGCGGGCGATCTTTGAGGCGTGGATCACGACGGCGGCGATGTATTTTATCCTGTGTTTTGGGCTGTCGCTGCTGTTTCGGCGGCTGGAAGGGAAGCGGGGGCGGGAGTAGTAGAGGGATTGGCGGTGGGTTCCAAAATTTGACGGCAAGAATTTAAT
>CAZQMR010000386.1:0-2523 GCA_964594465.1 uncultured Rhodobacterales bacterium
GGGGATCCTACGCTTATGGCGGCGGCCAAGACGGCATACACGCACCTGAGGCCCTAAAATCCCGGCTCTCCCAAGTCGAGGCCATCGTGCAAAACCAAGACAACCGCGAGCATGATTTGCTCGATTCAGACGACTACTACCAGTTCGAAGGCGGTGCCTCCGCTGCCGTCGAAACCCTCCAAGGCCAAGCCCGCCCAATCTACCACAACGACCATTCCCGCCCCGAGCGCCCGCTTATCCGCACGCTGGAAGATGAAATCGCCCGCGTCGTGCGCTCGCGCGTCGTGAACCCCAAATGGATCGACGGCGTCAAACGCCACGGCTACAAAGGCGCGTTTGAAATAGCCGCCACGGTCGACTATCTCTTCGCCTTTTCCGCCACCACAGGAGCCGTCAAAACCCACCATTTTGATATGGTCCATTCGGCATTCTTAGAGGACGAAGACACCCGAAACTTCATCGCCGACAAAAACCCACCGGCCTTGCGCGAAATCGCAGAGCGCTTGTCTGAGGCCATCGAGCGCGGCCTTTGGACCCCCCGCTCAAACTCCGCCAAGGCCCTACTTGCGGAATTAAGCAGCACCTAAGCCAACCGGACAAGTAAGTTACATTGTCGCGCAGGGACTATCCGGAATATCCTTAGCGTCCAAACTTTGATAGGCTCTCCCAAAGCCATCAGAGGAGCCACCAAAATGCGCGTCTTGATCTGCCTTCTAGCCCTTGCCCTATCACCACTTACCGCGACGGCACAGTCCCACTCACACTCCTCCGGCGGGCACAAGCATGATGAGGCAAACATGCCGGGCCTGCGCGGCCTAGATGCTTCGCCTCGCGAGAGCGCTGAAATCGCTCATCTTTTCCGCAACTTCCCAAAGATCACCCGCGAAGTCGAGAACCTGCCCAACGGCATCAGAACAACGACGCACTCCACCGACCAACACGTTATGGACATCTTGATCAGCCACGTCGTCGATATGATCGCGCGGGTCGAAGAAGGCCGCGACCCCAAGATTTTGGTACAAAGCCCGACGCTCGACATCTTCTTCACCCATCCTGAAAAGCTCGAAAATGACGTCGAAGTCACCGAGGCCGGCGTCATCGTCACCCAAACTTCCGATGACCCGGAAATGGTCGAAGCCCTGCAAATCCACGCCGCCGAGGTCACCGCAATGGCAGATCGCGGCATGCACGCGCTTCACGAAATGATGATGGAGCGGCGCAAGAACTGATGAGTTTGGCCTGAATTTCAGCTAAAGTTGTGTGCGCAAAAGTCACGCGGGCAAAAATCGCTTAACGCATCGTTGCGACAACCCGAATTTCAACCAATGCACCTTCGCGCCGCAACCCTGCCACTTCAATTGCGGTCCAAGCAGGGAAGGGCTCCGCCAGAAATTTCCGATGAATGCGTTGAAACGTGTCAAAATACGTAGCGATATCAATATGGTAGCTGGTAAGCTCCACAATCGCGGCATGCGTTAGGCCAACCTTTTGCAAAACAAATCCGATTTTTTCGAATGCGGCTGTGAACTGCATAGAAGCGTCCGTTGGCATGCTGCCATCCGGCCCACTGCCGGTTATCCCTGAAAGAAACACATGGTCGCCAGAGATAATTCCAGGCGAAAGCCCCAGCGCGATCGCCGCTTCTTTTGCACCTTCGGGATAGATCGCTCGCTTCACCGCACCACCCGATCCACAGCCCGCATCGCCCCTAGCGCCTTGTCATAGACCAGCGTCAGCACCCGCTTGCCACCAGACTGCACGCCGACCTTAACCGGCACCACAGCCGCTGCCGATCCCGTTGCCAAGAACCCTCGGCGCGTCAGTTTCAGCCTGTTTTCTGAGAATTTTCCCATTGCATCCCTCTCCTTGTCTCCCCTTGATATAGTCATTGACTTCGATTTTCCCAAAATACTTCCCGCGCGGAGCGCTCCAGACCCAAGGATCCACAGCCAATGCCCAAACCCGACACGCTCACCCAAGACATTGGCGTCCTCAAGCGCCGCGAGGTCGAGGCCCGCATCCTCGCCCCTGTGATCGACGCAATGGCCGCTGAATTTGGCCGCGACAAAGTGCTCGCGATCCTCTCAGAAACGATCAAAGACATTGCCCGCACGCAAGGGGCTGAAATGTCTGCGCAGATGGGCGGGCAGGATGCCAAGACGTTTTCGGAGAGTTTGGAGGCCTGGACCCGTGGCGGTGCGCTGGAGCTTGACGTGATTGAGGACACGCAAACGCAAGTTGATCACAACGTCACCCGCTGCCGCTACGCAGAAATGTACCGCGATCTGGGCATCCCAGAACTCGGCGCAATCCTGTCCTGCAACAGGGATTTCGCGATGATCGAAGGGTTTGCACCGGAGGCCAAACTCACCCGCACCCAAACCATCCTATCGGGCGCCCGCCACTGCGATTTCCGCTATGAGTTCCCGGACGAGGCATGAACCAATCGCTCGCGCTCGTGTCTGTGGTGGTGCGCGATTACGATGATGCGATCGCGTTTTACACCGATAAGCTCGGTTTTGA
>CAZQMR010000387.1:0-2486 GCA_964594465.1 uncultured Rhodobacterales bacterium
TTGAGGGTCGTCCCGTTCAAGCTAAAAACTGCAAGCCTTGTGCTGACGAAAACCTCTGCGTTGACAGAGAAGGCTCTCAACAAGGGCAAGTCGGTTATCGCCAAACGTGCGAGCGATCTGGGCCTTGAGCTGGTGGATAAGGCAATTGTTGAACACACAAGTGCAGCGATTGCTAAAAGCCTGACCGAGGCAAAAGGAGAACTCCTGCTCATTTTGGGCGCTTCTGCAACCTCGGACCGCATGGACGTTTCCCCCACGGGTTTGATTGAGGCAGGAGGCACCCTAACCCGCTTTGGCATGCCGGTTGATCCCGGCAATCTTCTATTCCTTGGAGAGTTGAATGCGCGCCCGGTCGTTGGTTTGCCCGGTTGTGCGCGATCCCCGGTTTTGAATGGTGCTGATTGGGTATTGGAGCGATTGGTGGCTGGATTGAGTGTTAGCGCGCAATCCATTGCTGAAATGGGTGTCGGCGGATTGCTAAAGGAAAACCCAAAGCGTCCCCAGCCACGAACTGCAAAGCCGATGCAAACACGCCCGAACATAGACGTTGTGGTATTGGCAGCAGGTGCATCTTCTCGAATGCGCGGCGATGACAAGCTTCTTGAGACTGTCTCGGGGGTTCCGCTTCTCAGACATATCGCCCAAGAAATGCTCAACTCTCACGCGCGGAATGTTCATGTTGTTTTGCGACCCAAAGATGACGCCCGATTGGCCGCAATCAAAGGGTTAGACCTCCATTTGGAAACATCGCCAGATTGGCAAAACGGAATGTCATCCTCAATCAAAGCTGGGCTCACGGCGCTCTTGCCTGACAGCGATGGCACACTGATTGTGCTGGCAGATATGCCGGAAATTACAGGAGATCATATCAACAAGCTAATCGCTGGATTTTCGCCAGATGATGAACGGGAAATTGTTCAAGCGGTTTCCGCTGACGGAAAATCCGGACACCCGGTTTTGTTCGGACGCCGGTTTTTCGAGAGCCTTTCGGCCTTGAGCGGAGATCGCGGCGCACGCGAGTTATTGCGGGATATGAAAGACTTTATCACTGAGGTTCCCATCAAGGGAAATGCAGCAACGACAGATCTAGACACCCCTGAGGCTTGGGCAGTGTGGCGAAGCTCTGAAACCTCAACCGATTAGTTAGGCAATCGCAACACTTGACTGCGGCTGCCCTTTTGCAACCGAACGCTTTGCTCTCCAATCGCTGAAACACGCCAACCTTCAACGCTGGCGCCCCGCTTTACCCTGACCACACCACCACGAGGCAACCGAATAAGCGCACGGCGCTGTGAAGACGTGCCCAACACACCCAGCAAACTAATCTTGCGCAGGTTTATCCCATTTCGAATTGTCGATGCTTTTTTGACCGAGGCATTCGATGGCAATCTGAGACTGGACGCCGGAACCGATTTCCTTGGCTCCTGCTTTTTGGCGACGACAGCATCAACGCTATTGCGTTTTTTCCGCAATTTCGCAGCCGCCGCGCGGAGCCCATTGGGCCGCGCCTTAGGAGAACTCGCAGCCCTGACCGCATATTTGCTCACTGGTCCTTTAGGGGGAGGGACCGAAGCAACTGGCGTGCTCCGCAGTCCTTTGCGGTGTTTTGGGCGCGTCACAACAACTTCTTGCAAGGGCGCGGCGTTCACATCTGCCGTTGGGACAGCGGGATCGTCTGGAACAGCTGCGCTTGTCTCTTTTACAGGGCGCCGCAACGGCCTGGGAAAGGTCAAGCCTTCCTTCACCTCAGCGTCAGTGACCTGTGTTTCCCCTAAGTCTGCGGGCTCATTCACCGCAGTACTAACACGGCGCGGTGGACGTGTTTTTTCAATCGTTCCGGCCAAAGTCGGTTCTTGCGAGGCCGGCCCAGACCTTTGAACCGGCTTTTTTGTCAGAATACTTGGGGGTTGAATCGATAAAACCGCCTCTGCTGGGCGGGTCTCTACAACTTCATTTTCAGCTGTTGGTCGTTGGGTGCTGGCATCAAGTCCCGGATCCGGCGGTGCTCGAAGCGCTTGGATGACTGGATCAGTGCGAGGGGGATTGTCAGAAACCTGCGGTGAGTTAGCATTTTCAGAGCGTTTTCTTCGCGACGGCCTTGGAACGTCTAAACCTTCGGCTGCATCTTTCTTCAAGCGCTTTGCAGGTCGGGTCAAAAGCGTATCGGACGTAATCTGTGCGACTTTGCTTTGGTGCAAATCCGCAAAAGGCATGCGTGGACCAACATCTAGCATCGCCTGTTCTCGAACGTCATCAAACTCAATGTTGTTTAGGGTTCGACGCAGAAAATCTTTGCTCTCGCCTGATGAAATAACTGAAAGTCCGGGCATTCCGTCAGGACCAAAGTTCAGCTTTCGAGGCAAGCGCAAGATACCAGGGCTGCGCCGCAGTGCATTTAGGGTTGGCCGCTGAAAATTTGGACCAGCGCGCCTGAACGCGGGCTGAACCGGGAGTTTTGCGACCCAAAGCACTGCATGTTGATCGAC
>CAZQMR010000388.1:0-2008 GCA_964594465.1 uncultured Rhodobacterales bacterium
ACAAGATGTAGAGCAGGACGCGCACATGACGCACTCATATAGTCCGTCGAGCTTTTTGCGATCCTCGATGGACTGCTTCCATTCTTTTGCGGGGCGGTTGGTTGTGGTCTCGAGCCAAGGCATAATAGATGCGTGCTGGGCGTAGAAATGGGTGAGATCGGGGATCAAATCCTTCACGACGGGCATGTGCGGGAGGGGATAAATCTTAACCTCGCCCTTCACTTCATCGAGGCCGTAGATGCAGGCTAAGGTGTTGATTCCATCGATATTCATCGCGCAGGAACCACAAATGCCTTCGCGGCAGGAGCGGCGGAAGGTTAATGTGGGGTCGATCTCGTTTTTGATTTTGATGAGCGCGTCCAGCATCATCGGGCCGCACGTGTCCATATCGACGAAATACGTGTCCACACGAGGGTTTTCGCTGTCATCCGGGTTCCAGCGATAAATCTTGAACGTCCTGATATTGCTTGCATTTTCCGGCTTCGGCCACGTTTTACCGATAGTCATGCGGGAATTTTTGGGAAGGACAAGCTCAACCATGGAAGGCTCCTTTGGCGTTAACTTTTAGACCGAAATTGCCTGCACAATTCCGCCACGCATATGGCACGTGCAGTGCACAGCGCATAATGGTTAATGTGAACGATTTCTTAAGGCTCATAATCCGCCCAACCGTCCGTTTTTGACGAAGCAAAGCAACGTATCCTTGCGCTCCGCAATCGTGAGAATCTGGCCGACCGTGTGCCCATCGACGCCCACAACCGCTGCCTTGGAGATTTTCAAAAGCTCCAAAGCAGAAGCGTTGTCGATGATGCAGTCGGTAATGGGGGTAACATCAGCACCCGGCAGGCGATCCGCAACGACCTCGTCCACCACGCCCTTGGCCGCGGAGCGCGTGCCTTGGGTCAGCGGATCGGTGCCGTCCGCACAAGCAGCGAGCACCGCGAGGCCGAAGATGGCCAGATATGTCCGGGGGCCGAGTTGCATCAGATTGAGACGTTCTGCCCGTTGGCAAGGAAGCACTGCTTTGAGGCCGCGCGGCGACCGATTTCGAGCACCATTGCGGTGGTTCCATCGGTCAGGCCATTTTGCGCGTCCCGCGTGAGGGCCAAGACCTCTTTGTTGGTGGCATTGTTGATCATGCAATTGGCCAAAGGTGGCACGAAGAGGCCGGGATTGGTGGTTTGTACGACTTGTTTGATGACCTGCTCTGCGGTTTGGCGGTTGGCGTCTGTCGCCACGGCCTCGCCACAGGCAAACAGGGCAAGTGCTGGCAGGAGAATGAGATTTTTCATTTAATAAACCCTCGCTTTTGGAGCAATACGTTTCAAATCAATACCGCCTTCAGCCTCTGTGGTGAGAGGGGCGGTATGGACGGGACGATAGCTCAGCGTGGTTTTGGTGTCATCAACGACGGCGAGGGTGTGAACGCGCCACTTTTTGTCGTCGCGATCTGGGTAATCTTCATGGGCGTGAGCGCCACGACTTTCCTTGCGGGCCTCAGCGCCGACGATTGTGGCGAGCGCGTTTGGCATGAGGTTGGTCAGCTCGAGGGTTTCCATGAGGTCGGAATTCCAGATGAGCGAGCGGTCGGTGACGGAGACGTCCTCCATTCCTTGCGCGACTTTTTCCATCTTGGTGACGCCCTCGGCCAGCGTTTTGTCGGTGCGGAACACGGCGGCGTCATCTTGCATGGTTTTTTGCATGGTGAGGCGCAGTTCGGCGGTGCTGGTTGAGCCGGATGCGTTGCGGATCTTGTCGAAGCGGTCCATGGCGAAATCGACAGACGCTTGGTTGAGCGGCTCGTTATTTGTTTTGGGATCAACGACTTCGCCAGCCTTGATTGCAGCGGCGCGGCCAAACACCACGAGGTCGATCAGGGAGTTGGAGCCGAGGCGGTTGGCGCCGTGCACCGAGGCGCAACCGGCTTCGCCAACGGCCATGAGGCCGGGCAGGATGCGGTCGGGATCGTCGGCGGTTGGGTTCAGGACTTCGCCCCAGTAATTGGTGG
>CAZQMR010000388.1:2018-2471 GCA_964594465.1 uncultured Rhodobacterales bacterium
CCGGGATCGGCTCTTTGTTAAGGTCGACGCCTGCGAAGATGCGGGCTGATTCCGAGATGCCCGGCAGGCGTAGCGCGAGGGTTTCGGGGGGTAGGTGGTTGAGATGGAGGTGGATATGGTCGCCATTTGCGCCAACGCCGCGCCCTTCGCGGATTTCCATGGTCATGCAGCGGGAGACCACGTCGCGCGAGGCGAGGTCTTTGTAGGTGGGCGCATAGCGTTCCATGAAGCGCTCGCCCTCGGAATTTGTGAGGTAGCCGCCTTCGCCGCGCGCGCCTTCGGTGATCAGACAGCCGGAGCCGTAGATGCCGGTGGGGTGGAACTGGACGAATTCCATGTCCTGCAAGGGCAGACCCGCCCGTGCAACCATGCCGCCACCATCCCCGGTGCAGGTATGGGCGCTGGTGGCGGAGAAATACGCACGGCCATAGCCGCCCGTGGCCAGAATAACCA
>CAZQMR010000389.1:0-2460 GCA_964594465.1 uncultured Rhodobacterales bacterium
CCCCCGACACGCGGATTATGATTCCGCTGCTCTAACCACCTGAGCTACTCCGCCAACACTGGCGTGCGATATAGGGTTCACAAAACTCAAGGTCAAGCGTTCAATGTGTCAAATTTCGGCTCTAGACAAATCCCTAACGGCTGACACAACTATAACGCATAAACTCCCCGAAAAGAGACACATGCCAATGTCCCGAAACGATGCGATTTCCAGCAGTCTGTCCTATTTCGACAACGGCACCTTTCTTGAACAGCTCAATACGCTTGTTGCAGCGCCCAGCGAAAGCCAGCGCAGCGACAGCAGTGCAGATCTCACCCATTACCTCACCCAAACGCTTGCACCTCATCTCACCGCAATCGGGGCGACCACGCAGCTATTTGAAAGCCCCGATCCAAAGGCAGGCCCGGTTCTGCTGGCCACCCGCATCGAGGACCCTGCCCTGCCCACCATTCTCAGCTACGGCCATGGCGATACGGTTCTAGGTCAATCGGGCCAATGGGACGAAAATCGTGACCCCTTTTGCGCAACCAAAGTCGGCGACCGTATCTATGGGCGCGGGACCGCTGACAACAAGGGCCAGCATCTGATCAATCTTGCGGCCCTCGCATCGGTGCTAAAGGTGCGCGGCTCTCTTGGGTTCAATCTAAAATTCGTGATCGAAACAGGCGAGGAAATCGGCTCTCCCGGTCTCAATGAACTGTTCGCGTTGCACCCAGATGCCTTTGGCGCCGATGTTTTGATCGGCTCAGACGGCATGCGCTTGGCACGCGATCTGCCAACATTGGTCATGGGCACACGCGGCGTGATGGAGTTTCGCCTTGAGTGCAATCTGCGCGAGGGCGCGCATCATTCCGGCAATTTTGGCGGTCTGATCGCCGATCCCGCCATGCGGCTTGCTCAAGCGCTCAGCGTCATCACCGACGCACGCGGCCAGATCGCTGTGCCTGAATGGCGTCCCAACAGCCTGACGCCAGATGTGCGCGACGCCCTCGCCGCCTGCCCCGTCGGTGAAAGTGGCCCCGCAATCGACCCAGATTGGGGCGAAGCCGACCTCACCCCCTCCGAGCGCGTGTTTGGCTGGAACTCCTTTGCAATTCTGGCCATGAAATCCGGCCAGCCAGAGGCCCCCATGGGCGCCATATCTCCAAGCGCTATGGCCTATTGCCAGCTTCGCTTTGTGATCGGCACCGATGAAGACGACATCGTCCCCGCTTTGAAGCGGCACCTGCTCGCCCATGGCTTTCCAGATATCGACGTAATCGCCAGCCGGGAGGCGAAATATTCCGCAACACGGGTCTCCCCCAACAATCCATGGGTGCGCCATGTCGCAAGCTCTATTCAAACCACCTTGGGCCGCGCCCCTGCAATCCTCCCCAATGCAGGCGGCTCCCTTCCCAACGCCATGTTCACCGAAACCCTCGGCCTGCCCACCATTTGGATCCCCCATTCCTATGCAGGCTGCTCCCAACACGCCCCCAACGAACACCTGCTGGCCTCCGTCGCACGCGAAGCGCTTGAGCTGATGACCGGGCTCTGGTGGGATCTAGGGAGCGGCGAAACGGGCTAATTTGCCAAGCGATCAAATCTTACAAAATGGTTAAAATATGCCCCCAAACGGGTCAAAACGCCGTTAACACATGGCCGTACATGGGTATGCAGTGCAGTACACACAGCATATGCGTGCGCGAACTGTGCAGCAGCATGGCGCAAAAATTAACGACATAACACGTTGATTTAGATCGTCTTTTTTACGTCTAAGCGATGCACAGACACGCCCGAATTTTCAAACACCTGCGGATAATATTCCCGCACCAACGGATCATGCCCCGGAATGATCCGATCATCCGGCGCCAGCTCCCGCATCCGATCAAAGCTGTTGAGCATCGCCTCAACGTCAACCACCAGCGGAAACGGTTTGTTCTGTTGGTAGTTCTCATAATAATGCGACGCATCCGAGGCCAGCAAAAGCGGTCCACTATCGGTCTCCACCATCACCCCCTGCAGGCCCTTAGAATGCCCTGACAGCGCATGCACAGTCACCCCCGGTGCAACCTGCCCATCCCCGTCATAAAACGCCACTTTTCCACTATAAACCCGCTTCACCGCCTCGCATATGTGATCCGCCGTGTAGGGCATTTTGAGCGCCCCGTGGCACATACACGGCCCCGTCGCATAGGCCATTTCCGTGCTCTGCATATGCAGCGTCGCGTTCGGAAACTGGTCCAAACCACCCGCATGATCATAGTGGAGATGGGTGATGATGCATTGATCAATCTCCTCCGGCTTCACCCCGATCTTGCTCAGCGCTTCCCCCGGTTCGATCTGAATGGCCCGATCGCGCAAGCCTGCCTCGCGCCCGTCATAGCCCGTATCCACAAGGATCGTGCGCTCATCATTGCGGATCAGCCAAATGAAATAATCCATTGGATGCGGGGAGTTATGGTCATCTGCTAAGATAAA
>CAZQMR010000390.1:0-2414 GCA_964594465.1 uncultured Rhodobacterales bacterium
GCGGCCGCGTGCTGAGCGGAGAGGGTTGCCATCGGCACTCCCGCCCCCGGATGCGCGCCGCCGCCCGTCAGGTAAAGCCCTTTGATCCGGGTTCGTGCGCGTGGGCGCTTGAAGGCTGCCATCATCCCATGTGGGCTCAGCCCGTAGAGCGACCCGGCCGACCCGGGAAACAGTTGGTTGAATTGGCTTGGGGTTGTGAGGGCGTTGAGTGTCGGTTGCGGGTGAAAGCGTAGCCCCATGGTCTCGAGCATTGGAAAAATCTGCGTCGGACATGGGGTGTCTCCCTTTGTTTGCGAAGTTGGTGGCGCGTTCAGGATAATTTCAAAACGCTCGGGGCCGGTCGGGACTGTTTCGCCACCACGGTCCTGAGCATAGACGTAAATTGAAGGTTCACGAGGAGTTCGGCCTTGGCCGAGGTCTTCGAATTCAGATGTGGCGTTTTCAGCGAAAAAGACGTTGTGGAGGCCGATGGGCGCGCCATCTGCTTTGGCGGCGAAGGACCAGACATTGGCCGAGTGAGAGCGGGGATGTGTTGCTGATGTCGGGATAGCGGGTTTGACAGTTTCGCCGAGGAGGCCTTGGAAGAGGGCGGCTGGGTCTCCGGCGAACAAGATGGCATTGAAGCTTTGGATTTGGTCCTTGGTTTTCAAGCCTATGGCTTTGCCCGCGCTGGTAGTGACTTCGCTGACCGGGGAGTTGTAGTGGAAGCGAGCGCCGCGTGCGCGCGCAAGGCGTTCGACGGTTTGGGCGAGGCGCTGCATGCCGCCTTTGACCTGCCAAACGCCGCGTGCTTCGGATTGCCAAATGAGCGATAGGATCGCCGGGGCGGCGGTGGGGGAGCCGCCGACATAAGTGGCGTAGCGCCCGAAAAGTTGCACGAGTTTGGGTTCCCGGAAGGTCTTCTTGAGCAGCTTGTGGAGGGTCGTTTGGGTTGGCATCGTCGTGAGCAGGCGTGGGTTTTTGAGGCACGCGAGAGTGACGGAAGTGAGCGTTGGGTTTGCGGCTTCCATCATGATGGGTGTGAAGGCCTCAAACAGCAGCTTGGTGCGGGACTGGAAGGCGTGGAAATCGTGGCGGGCGGTGCTGCCAAAGACCTGCTCGATTTCGTGAGCGTTGCGAGTGGGGTCGGCATAGAGGTCAAGGCGCGTGCCATCGCGCCAGAAATGACGCGCAAGGCGGTTTTGGCGAAGGAGCGTGAGTTCGGCCTCCAGGTTGGTTCCGGCGGCTTGAAAGAGGTTCTCGAAAACGGGGAGCATGGTGAGCACGGTTGGGCCAGCATCGACCGGGCCCGCTGTGGTAGGCAAGGTACGCATTTTGCCGCCCGGCGAGGCGTGGGCTTCAAACACATCAACGGAAAAGCCAGCGCTTGCCAGCCGCAAGGCAGCGGCAAGCCCGCCTATTCCGGCGCCAATGATGGCGATGCGTTTGGGTTCACTTGCGGGCATAGGACTCCTCTACTGTCTAGAAGTATTGACACTATCGCAAAAACTGTCCAGATTAATTTACACATCCCGTTCCAAGCCAGAGGAAGTCGCATGTTGTACCAGGATCGCATTACGGACGCCCTGAAGGCTGTGATTTCAAGCAGGGGCACGGCGGCCTCACCTCCCAAGCTTGAAAGTGCGCTTCATTACGCTTTGTTTCCCGGCGGTGCGCGGGTGCGCCCGCAGCTTTGTCTGTCGGTGGCTAAAGCTTGCGGCGATGATGCGCCTGAGCTGACCACGGCAGCGGCAGCGGCAATTGAACTAATTCACTGCGCCTCATTGGTACATGATGACATGCCTTGTTTTGACAATGCGGATCTGCGGCGCGGCAAGCCCTCGGTCCACAAGAAATACGGGGAGCATATGGCGCTGTTGGTTGGCGATACGTTGATCATCAAAGCCTTCGAGATTGTTGCCCGTGCAGCCCATGCATCCCCAACCCGCGCGGCGGTTCTTATAGAACAGCTTGCGCGCTATTCCGGCGCGCCTCATGGGATATGTGCTGGCCAAGCCTGGGAGAGCGAAGACGAGGTGGATTTGCGCGCCTATCATTTGGCCAAAACCGGGGCGCTGTTTATTGCTGCCACGCAAATGGGTGCCACAGCGGCTGGCGCGGATGCAGAGCCCTGGCACGAGTTGGGGGCGCGCATTGGCGAGGCGTTTCAGGTCGCGGATGATTTGCGCGATGTGCTTTATGACGAAGAAACCCTCGGCAAGCCGGTTGGCCAGGACGCGGTCAACGCCCGACCCAATGCAGTAACGCGGATGGGTGTCAAAGGCGCGGTCAAGCATCTCAACGATATTCTGAGCGGCGCGATTTCCTCGATCCCGAGTTGTGAGGGCGAAGCGCAGCTTTGCGCGATTGTGCGGGGTCAGGCTGAGCGGCTCACGCCGGTGATTTCCAAAGCGCAACTGGTTCCGGGTGAGTGA
>CAZQMR010000391.1:0-2414 GCA_964594465.1 uncultured Rhodobacterales bacterium
CTGAGAGGATGGAGATTTCGGGGAGTTTGAAGAAGGGGAGCAGGCCTGCGCGCGCCAAGGGGGCTGCCCAGGCGATAGGGAAGGCGATTAGGAGCGCTAGGTTTAGGGATTTGAGAATTTGCACTGGGTAACTCTGCTGATTGTTGGGTGCAGAGGTAAGGCTTGGTTAGGGATTTGCCAAGGGAGGGTTGGTGGCTTCGGGCTCAGGCGGTTCTTCTGTCAGGTGCTCGAGAGTTTTGCTGGCTTTGTCCAGGAGTGACTTGGGGTTGATTTTGGCAGGTAGCGGTGAAGTGGCAGCGAAACCGGTGGGTTTTAGGATGTTTTGGGCGATGAGGCCGGAACGGAGTTCGGCGGCTTTGCTGGTGGTGAGGCCAGTCATTTTGCCAAGGGTGGCGGGGGTGACGTCGCCGTTGAGCTCGGTCATGTAGATGGCCCAGTAGCGCGCCGAAGTGGTGGCCGGGGCCGCTTTGGCGAAGGGGAGCCTGGGCAGCGCGGGGATGGCTGCGGCGGCGGTGGCGGTTGTGAGGAAGTCGCGGCGGTTCATTGTTCTTGCTCGGGCGCGGTTTCTGGTTCGGTGAGGGTGGTCCAGAGGGTGCGGGTTTTTTCGACAAGGGTGCCGGGTTTCGGGGTTTGAGCGAGTTTGGTGGTCGTGCTGGCGATGGTTGCCGACGCGAGGCCGCTTGGGCGCAGGACGCCTTTGGCGATGAGATCAGTGCGCAGCGCGGCGGCTTTGGCTTTGCTGAGGCCAGAGGAGCGGGCGATGAGGGCGGGGGTGACGTCGCCGCTGAGAGCAGTGTGGTAGATGGCCCAGAAGCGCGCGGCAGTGGTGCTGGCGGCGGGGGCGCTTGATGCAAATGGGAGGGCTGGCAGGGCTGGGATGGCTGCTGCTGCGGTGGCGGTGCTTAGGAAGGCTCGTCTGTTCATGGGGTGGTATGTGGGGACGAATTCGGTGGATTTCAAACTGGGATGAAGGTGTTTTAAGTTGAGAGAGGTGATTGGCGAACAGCGCGATCACTTACGCAGTCGCGTATCGTGTTGAGAAAATCGACAGGTTTGCACGCTGTTGGTTTATAGATTTCCCCAAGGCGTTAGGCTGTGTTTTTTTCGGCCATTGCGGTAGTAATAGGCCATGAGCAGTCCAAAACTAGCGCCAGCGAAAATCGCGGATAAGATCGCAAATATGATCGGCAAGCCTGCGCTTTTCCAAAACAGGACGTACATAAGTATGCCCCAAACGCTGGCGAACCAGATGCCCATGCCAAGTGCCACCTGCCAGAAACCGACATAGTGAGGGGGTTTGGGTGTCATGCCGATCTTTCTAAAGAGCTTTGTGTAAAGGGGCACGGCGTTTGTCTTCCAAATTCCCGCGTTGCCAAGTTCATCGATGGCGGCGTCAAATTTTCTTTTATAATCTTGCATTGGATCCTCCAGAATAGGGGGCTTACGTCAATCGTAACACATTTCAAATCCTCACCAAGTCAGGATGTCCAGTCTAAGGGAGGTGGGAGATTGAAATTGGCGAAATCTATGCGCAGAGTACGCCGTGGTGATGGTTTGGTTGGCGTAGTTGATCGATGAAGCGTATTCATCTTTAAAACTAAAACGTCACCTTGCTCTGCCAAGCAAAGCTCTGTTTCTAGGTTTGAGGCATGACCCTTGGCGTCCTTGGACGGTATGATGCCATGTTTGTGGCTATCGAGTGCAATTTCCATTGGACCGTTTTCAGATGTGCAGGCGTCCAAATGGATGCGAACGAACAGCATGTTTTCAAGGACATCGAGGGGTGGTTCGCAATGCCAAGTGCCGGATTTTTTGGTCCAATTCGTAAAACCTGAAATCTCATGTTTTTGGTTCACTTGGATTGTGCGATCTTGATGCCACGGCAAGGACCATGAGTTGCCTTCGCTTTTATTGAAGGCGACGATACGCACCGGCTTCGCGTTTGGAAGCAAATTTTCAAGTGCTGCAGACAAACCTGAATGCTGAGAAACAAATTTGGAAAGATCTGGCGCGTTGGTTAGTCTTTGGCTGCTTTGATTTTGAGAGAAGGCGTTTGTCAGGAAGTCGATGTCTGACTGTGTCAGCAAGTTTCTGAACCAAACGCGGCCACATTCTTCAAATGGTGTTGATGTCACCGCACCGCCTCGATTGGTCCCTCGGCTTTGCCGTCTACGAATTGGCGCATGTAGGGGTTGTCGGTACTGTCCATTTCGGACACGGGGCCGGTCCATTGGACGCGGCCTTCGTGGATGAGGGCGACTTTGTCGGCTATGGCGCGCACGGAGGACATGTCGTGGGTGATGGTGATGGCGGTCGCGCCCATTTCGGTGACGATTTCGCGGATCAGCTCGTTGATGACGCCGGACATGATGGGGTCGAGGCCTGTCGTTGGCTCGTCAAAGAAGATGATTTCA
>CAZQMR010000392.1:0-2411 GCA_964594465.1 uncultured Rhodobacterales bacterium
ACATCCGCAGAGGCACGTGCGGCACCAAAGCCAAGCTTTCAAGAAGCTTGGTCGCATTTTGCAGAGATCAAATCTGTGCGACGTCTGCTTTTGGTGGTTGCGCTTGGCACAGCTGGTTTTCAGATGCAGGACGTGCTGCTGGAACCATATGGGGGCGAAGTTCTTGGTCTCAGCGTATCTGCTACGACCTTGTTGACCGCCTTTTGGGCGCTTGGTGCTATCATTGGTTTTGCGCTTGCTGCGGTTTGGCTCGGGCGTGGGATCAACACCTACCGCATGGCCGCGCGCGGCATCCTAATTGGCATTGCAGCGTTCTGTGCCGTCGTGCTCTCAGACCCGATGCAATCGCCCGCCCTGTTTTTCCTCGGTTCCTCCCTGATCGGGCTAGGTGGAGGACTGTTTGCCGTGGCGACACTTACCTCTGCCATGGCGCTTCCGATCAAAGGTGCTGCAGGGCGCGGTCTTGCGCTTGGCGCATGGGGCGCGGCACAGGCGACGGCTTTGGGCCTTGCGGTTGCGGCAGGTGGCATTCTTCGAGACGTCATCAATGCGCTCGCAATTCGCGGGCAGTTGGGCGACGCCCTGTCAGGCCCCGGAACCGGATATTCTTTCGTCTACCACCTAGAGATCGGCCTGCTGTTTGTCACATTGATCGCCCTCGGGCCGCTTGTGCGCAGCTGGGACATTGATCATGCAACCAACTCCAAGAGAACAGGCATCGGCCTTGCGGATCTTCCCGCATGACCCTTGCATTCATCAAGAAAGGCCACACCCATGGTTGAACCGTTTTTTGGAAATTTTGACCTCGCGCAGCTAGCGCTTTATCTCTTTTGGATCTTTTTCGCGGGTCTGATCTATTACCTTCAGATCGAGAACATGCGCGAAGGTTATCCTCTGGAAGATGAGGATGGCAATGCGGCCGCCAATCAGGGTCCGTTCCCACTGCCCAATCAAAAGACCTTCAAGCTGCCCCATGGGCGCGGCGAAGTAACCGTGCCGGATATGCAGCCGGAGAACCGGGATCTCGCGATGCGCCGCACAAGTGCAGCCAACGGGTTTCCCCATGAGCCAACCGGTGATCCGATGATCGACGGGATCGGGCCAGCGGCTTGGGCCCCGCGACGCAACGTGCCAGAACTGGACGGCCACGGGCATCCCAAGATCGTACCTATGAGCGGCAATCAGGCCTTTGGCGTGACCGCTGGGCGCGACCCACGCGGCCTGCCAGTTCTTGCGGGCGATTGCGAAACCGTTGGCACGATCACCGATATGTGGATCGACGCGCCAGAGCAGCTTGTGCGCTATCTGGAGGTGGAACTCGCAGGCGGTGGCGGCACGCGGCTGATCCCGATGGCCATGGCCGTGATCCGGGGCCGCGAGGTTTTCGTCAACTCGATCTATAGCCACCAGTTCGCCAATATCCCGACGCTCAAGGCCCGCATGCAAGTGACCTTGCTCGAAGAAGAAAAGGTCTGCGCCTATTTCGCGGGTGGCACGATGTATGCTGAACCTGCCCGACAGGAGCCGGTGCTGTGAGCCAGTCGCCTTCCGATACCCATGACGATTTTCAGGTTGAGCCGGTGCGCGGCTTGCCTGAATTGCCACCCGAGGGCGAGCATATCCTGTGGCAGGGGGCTCCCAACTGGTGGGCGCTCGCGCGGGCCTCGCTCAATCTTTATTGGGTGGCCGGGTATTTCCTGGCGATTGCAATTTGGCGCGGTGTGGTGATTGGCGACGCTCAGGGTCTTGGTCTCGGGCTTTGGGCGATGGTGCCTTATCTAACCATGGGGCTCGTGGCCTGTTTGATCCTCATGCTGATGGCCTGGGTCTTTGCGGTCACAACCGTTTACACGATCACCAACCGCCGGGTTGCGATGCGCATTGGCGCGGCACTGACCGTCACGCTCAACATCCCCTTCACGATGATCGCCTCTGCAGATCTGGCACCGCGCAAGGATGGGAGCGGGACGATTGTGCTCGATCTGATGGGCAGCACCCGGCTGAGCTATCTCGTGTGCTGGCCCCATGTGCGCCCCTGGAAGATATCGCGCACGCAACCTGCGTTGCGCGCTATTCCAAACGTTGAAAACGTGGCCAAGCTATTGGGCGAAGCCGCACAGACCCGCATTCAGGAGGCAGCCCAAGAGATCCGGGTCGCACCTTCTGCGATGCCAGCGGAGTGACCAGAATGACAGCCATTCGAACAGCAGCAGAGGCCCGCGAGCGCGAGATGGTACCGCGCTTTCTGGTACGCTCAATGTTTGGTCTGGTGGCTGTTGTGCTGGCTCTCGTGAGTTTCGCGCGGCTCACGGATCGCCCGCTTGAGGCAATGCCAAAGGACGGGCCAATCGCAGTCGAGCGGCATATCGAAATTCACGGAACAATGGCGGGGGCCGCGAAAGTGGTTGGTG
>CAZQMR010000393.1:0-2396 GCA_964594465.1 uncultured Rhodobacterales bacterium
ACTGGCAATGCGGCACCCATCAGGTCGATTTCGTCCTGCCCGAGCGCTTAGATGCGAACTATGTGGGCGAAGATGGCGAAAAACACCGCCCCGTCATGCTCCACCGCGCCACACTCGGCAGCTTTGAGCGGTTCATCGGCATTCTTATAGAAAGCCACGCAGGCCGCCTGCCCTTCTGGCTCGCGCCACGTCAGGTCGTGGTTGCAGCGATTGTGTCAGATGCGGACGAGTATGTGCATGAGGTTGTCGCAGCTTTGACCGCCGCAGGCGTGCGCGCCGAGGCCGATATTCGCAACGAAAAGATCAACTACAAAGTCCGCGAGCATTCCGTTGGCAAAGTCCCTGCGATCCTTGCGATTGGCATGAAAGAAGTTGAAAACCGCAGCGTCTCAGTGCGGCGTTTGGGCGAGAAATCGACCAGCGTTGTGCCCCTTGACGAGATCATCGCAAGCCTCGCGCTGGAAGCGACACCGCCAGATCTGGTCTAAAACGCAAAAGGGCCCCGTCGCAATGCGGGGCCCAATGTGATCTGATGTCAGAACTTTAGTTGGTCGCAGCACCGAGCAGTTTCTTCAAACCATTGCTCGCTTCTTCTTTCACTGCATCCGTCACCTGTTCCGTTACAGCTTCAACAACCGAACCAGTCGCACTTGCGGCAGTTTCTGTCGCGGCCTCTGTTACCGTTTCCGTCGCCGCATCTGTAGCTGCCTCGGTAACGGCTTGGGTTGCTGTCTCAGTTGCAGCCTCTGTCGAAGCCGCCGCAGTCTCTGCAGCCGTGTCAGTAGCAGCTTCAGTCACGGCCTCAACCGCAGCCTCCTCACTCGGCGCAGTCAGCTTCTTGGCTGCTGCCATCGGATCCGCGGCAGCCTCTTCCAGAAGCTCCTTGGCCCCACCGGTTTGCTCAACAGCAGCCTTCACTTCATCCCCAATCGACGCCTTCGCATCTTCAACAACACTGCTCACAGCCTCCTGAACAGATGTTGTCCCGTCCATGACCGAACTCGCGGCCTCTTTCACACTGTCTTCAACCTTCGCCTTCACAGTCTCAGCGGCGCCCTCAACGGCTTCCTTGGCGGATTGCGTCACGGTTTCCATCTGCTCCACAGCCTCAGCCTTAGGTGCTGCCTCAACAGCCGTCACAACCTCTTCTTTGACAGCCCCAACGGTGGCCACCTCAGGCCCACCGGACTGCGTGACGTAATAGACGCCACCACCAACAATAACCAAACCAAGAACGATAAGCAGATTGCGCATGAGTTTTCCTTCTGTTGCGACTTGAAACCAGCGTGCCCCTGCCCCAAAAACGGCTCGCATAACTAGGATTTGTGCGCCGCAGCAAAGAATCGCAAGTGCGTGCCACTGCCTATACAAAAATCCGCCGATTTCCCCTAAATGCCGCAAAGCGTTAGGATTCAGGCCTTAAAAGCCCTCCAAACACACCGCAATCCGCTTCTATCTTAGCGCCAGTTGCTCTATATTGAAGCGGCGCGGCTCCGCGCAAGCTCTCAAAACGATCAAGGAGATCAGACAATAGCCCGAAGACCACATAACGCGCCGCCACAGCGTGACACAGGACCCCGTGTGAATGATCGCATTCGCACACCTGAAATTCGGCTCATAGGAGCAGAAGGCGAAAATGAGGGTGTTGTAACCCCCGAACGTGCGATGGAGCTGGCAGCAGATGCCGGGCTCGATCTGGTGGAAATTTCCCCCAATGCAAACCCTCCGGTTTGCAAAATCATGGATTTCGGCAAGTTCAAATATGAACAGCAGAAACGCGAATCCGAAGCCCGCAAGAAGCAGAAGACGATTGAGGTTAAGGAAGTTAAATTCCGCCCCAATACGGACACGCATGACTACGAAGTCAAAATGCGCAACGTTTTCAAATTCTTGGAAAATGGCGACAAAGTTAAGATCACCATGCGGTTTCGTGGCCGCGAAATGGCGCACCAGAATTTGGGCCGCGACCTGCTTGAACGTGTCGCAGAAGACGTGACGGAACTGGGCAAAGTCGAGAATATGCCCAAAATGGAAGGTCGCCAAATGGTCATGATGATCGGGCCTGCCAAGTAAGATACGACTAAGATAAGACGATTTCTCTGCGCCGGATGGGTGCAGAGAATGCCGCCTCAGGCGTCAAATCTCTTCAGTTTCGTGCCAGATCAGCGAGCGCCAAGCCTGACCCTCAAAAAAAACTTGAAATTAATTGAACCCTTTGGGCCCGTGTCACGACCAAGCTTCATCGGCGCTGTGTTGCGTCGAGCGAAAACTGACACATGCGGGCAAAATCCGCACCCAAGGGGATACGAAAATGACCATCACCAAACTCGGCCAAACATCTGCGTTTGCGGCCTTCGTTCTTGGCACAAGCCTTGCACTTTCAACCACCGCCCATG
>CAZQMR010000394.1:0-2374 GCA_964594465.1 uncultured Rhodobacterales bacterium
TCATGACATTGGCGGACACCATGATCGTGCTGGGTGCGAGCTTCTCCAACCACACAGGCATCACGCCCAAGCGCAATCTCATCCAGGTCGACTATGACCGCATGCAGCTTGGCAAATTCGGCAAGGTCAAAATCCCCGTTTGGGGCGACATCGGCACATTTTGCAATGCCGCCGCGCCACGCATCAAACGCAACGCCAAGGCCGATGACCAGATCAACGAGCTTTCCGGGCGCTGGGACATGTGGCAAAGCGAAAAGCAACGCCGCTTACAGGAAGAGCACGGCGCAGGACTTCATTCCTTTGCCGTGTTTGAAGCTCTTGGAAAACTCGCGCCTGAGGATACCATCTTCGCTGTGGATGTTGGCAACAACACCTATTCCTTTGGCCGCTACCTCGAAACCAAGGGCCAGCAGCGCGTGCTTATGTCCGGCTATCTCGGCTCTATCGGGTTTGGCTTTCCCGCCGCCATGGGCGCATGGGCGGCCACGCAAGACCTCGCCGATTTCAAAGGGCGCAAAGTCATCTCCATCTCAGGCGATGGCGGCTTTGGCCAATACCCGATGGAATTCACCACAGCCGTCAAATACGGAATGGATATCACCCACATCCTGCTCCACAATGGCGAGCTTGGTAAAATTTCCAAAGAACAACGCGCCGGGGAATGGCCTGTCTGGGAAACCTCCCTCCAGAATCCATCCTTTGCCGCTTTTGCACGCCTTTGCGGAGGCCACGGGGAAAAGGTCGATAAAACCGAGGATATCGCACCAGCGATTGAACGCGCGCTGGCCATCAACGGCCCCGCGCTTGTTGAAATCATGACCGATGCGGAACTGGTGTAACTCGGCCACCCAAGCAGCAAGGCACCTAAACGGGTATCTGAACTAAAAATTCAGTGCCCGTTCCTGGACCATCGCTCTTGATCGCCACATGCCCGCCATGCGCCTCAACCACCGACTTCACAATTACTAGGCCAAGTCCGGTTGAGGTCTCACCCCCCGTCGGCTTGGCCGAAAGTCGCTGAAACGCATTAAAGGCAAGCCCAATATCCGCCGATGACATGCCCAAGCCCTGATCTTTGACAGAGATCAACGCCATGCCATTCCCTTCTTGAATGCCACAAGAAACCGAAACCTCCGTATTGGCCGGAGAGTATTTGACCGCGTTGGTCAAAAGGTTCACCACCACATCTGTCATCCGGTTCTCATCGGCCTCAACAGTCCGGTCGTCTTGGATGTCCAGATTGATCGCAATACCCTTGGCCTGCGCCTCCGCGCGAACCACATCAATCGCCGCCATCACAGGGGCGGAAAGCTGAACCCGCGATTTCCTGATCTCTACAGAACCAAGCTCAACCTTCGCAGCATCCAATAAGCTGTCGATCATCGCGCTCATCCGATCCGCCGACTTCAGCACCGTGCCCAAAGACTTCTCAAGCTTCTCGGAATGCTGAGGGCTAAGACCCGAGGACACATCCCCAAGCAGCTTGTTAAAGATCGTTTCCATCAGCTCCGTGCGGGAAATGATCGCGCCCAGCGGGTTGCGCAGATCATGTGCAACCATGCCAATCGCGCTCGACTTGAACGTGTTCGCCTTATGCAGCTCCGCGCGCTGCTGCTCTAACCGCTGCAACAATGCCTCACGCTCCGCCTCTTCTTCAAGCCGCTGCATTTCAGTTGCAGCCCGCATTCCAAAGAGCCGCACGATACCCTCCACCTTTTGCGGATTGACGATAACGTCCGATGAAAAAACCGCAAAATGCCCGTAAACGCCGCCATCCTTACCCTGCAAGGGAACGCCGCAATAACTCTCATGGCGCTCCTTTTCGGGGAACTTTTTCATCAAGCCTGACGGAATGACCAAAGAGGTGCCATCATACAGCAACTTGCACGGCGTATCCTCGAGTTCATATTCGATGGGAACATTCAAATCCCCATCCCGCCAAGAGAACTTCGCCGAAGCATGGGATGCCGGATCGCCCGACGCGCGCGCAATGAAAGCTAAATCAACGGGCATGACATCGTGAAGGCTCCGCACCAATGATGAAAAGAAATCATCACCAACAGCAGAGGACGTCGCCAGTGCAAGTTTGAAAATTGGATCTTCCGGCAGGCTCATCGTCGCGTCAGTTTCATCAGGCAAGGTGAACGTTTCTAAACCGGAAGTTCTTCAAATTGGTTGCCAGCATCTAGTCAGTCCCCACGTATTCTTTGCAATCACCAAAAGGGCAGCTCAAAACCCTGTCATGGCGCAACCTATCACTGGGCATAAGCCAAAAAAAGGCCCTTCGCTCAAGGCCTATGATTCAGGGTCAGACACAGGCTTGCGAAAACGACCTGCCCAAAGGGCCGTGAAACACCTCAAAACCCGCCAAACG
>CAZQMR010000395.1:0-2373 GCA_964594465.1 uncultured Rhodobacterales bacterium
GTGCGCCTTGGCTATGCGGATGATGCAGAACTGTCAGGGATCGACCCGGATGCGAGCGTTGTTTTTGTGATCAACCATCGCTCAAACCTCGACTATGTGCTTGTGACTTACCTTGTGTCCCAGCAATCCGCGATGAGCTATGCTGTCGGGGAATGGGCCAGTGTTTGGCCGCTTCGCGGGCTCATTCGGGCCATGGGCGCGTTCTTTATAAGGCGGCGTTCGGGCGATGAGCTTTATCGTCGGGTGCTTGCACGTTACGTTCAAATGGCCACTGAGGGCGGTGTCACCCAAGCAGTTTTCCCCGAGGGCGGACTGAGCCGTGACGGCAAATTGGGGTCAGCCAAGCTTGGGCTGATAAGCTATATCGCCTCGGAATTCGACATCAAAGGCCCGCGCGACGTTGTCTTCGTGCCCGTCGCGCTCAATTATGACCGGGTGCTTGAAGACCGCGTGCTCGTTGAAGCAAAGACCGACTCCAAGGGCAGACCCCGGTTTCAAATCAGCATTTGGAAGGGCATTTCCTTCTTTAGCAACCAGCTTTGGCTCCGCCTGCGCGGCAAATACTATCGCAACGGGTATGCCTGCGTCAGTTTTGGGCACCCGCTCTCTTTGCGTGAGTACCTCAAAAGCCATCAAATCACGCCAGGCCTTGGGGTCGAGGCGTTGGGTGGCGAATTGATGCGGCGCATTGGCGAAGTTACTCCTGTGTTGCCAGTGTCTCTCGCGGCGAGTGTGCTGCTTGAAGCGAAGACTATGGACGAATCGGATCTGCGCAGTGCCACGCTAAGGCGCATGGAAGAGCTGATAAGCGGCGGTGCCCACTGCCACATCCCGCGTGGCGACCGGGACTATGCGGTTGAGGTAGGGATTCGGGCGCTTATATCGCGCGATGTCCTGCTGAAAGACGGTGAAACCCTGCGTGTTAACCCCAAAGACGTGCCATTACTGCAATACTACGCCAACGCGATTTGGCATTTGGGTTAAGCCTCGTCGCGTCAACGCAACAAAATTACTCGTATTCGTGCAGATGCGGAATAAAATTGCTTGCATTTTTTTCGCACTGCAGCATAACTCCACTGGCTGGAGGAGCGCCAGCGCGTTAATATCAATCAAATAGCGATGCCGGGACCAAGGGTTGGCCCGGAAGGATGGAGAACGACATGGCATTGGATGAGGCACAAACTGTAACTTACGACGCCCCCCAAAAAGACCTTTACGAGGTTGGCGAAATCCCACCGATGGGTCATGTGCCAGCACAAATGTATGCTTGGGCAATCCGCAAGGAGCGTCACGGCGATCCTGACACTGCGATGCAGCTAGAGGTAGTCGACACGCCAAAGCTCGACAGCCATGAGGTGCTGGTTTTCGTAATGGCCGCTGGCGTCAACTATAATGGTGTTTGGGCGGCGCTTGGCGTGCCGATCTCCCCCTTTGACGGCCACAAAGCCCCATTTCACATCGCAGGCTCTGATGCATCCGGCATCGTTTGGGCTGTGGGCGATAAGGTCACACGCTGGAAGGTTGGCGATGAGGTGGTGATCCACTGCAATCAGGATGATGGCGATGATGAGCACTGCAATGGCGGCGATCCCATGTTTTCGCCCAGCCAGCGGATCTGGGGTTATGAAACGCCTGATGGGTCTTTCGCGCAGTTCACCAATGTCCAGTCACAGCAGCTTATGCCGCGCCCCAAGCACCTGACTTGGGAAGAAAGCGCCTGCTACACGCTGACACTGGCAACCGCCTACCGCATGCTCTTTGGCCACGCGCCACACGAGCTGCGTCCGGGTCAAAACGTGCTGGTTTGGGGCGCATCCGGCGGGCTTGGCTCTTATGCGATCCAGCTGATCAACACCGCCGGAGCCAATGCGATCGGGGTGATTTCCGATGAAAGCAAACGTCAGTTCGTGCTCGATCTGGGGGCCAAGGGCGTCATCAACCGCAAGGATTTCGACTGCTGGGGCCAAATGCCAAAGGTGAATACGCCGGAATATGGCACATGGTTCAAAGAGGCGCGCAAGTTTGGTGCGGCGATCTGGGAAACCACCGGCAAGGGCAACAATGTCGATATGGTGTTTGAACATCCCGGCGAAAGCACATTCCCTGTCTCGACCTTCGTGGTGAAACGCGGCGGCATGGTGGTGATTTGTGCAGGTACGACAGGCTATAATCTTACCTTAGATGCGCGCTATCTCTGGATGCACCAAAAGCGTGTGCAGGGCAGCCACTTTGCCAATCTCAAGCAGGCCGCCGCGGCAAACCAGCTTATGGTTGAGCGGCGCCTTGACCCTTGCATGTCTGAGGTCTTCACATGGGAAGATCTGACAGAGGCGCATATGAAGATGCTGCGCAACGAGCATAAGCCGGGAAACA
>CAZQMR010000396.1:0-2333 GCA_964594465.1 uncultured Rhodobacterales bacterium
TAAGGATTGAAGCTATGCCCAAAGGCACAGTGAAGTGGTTCAATACAGAACGCGGCTATGGATTTATTCAGCCCGAAGATGGTGGCAAGGACGTCTTTGTTCATGTGTCAGCAGTTCAGGACGCGGGATTGACCACTCTAAGTGATAACCAGCCCATTGAATTTGAGTTCGTAGAAGGCCGCGATGGCCGCCAATTAGCAGGTGATCTCAAAGTGGGATGATGCTGGACTTTGGGTGCTTTTATGGCCTTTGCTCAGCCGTTCGCGGGTTGGTTCAACTTGCGAAATGGGGCCGGTGACCAGCCGCACACAAAGCCATCACCGTCTGGGTCTAGGCGCAAACGATCTTGCTCAGGTCCGCCTGCAGCAAGAAAGGCGCGTTGTGCATCGTCTTTGCTGCGATAGCGCCCACAGCCTGCCGCGCGCTCCCCCCGTGTCCCAGCACCGCGGCGGTATTGCCTTTGGCCCGGATTGTGGGTTGTTGCAAGCGCGAAGGCCGCGACATTAGCTTTGCTGCGTGCTGGCAGCGCTTCGGGCTCTACCACAACCAGTTTTGATTTGGCTGCAGCAAGGCGTTCGGCGTCTGTTTCAATTGAATCGCGTCGTTTGATGCGACCAAAAGAATTGTCGGTAATGCCAGCTTCATTGGTCAGCGTCACGCTTGGATCAGGAGCATTGTTACCCACGGATGGGCGCAAAGCAGTTGTTTGTGTCAGCCCAGCAGTTTGTGTTGTGGTGGTTTGCACGCCAGCAGGTTCGCCGTTTTCAGCATTGCTGATGGCTTGGCTGAGCGTTGCGGTCAACGCATCGTCGTTGCCCGTTTGGACCCGTGTGATCAGTGGATCGCCAGATTGTGGATTGGACTGAACAATCAGCGGGTTATTGTTCGAGAGCGCAGCCTGATTGCGGGCGCGCAGTTCATTGGCTTGAGCCAATTGAACCTCGCGTTGTTGCGCAACTTGCGCATCCACAGGGCCGATTGTATCAAAATATGTACTATTTCCGGCTTCCTCGGCACATGCGGCAAGGGCAAGCGGGAGTATTGTGAGCAAAAAACGTTTCATGCTCGTACCTTACCACCATTTTTCGGGTTTTGCAGTAAAGCCTGCGGCATTTTCCAGCGAGTGTGCGATATTCAGCATATCCGCTTCGCCCCAGGGCTGGCCGATCAGTTGCAATCCAAGGGGCAGCCCTTGGGTGTCGAGGCCCGTTGGAACGGACACGCCAGGCAGGCCGGCGAGGTTGACGGTGACGGTGAAGACGTCGTTGAGATACATCTCAATCGGGTCCGCATCGGCCATTTCGCCAATGCCAAAGGCAGCCGAAGGCGTGGCTGGGGTGAGAATTGCATCGACGCCGCTATCAAACACCTTGTCAAAATCGCCTTTGATCAACGTGCGAACGCGCTGAGCTTTGCGGTAATAAGCGTCGTAAAAACCAGCAGATAGGACGTAAGCGCCGATCATCACACGGCGCTGCACTTCATGGCCGAAGCCTTCGGCGCGAGTACGCTCGTACATCTCGGTGATGCCTTCATCCGCTGAAATTTGTGCGCGACGGCCGTAGCGCACGCCGTCATAGCGGGCGAGGTTTGACGAGGCTTCAGCGGGGGCCAGCACGTAATAGGCGGGAAGCGCGTATTTTGTGTGGGGCAAGGAGACATCGACAATCTCAGCGCCTGCATCGCGCAGCATATCCGCGCCATCGGACCAGAGTTTTTCGATCTCAGCTGGCATGCCATCAATGCGATATTCCTTGGGCAGGCCGATTTTCTTGCCTTTGATGTCGCCTGTAAGGGCCGCTTCAAAATCTGGCACGGCCAGCTCGGCACTGGTGCTGTCTTTGGGATCATGGCCAGACATGGCTTTGAGCATGATCGCGCTGTCGCGCACGGTTTTGGTCATTGGACCGGCCTGATCGAGCGATGAGGCGAAGGCCACAACTCCCCAGCGCGAGCAGCGGCCATATGTGGGTTTTACGCCAACAATGCCGGTGAAGGCCGCAGGCTGGCGGATGGAGCCGCCGGTATCTGTGCCGGTGGCAGCGATGCAAAGGCCCGCGGATACAGCAGAGGCGGAGCCGCCAGAGGAGCCACCGGGTGTGAGGGCAGTTTCTGATCCAGCGCGCCGCCAAGGGGAGATGGCGGGGCCGTAGGTTGAGGTCTCGTTGGAGGAGCCCATGGCAAACTCGTCCATGTTCAACTTGCCGAGCATCACAGCGCCTTGGTCCCAAAGCTGGGTAGTAATGGTGCTTTCGTATTCTGGCTTGAACCCGTCGAGAATTTTGGACGCGGCTTGGCTGGCAACGCCTTTGGTGCAGAACAAAACCTTGATG
>CAZQMR010000397.1:0-2318 GCA_964594465.1 uncultured Rhodobacterales bacterium
ATGGGGCGATGGCCTCTCAGATAGCGGGTTGTGTTGACCTGCTATCTGCTGCGTTTGAAGTTGAGATCGCTGGGCCACGGCGCGGTGTTCTCAACTGCGCCAACGGGCAGCAGATGTTACCTTCGGTCACGTTGGATGATCTAGGTGCCAAGGATATTGCGATCATCCCATCTATGGATGTCGCAACTTTCAAAATGTGTCAGGCAGAGCATCCGGTGGTGCTTTGGCTCAAGTCGCATTGGCGCAGTTGCGGGCAGGTTTGCGCCTTGTCGGGCGGGGCGTTTATGCTTGGGGCAGCAGGGCTTTTGAACAATCGCCGCGCCACAACCCATTGGGCGCTCAGCGCTGAGGCGCGACAGCATTTACCACGCACAGAGCTTGACTTGGATGCTGCATTCATCGCTGCGGACAAGGACGAGCGCATCCTAACGTCAGGTGGCGGAACCTGCTGGCAAGACCTGTGCATCCACTTGATCACACAGCATTGCGGCAGTGCTGTGGCCGGGCGCGTGGCCCGCATGAACACCCTGATGGGCACGGCTGTAGGCCAGTTACCTTTCGCGGATTGGGCGCCCGAACATGACCATAGCGATGCCCCTATTCTCACCGCCCAGCGCTGGATGGATGACAACATCGCGATGACCGGTTTTCTGGAACACGCCATTGCGCTTTCTGGCCTTACGGAGCGCACGTTTAAACGGCGCTTTCCAGCGGCTACAGGCTTTTCGCCAACGGTTTATATGCAGCACGCGCGGATGCAGGATGCGCGGTATCGGTTGGAAGCGACACGCGAGCCGGTTGAGGAAATCGCAGCGGCGGTTGGCTATTCCGACCTGTCCTTCTTTCGCAAACTCTTTCGCCAGCGGGTTGGCATGACGCCCGGTGATTACCGCGCCCGGTTCGGATTTGCAGGGCCGTGAGCTTTCCCTTTCTTGCAGAGCCAATCTCGTATAGCATAAATTGAATATGTTTTAGCCCGGAGGTTTTCCCATGCAGCCAGACGTCAAAGGTTTCTTCGATCCCGCCACGAACACGATCACCTATGTGCTGCGCGACCCGTCCTCGAAAGCAGCAGCGATTGTCGATTCTGTTCTGGATTTTGACTATGCCTCAGGGGCGACGGATACGGCTTCGGCTGATGCAGTGATTGCGCATGTGAAGGCAGAGGGCTTGGAGATCGCTTGGATTTTAGAGAGCCATGTTCATGCAGATCACCTCTCGGCCGCACCCTATCTGCAAGAGCAGCTTGGCGGTAAAATCGGGATTGGCGATCAGATCACGGTCATTCAGGACACATTTGGCAAGATTTTCAATGAGGGCACTAAGTTTCAGCGGGATGGCTCGCAATTTGATCAGCTTTTCAAAGAAGGCGACACGTTTGAGATCGGAGCGCTGAGCGGGCGGGTGATGCACACGCCGGGGCATACGCCTGCTTGCCTCACTTACGTGATCGGCGATGCGGCTTTTGTGGGCGATACCATGTTCATGCCCGATTTTGGCACTGCACGGGTCGACTTCCCCGGTGGCTCGGCGGAGGATCTGTTCAATTCGATCCAGAAGATCTTGAGCCTGCCCGATGAAACCCGGATTTTCGTGGGTCATGACTATAAGGCGCCGGGGCGGGATCAGTTTGCTTGGGAGACCACGGTCGGCGAGCAGAAGGCGAAGAATGTGCATGTGGGCGGCGCGCGGCCTTGCGACGAGTTCGTGAAGATGCGCCAAGAGCGGGATGCTCAGCTTGGCATGCCCAAGCTGATCGTGCCGAGCTTGCAGATCAACATGAGGGCCGGGCATATGCCGGAGCCTGAAGAAAACGGCCAAACCTATCTGAAAGTGCCGCTGAACGGGCTGGGCAAGGAGTGACCACGACACACATGCGGGGGCTGTTGGGCGCAGTTGGCGCGCTGGCGGGGCTTGGGCTTTTTGTGCTGGTGGAGCTGTTGCCGGATTGGCTCGACGAGGGTCATGCGCTGCTGCTTGTTGGCAGCTTGATGGTTGGTTTTTTTGCGTCACTGCTGGCGTTTTTGGGATCGGTGCGGGTGCTTACGGCGGTGATTGGTGCCGCTTTCATCGCGACGGTTGCATCGTTGTTGCTGCTCTGGATGGGATTGCGATTTGAAGACCCAGAGAAGCTTGGGAACAATCCGGGGTTTCTGTCCTTCTTCGTTCTGATCACTGTGAGTTGGCCGTTCTTCATCGCGAGATACGGCGAGGAAGGCCGTTGGCTGGACTATGAGCGGCTGTTTGAGGAGGCTTGGGCGCTGTTTGTGCGCGGGGCGGCGGCGCTGGCGTTTCTGGGCGTGTTTTGGCTCGTTTAT
>CAZQMR010000398.1:0-2247 GCA_964594465.1 uncultured Rhodobacterales bacterium
TGAGGCGGCTCAACCGGCTTGCCATCAAACAGAACTTTGTCTTCCGCCACGACCTTAAAAGCCGGCGTGTCCAAAACCTTGCCATTCACCGAAACCCGACCCGCTTGGATCAGTTTTTCAGCGTCCCGGCGCGAGGCTATCCCGGCGCGTGCCAGGTATTTTGCTATGCGATCACCTTCATCCATGGCGCTGCCTTACGCGCAAGTGCTGCCCGCGCCAAGCAAAACCCGCGTGACGCCTCGCCAAACTTATGCCAACACGAAGCCCATGGCCGAGTTCACATCCCATATGTCCCACGCAATTGCGGCAGCCAAACAAGCCGCAGCACAAGGCGAAGTCCCTGTGGGGGCCGCCATCATCGCGCCAAACGGTCAACTCCTCGCCTCCGCCCACAACCTCACGCGCACAAACCATGACCCAAGTGCCCATGCCGAAACCCTCGCCATCCGCGCCGCCTGCGACATGCTAAAAACCGACCGCCTGCCCAATCACGACCTCTACGTCACGCTCGAACCCTGCCCCGCCTGCGCCGCCATCATCTCCGCCGCCCGCATCCGCCGCCTCTACTTTGGCGCATATGACCCAAAATCCGGCGGCGTCGAGCAAGGCCCCCGCATTTTCGACCACCCCCAAGCCCACCACAAACCCGAAGTCTATGGCGGCATAGAAGAAACCGCCTGCGCCGCTCTCCTGACCAACTTCTTCAAAACCAAGCGTTAGCTCATCACTTTCTCAAAATATCCCCGCCGGAGGCTCCCACCATGCCCACACAACCCAAAAGCCAGACCAAATGAACTGGACCGCCCAAGTCGACAATTACTGCGAACGCCTTGAGCCCGGCCTCTGGGCCGAACCGCTCAACGCCATCACCAACCTCGCCTTTATCATCGGGGCACTCTGGCTCTGGCCCCGCGTCAAAGGTGACCTCGGCGCACAAGCCCTGACCATCTCACTCTTTTCCATAGGCATCGCCTCAGGCCTGTTTCACACCATCGCGCAAAGCTGGGCAGGTGCTGCCGACAGCATCAGCATCCTCATTTACATCCTCATCTACATCTACCTCGGCACAAACCGCATGCTCGGCCTCTCCAAAACATGGGCAATCGCCGCAATCCCGCTCTTCTTCCCCTTTGCCGCCGCCACCGGCTACGTCATCTTCCAACTCGCAGGCCCGCTCAACGGATCCGTCGCCTATCTCCCGGTCCTCCTCCTCATCGCCATTTTCGCGTTCCTAACCCGCCAAAAACCCGCCATCTCAAAAGGCCTTTGGATCGGTGTTGGCCTCCTTGCCATATCACTCACATTCCGCTCCATCGACATGAGCCTCTGCGGCAGGTTCCCCATCGGCACCCATATCCTCTGGCACATCTTTAACGGGCTGATGCTGACCCATATGACCTATATCATGGCCCGCCACGCGCCACCGCTTGCAAGAGCGGGCGCGCAAGGCTAATACGCCAGCAAAACCAATCCCGTCCAAGGAGCAGCCAAAACATGTCCATCGATAAGGATACGGCGCGCAAAGTTGCCCATCTCGCCCGCATCGAAGTGAGCGAAGACCAGCTGGAACCACTGGCTGCTGAGCTCAGCGGCATTCTCGCCTTTATGGAGCAGCTTTCGGAAGTGGATGTTGAGGGCGTTGAGCCAATGACATCCGTAACCCCAATGGATCTCAAGCAGCGCAAAGACGCTGTGAATGACGGTGAAATTCAGGACAAAGTTCTGGCCAATGCCCCGGACGCACGCGAAGGCTTTTTCGCTGTGCCAAAAGTGGTGGAGTGAGCGACATGAGTGATCTAACCAACCTCACAATGGCCGAGGCCCGCGACGCAATGCGCAAGGGCGAATTCAAAGCCAGCGAGCTGACCGCAGCTTATATGGCCAAGGTAGAAGCCGCCGACGCGCTCAATGCGTTTGTTCACAAAACCCCCGAAATGGCCGCAGACATGGCCACTGCAGCAGACGCAACACTTGCCAAAGGTGACGCACCTGATCTGTGCGGCATCCCTCTTGGCATCAAGGATTTGTTCTGCACCAAAGGCGTTGCCAGCCAAGCAGCGTCAAAAATTCTCGACGGGTTCAAGCCAGAATACGAAAGCACCATCACCACCCAGCTTTGGGACCAAGGCGCTGTGATGCTTGGCAAGTTGAACATGGACGAGTTCGCCATGGGCTCCTCCAACGAGACTTCCACTTATGGCCCCGCGATTTCGCCATGGCGGCGCGCAGGATCAGAAACAGCCCTCA
>CAZQMR010000399.1:0-2247 GCA_964594465.1 uncultured Rhodobacterales bacterium
TTGCCGCGCTCTTACTAAGCGATTTCAACCGGTTATGCGTAGCTCTGGAGTGGCATCACTTCGATTTCACCCTCAAGTCGGTTGCGGATGGCTTTTGCCGCTGCAATCGAGCCTGCGGCGGTGGTGAAATAGGGGATCCGGTTCATCAGCGCGTAGCTGCGCAAGGTTTTGCTATCCTCAATCGAGCGCGCACCCTCGGTGGTGTTAAACACCAAATCGACTGCGCCGTCATGCAGCCGGTCGATGATATGAGGGCGGGTTTCGTAGGCTTTGCGCACATGCTCAACCGTGAGGCCTGCCTCTTCCAGAAACGCGGCCGTACCACTGGTGGCGACAAGGGTAAAACCCAGCTCCGCGAGCATTTTGGCGGCGTCCGCAAAAGCCGGGGTTTTATCCGCATCTTTGATCGATACAAAAACGCTCCCGTCTTCGGGAAGGTCTGATCCGGCACCTAGCTGGGCTTTCAAAAACGCGCGGCTAAAGTTGCTATCAAGCCCCATAACCTCGCCGGTGGAGCGCATTTCTGGCCCCAATAGTGTGTCCACACCGGGGAAGCGGGCGAAGGGAAGCACGGCTTCTTTTACGGCCACATGTTTGGTGTCCGGGGACTTCAATTCGAACGCGCCCATCTTTTCGCCTGCCATCAAACGGGCCGCGATCTTGGCAATCGGGGAGCCGACGGCTTTGGCCACAAACGGGACGGTGCGCGAGGCGCGGGGATTGACTTCTAACACGAAAATCACGCCGTTTTGGATGGCGAACTGTACATTCATCAGGCCCACAACATTCAAGCCAATCGCCAGCTTCTTGGCTTGCTCTTTGAGCTGCTCGATCATCTCTGGCGCGAGCGAGTAGGGGGGCAGCGAACAGGCGCTATCGCCGGAATGCACACCGGCTTCCTCGATATGCTCCATGACGCCTGCGATATGCACGTTTTTGCCATCCGAGAGCGCATCGACGTCGATTTCCACAGCACCCACGAGATAGCTGTCGAGCAGCACGGGGCTGTCGCCGGAGACCACGACGGCCTCAGAAATGTAGCGGTTGAGCTGGTCGTCGTCGCGCACGATTTCCATGGCGCGCCCACCAAGCACGTAGGAGGGGCGGATCACCAGCGGATAACCAACGCGGCCAGCGATTTCGCGGGCTTCATCGGGGGAATGGGCGATGCCGTTGACCGGTTGTTTGAGATCGAGATCATTGAGAAGCGCTTGAAAACGCTCGCGATCTTCGGCCAGATCAATCGCGTCAGGCGTGGTTCCGAGGATCGGAATGCCTTCGTCTTCGAGAGCGTTGGCGAGCTTGAGCGGCGTTTGACCGCCGAACTGGACGATCACGCCATGGAGGCTGCCATTTTCTTTCTCGCGGCGCAGGATTTCCAGCACATGCTCAAGCGTGAGCGGCTCGAAATAGAGGCGGTCGGACGTGTCGTAATCGGTTGAAACCGTTTCAGGATTGCAGTTGACCATGATGGTTTCATAGCCCGCCTCTGTCAGGGCGAAACAGGCATGACAGCAACAGTAATCGAACTCGATCCCTTGGCCAATGCGGTTTGGCCCGCCGCCTAGAATGACGACTTTCTTTGCGTCTGAGGGGCGCGCCTCGCATTCAACCTCACCCATCGCATCGGCCTCATAGGTCGAATACATGTAAGGCGTTTGCGCTTCGAATTCGGCCGCACAGGTATCGATCCGCTTGAACACGGCGGTTACGCCTTTTTCGACGCGGGATTTGCGGACAGACGTCTCGGATTGATCGGTCAGGGCTGCAATCCGCGCATCCGTGAAACCCATCATCTTGATGCGGCGCATGGTGGCGGCATCATCGGGCAGGCCGGCTTTGATCTCGCTTTCGGCGACAACGATCTCGGCAATCCGCTCAAGGAACCAAGGGTCAAAAGAGGTTGCCTCTTGAATGCGTTCCAGCGACAAGCCCTCACGCATCGCTTGGGCAATCAGGCGCAAGCGGTCCGGCGTTTGCTTGGAAATGGCGGCAATAATTGCGTTTTCGGCGTCATCGCCATCCGCGCCATCAATCGCGATCTCATCAAAGCCGGACAGACCGGTTTCCATTGAGGCCAGTGCTTTTTGCATGCTCTCATGGAATGTTCGGCCAATCGCCATAACCTCTCCTACGGATTTCATCGCCGTTGTCAGCTCGGCCTTGGCGCCGGGGAATTTTTCAAAGGCAAAGCGCGGGATTTTGGTGACGACATAGTCGATTGTGGGCTCAAAGCTCGCGGGTGTG
>CAZQMR010000400.1:0-2229 GCA_964594465.1 uncultured Rhodobacterales bacterium
TCCGTTGGTCTACTCCTGAACAAGAGAGTTTCGCAATAGTCGAAAGTGTTACTCGGCTGTCGCATATCCTTGCAGCTTGTACTGGATTCTCTTTGTTCACGGACCATAAGAACATATTGTATATGATTTCACCCGCAAGATACAATGCAAATGTGGCTCGCCACGTTGTGCATAAGACTCAACGTTGGGCTCTACGTTTATCTGAGTTCAACTTCACCATCGAACATATACCTGGTGAAGATAACGTATGGGCCGATATTCTTACAAGATGGGCTGCACCGGGCTATATTGGTTCAGGAGCTCGCCGTCTATCACCTTTACAGGTACCTCTCATAACTGAGGATCTGCCTGAACTACCGAATCTCGAAGTAATATCGAAATCCCAAGAGAAGTATCCGCCTTCTGAATATTTGGGATATACGAAATCGGGAGAACCTCCACTATGGAAAGATTCTGAAGGACTTCTCTATATACCTGAAGATGACCACGAACTTCAACTTCGTATCTGTGTTTCAGCACATTGTGGCCACGGTGGACATCGCGGAATTGGTCCAACTACGGATATCATCAAGGATAAAGTGGTATGGTCCACTATGGATTCCGACATCAAATCGTTTGTCCAAAGCTGCTTTGTCTGTGTTCTTTCAGCTACAGGTTCGAAAGTTCCACGCCCACTTGGGCAACAAATCCATGCAAAGAAAGTTTCGGAACTTCTACATTTCGACTTTCTTTACATTGGTGAATCTCGTACCGGAGAAGAATACATTCTAATACTCAAGGATGACTTCTCTGGATATGTACATCTCAGAGCTTGTACTAATGCCGATGCAGAAACTACAGCTCGAATTCTGAAGGAGTACTTTACTACCTTCGTCCCTGTCCTTAATTGGTTTTCCGATCAAGGACCTCACTTTGTCAACAAAGTCATGGAACATCTCGCTGCTTCGTTCGGCGCAAAACATCGATTTTCAACCGCTTATGCTCCCTGGTCTAACGGAACTGTGGAGTCAGTGTGCAAGGAAGTATTACGTGTAATGCGCGCATTCAATACTGAGATGAAGAAACCAGAAGTTGATTGGCCTACATCAGTATTGGCTATTCAAAGTATCATCAACAATTCGCCTTCTCGTCGCCTTGGTAATCGCGCACCAATTACAGTACACACTGGAATGAAATCCGGAAATCCGCTTTCAATTGCACTCTCCGAAGTGAAAATTCGAAAAACGCGATCAATGGACGAAGCCCGAATCATACAAGAACTGAACATATGTTCTGCACATGATGCCCTCGATAATATGCACAAGGAAGTACAAGAAACGTTATCTGCTTCTAGAAAGAAAGCAATCGAACGTCACAATTCTAAGACCCACATTAATCGCTACAAACCTATCGTTGGAGATTATGTTGTCGTTGCTCGCATTTTTGGACCTCGCACGAAAATGTCTGCAAACTGGGTCGGTCCTCGTCGCATAACGAGAATTATTTCTGACTTCACCGTTGAAGTCGAACATCTCTTACAAAATGCAAAGAAAGTGCACCACGTCTGCCGAATTCGACCCTATGCTGATTCGCTAATTGGAACTCCCGTACAAATGAAAGAAGTCGCAGAATACACTGATCAAGTGTGGTATTCTGTAGAAGAACTTAAGGACATTCGTGAAACCAAAAATCGCTTCGAAGTCCTAGTAAGCTGGAAAGGGTTTACTACGGCCGGAGACTCATGGGAACCTTTATCGATTATGTATGAAGACATACCTCGAAAGGTACGAAACTTCCTAAAATCACGTGGAGAATTTGCGATGACCAAACGGGCTCGTAAGTCACTCGGTATCTAAATTGACCGTGGGGGACTGTTATGCATATAGCATGCTACGGTCAACACCGTTACCTCGTCACACGTGACATGTAACACAGCCTATATATGGCTGCATCTGTGTGGTGGATATTAATAGAATCTATTAATATCCCTACCTCTACAACATGGATATATGGTTGCATATGATTGGTGGCTATCAATAGCCCTATCGTTATCAATATCATTCTATCTTTATATCATTATATCTTTATATCATTCTATCTTTAGAATGATATCATACCTCTATCTAGAATAGTATAAATACCCGTTCCCTTCAATTTATTAAAGGCACGGAAGCAACACATTCACTCTCAACCTCAAGGTACCAACTCTCTTCAACAAGACGACTTTCACCGACAACTACCTTCTACCTC
>CAZQMR010000401.1:0-2206 GCA_964594465.1 uncultured Rhodobacterales bacterium
TTCGGGAACTCTTGGCCGTACATCGCGGTGCGGACTGCATCCACATCGGTGGAACCAGCAGCTGTCGCAGCGCTCAACCACATGTTGAAGCCAATATAATGGGCTTCCATCGGGTCGTTGGTCACACGCTCTTCGCCCATGCGGGCTTTCCATGCTTCAATCCATGCCTCGTTGGCGTCGGATTCTGCAGACTGGAAGTAGTTCCAAGCTGCGAGGTGGCCAACAAGGTTCGACGTGTCGAGGCCAGCCAGCTCTTCTTCACCAACTGAGAACGCCACAACCGGGATATCGTCGGCAGAGATACCTGCTGCCGCGAGTTCTTTGTAGAAGCCCACGTTCGCATCACCGTTGATGGTGGAGATCACGCCAACTTTCTTACCGTCCGCGCCCAGCGCAACCACATCCGCAACGATCTTGGACCAGTCGGAGTGACCGAAAGGCGTGTAGTTCACAAAGATGTCGTCAGCCGCGATACCTTTGGACTGCAGGTAGGATTCCAAAATGTTGTTCGTGGTACGCGGATACACGTAGTCGGTGCCAAGCAGCGCGAATTTCTCAACTTCCAGCTCGTCGAGGAAGTAGTCGGTCGCCGGGATCGCTTGTTGGTTCGGAGCCGCGCCAGTGTAGAACACGTTTTTCGACGATTCTTCGCCTTCATACTGAACCGGGTAGAAGAGCAGGCCGTTCAGCTCTTCGATGACCGGCAGAACCGATTTGCGGGACACGGATGTCCAGTTGCCGAAGATCACGTCAACTTCATGCACTGACAGCAGTTCACGTGCTTTTTCCGCAAACAGCGGCCAGTCAGAGGCCGGGTCCACGACGACCGCTTCGATTTCACAGCCGAGCAAGCCGCCTTTTTCGTTCTGTTGCTCAACCAGCATCTCCATCGTGTCTTTCAACGTGGTTTCGGAGATCGCCATTGTGCCAGACAGGGAGTGCAGAACACCCACTTTGACCGGGCAATCCGCCAGTGCGGGCAAAGCAGATGCAAGCACCAAAGCGGCTGTTGTTCCAAGCAGTTTGCGAGACATCGTAAGTCCTTTCATACGATTCATACGATACGTGGGGACTTGCGATATCGCTGCGCCATGCGCATATGCCTCCCACGCGGTTTAGCGTCGTGCGAGGGTGCGTTTGGTTCCTAGGCCAGCACCTTCGCGCGTTTGATCGGTCGATTTAACCTGCGCTTTGCGTATGGGGTTTCAGTCTGGCGATGGAGTCGTTTGCCTGCGAAATGATCAAATAGCAGGAACTTGCGCTTAAAATTTGATCACTCACCCTTGCCGAGGTCAAAATTTAGGCAAAGTAGTAACACGCCAGTCACAGCATATACGAAAAAGAGCCGCCGGAGTGCTAACTGTCCAGCAACATGTCCTGGCAGCGGGATAAAAAATACGCCGCCCGATGCTCAGCATTTTCAGACTTTCGAACGTCATCACTGAAAGATGCCAGCGTCAAAAGCACTGCCTGCGCCTGCTTCGCTTCGATCCGCTGATGTAACATCCCGCGTCGGTCTTCTTTTGCCACGGTAGCGTCCAGCAAAGACAGGAAAGTCGCGCGCGCCGATTGCATTCGATCCGCTGACCCACCGTCGCCCATCAGCCACGCATGTTCCATTTCTGCCGAAAACCGTCCGACACACCCCGCGAAGACGCGTGAAAGATCCTGTTGCGCAATGCCTGTACTGGCCCAACCGGCGAGCAGGATTGCGACGATTATCGTTCTTAAACTGCTCATAAATTTAGCTTTGCTATCAGATTCACGCCTGTCAAGTAGGCGTTTTGCAAACTCTAGTTAGGCGAGTGAGTTTAACATCAGGTTGATTTGATAGACGCGTTACTGATTTTCGCAAAATTGAAGTTTTATGTAACACTTTATTGCATCGAATCGCGACCTGCTCTAAACACGACCTGCGAACGGGAGGATTACATGGACGCATACATCTGTGACGCGCAGCGCACACCGATTGGTCGCTATGGCGGGGCGCTGTCCTCTGTCCGTACAGACGATCTGGCCGCGCACCCTATCAAAGCGCTGATGGAGCGGAACCCGTCGGTAGACTGGGCCAGCGTCGATGATGTGATCTTTGGCTGTGCCAATCAGGCGGGCGAAGACAATCGCAATGTCGCGCGGATGGCCGCTCTGCTCGCCGGGTTGCCAGAGACAGTGCCAGGCGCAACGGTCAATCGGCTTTGCGCTTCGG
>CAZQMR010000402.1:0-2205 GCA_964594465.1 uncultured Rhodobacterales bacterium
TGGCTGAGGATGTTGCCGTTGAAAAGATGCTGAGCGCACAAGCTGAGATCATTGCCCTCAAGCGCGGTGACCAAGGGGTGACGCTCGTCAGTCGGGGGGAACGCATAGATATTGCTGGGCATCGGGTTGAAGAAATTGATCCCACAGGTGCAGGCGATTGCTTTTGCGGGACGTTCATTGCGCTCTTGTCCCAAGGTGCGAGTTTGAGCGACGCTGGACAGCTTGCAAATGCGGCAGGCGCAATTGCCGTGACACGTCGCGGCCCAATGGAGGGCAATTCAGGACCATCAGAAATTGCAGCCTTCCTTGAAAGCCCGGCCGCAAAGGAGCGTCGCGCATGAGCCTGATTAAAGACCTGATTGCGCGCAATCGCAGCGGTGAAGCCATTGGGTTGCCGTGTTTTTGCACTGCCAATGAACAGGTGTTGCGCGCGGTTTTGGCCTATGCCCGCAAGACCGGCCTGCCCACGGTGATTGAGGCGACGTGTAATCAGGTCAATCAAGACGGCGGCTATACGGGCATGACGCCCAAGGGGTTCATGACTTGGCTGTCAGGCATGGCAAAAGATGCTGGCGTGCCGATGGATCAACTGATCCTTGGCGGTGACCATCTGGGGCCAAATCCATGGAAGTCAGAACCCATTGACGCCGCGATGATCAAAGCCCGCGAGTTGGTGAAGCTTTACGTGGAAGCCGGGTTCACCAAAATCCATCTGGATGCGAGCATGGCCTGTGGTGGCGAGCCAAATCCGAGCTTTGCACAGATTGCCGAACGCGCGGCTGACCTTTGTGCGGTGGCAGAAGCCCATGCGCCCGATCCGGGGAAACTGGTTTACATCATTGGCACGGAAGTCCCTATCCCCGGTGGGGAGACCGAGGAGCCGGACGCGCTTGATGTGACCTCGGTTGCGCGATTTGAGGATACCATCGAGACCCATCGCGCGGCCTTTGATGCACGTGGCTTGCAAGCGGCATGGGATCGTATTGTATCGGTTGTTACCCAGCCCGGTGTGGATTTTGGCCACAGCTCGATTTATCCGTTTGTTCCGAAGAAGGCAGCGCCGCTAAAGGCTGCGATTTTGGATGCCCCCGGTTTGACATTTGAGGCGCATTCAACCGATTACCAGTCCACGCAAGCCCTTGCTGAGTTGGTGGAGCATCACTTCTTTTTCCTCAAAGTCGGCCCAGAGCTGACATTTCGGTTCCGCGAGGCAGTTTGGGCATTGGCCCAGCTGGAGGAGCAGGTTTGCCCCAAGCCCAAGTCGCGCATCCGCGAGGTCATTGCCCAGCGCATGAGCGATGCACCGGGGTATTGGCAGGACTATTACAGCGGCGCGCCCGATGAGGTCGAGACAATGCGCGTCTATAGCTACAGTGATCGGATTCGCTACTACTGGGCAGACCCGGAGGTTGCGGCTGCGCTGGACCGGCTTTTGGGCAATCTCTCCCATGAAGCGCTGTCGGAGACTCTGATCTCGCAGGCATTCATGGGGTTGGATTTTGGGGAAATCCCAACGGATGCATCCGACTTGCTGGAGTTACATATCCAGCGATGCATATCGCGGTATTTTGAAGCCGCAAATCAGCGGCCTGCCTGACCTAGGCCCCGCAGCGAACTTCACCCCATCAATGCACCCTCCGCACTGTTGTTTCGATCCGCGGCTCTACTCGGAGCGCGCGGTTAGAGCAATTGTTGTGGCCCAGAACGTTAGTGCAAGCGTGATGGCCCCGAGCGTGCCCAGTGTCCATTCGGTGGCGAAGGGGCTGATATGTGTGCCGAGTTCGTTGCGGATGAAGAGGGTCCAGTTGGCTTGGAAGATGATGGCTCCGGTGAGCACTGATGTGGCCCAGCCGAAGGTATTGGTGCGCAGGGCGAGCCAGACGAGGGGGGCGGACATGAGGACGCCGGCCCATGCGAAGAGGGGGGAGAAGGCGAGGGCTGTGTGGAAGGCTGTGAGGGGTTGGATGTAGGTTTGGATGGGGTGTGGTAGGAATTGGAGCGTGGCGATGTTGAGGGCTGCGAGGGCGGGGACGGCGATGAGGATGGCAGCATAGGCTGCGAGGAACGTGCGGGGGCGGATGGTGAGGTCGGGATTGGAGCGAAACGGGTTGAGCATGGGTGGCACCTTTGTTGTTGGTGGTGCCGGTTTAGCTCGGGGGATGAGGAGGTGGCGTGCAGGAGATGTGCAGGATTGGTGCAGATCGA
>CAZQMR010000403.1:0-2146 GCA_964594465.1 uncultured Rhodobacterales bacterium
GTAATAGGCTTCTTCCTCGTGACCTTCAGTTTCGTAATCCCGAGGCGAGTACGGCAGGGCCCAATCGACGCCTTTCGATTTGGGAGCGATCAGGACTAAACCGCGTTGTTCCGCCAAACCGCGTAAGTTCGCATTCCCTATTGTGCCTGTATCGCTTCCCCGGAAACCATGCGCAAAGACAAGTGCCCCGTTCGGTTCATTTAGTCCTTCTGGCACGAAGACACGATAATGGCGGTCACCTAGATCACAGGGCGTTTCGGGGCCGCAGGCTACGGCGGTATTCGCCGTCAAGCAAAGCGCGGCCAGGGTCAAAAGGCGTTTTAGCACAAGTTATCTCCAATTTTGAGTTTGACGGAATTTTTGGTTTACGCTGGTTGGAGCCCTAGCAGTTGATCGGCCTTGTGCGTGACTTGGGGCTCATTCTTTGGTTGCGCTTTAATGGGCAACGCGACTTCTACCCTAAGCCCATGAAGGGTTTCGCATCTGTTTAGTGAAAGGGTGCCATTGTATTGCTTGACGATCTCATTAACGATGGCGAGGCCCAGCCCAGCTCCGGTCTTGATTTCACAATGACCGAAACGTGCAAATTCCTGACAAGCCGCATGACGTTCGTCTTCGGACATGCCTGGTCCATTATCCGCCACAACGATAACCGCGTGCTGGCCTATTTCCTTTACGGACATTGTCAGGCGAAGCTTTTCTGACCCACGCGCGTATTTTAGAGCATTCTGAACAAGGTTTGTCGCAACGGTAGACAGCGCGAAGGGGTGGGCCTGAACCAACAATGATGTTTGGCCTGTCATCTCAAGTTCGATATCTTCAGCCTCGCTCAGAAGTGGTGCAATGGCTTCGCGTAGGGTTTCGCAAAGCTCAAAAATCTCTGGTTCTTGCGCGGAGGCATGCAGGCTTTTTGAAGACGCAAATGTCAAAAACTGGTTGGCCACTCGGGCCGTCCGATCAGCGCAGTCGCGGATGTTTTCCAACCCAGTTTGCTCGCTCACTTGCAGTTGTCCGATCAAACCGGCCAGTGGTGTGCGAATCTCATGTGCACAGCTTCCAAGAAACATGCGTTCGCGATCCAGCAACTTACGTACCCTTGATCCAAGACCGTTGATCGCGGCGACCAATGGTACGAACTCAGCTGCGGGGCGGTCGATTTGCAAAGCCAACGGGCGTTCCAAATCAATGCGCGCAACCTTATCGGCCAGACCCTTCAAGGGGCGCATCGCGTAGTGCACCGACGCCAGCATCCCCAAGAATCCGGCCAACAAGATCAAAAAGATCGGCCCAAAGATCGAGGCAGCCAGGCAGTAAAGGTTTTGATGACGCTTTGTGTGGGCCGAACCATAAACCACGCAACGATTATCTTCGCATCGTTCTGAAAATACCCAAGTCATCCCGTCTTCGACGCGCACAAAATCACGATTCGTCGCGAGACTTTCAGTAGTGAGACCACCCGTGGCTGATACTTTGACACCATCTTCCCAAATCGCCAATGCATGCAACAGGGAGGCGTCTTCTCGCGGTTGATCCACGACTTTTGCGCTCAGAACAAGCTCTGCACTACGCGCCACTTCACGTTCCAAAATAGCTTGCGCATTTCGAAAGCCTTGCGTGTTGGAAATTTGTGATGCCCCGATCCAGGTCACCAGAAATATCAGGCTGGTTAAGATAATCAGGCGGTTTTGAATGGAAGCGCTCATGCTGCGTTCGGCACCATGTAGCCGACCCCCCGCACAGTCTTTATCAGGTCGGGACTGATCGTTTTTCTGATCTGAGAGACGTAAACTTCGACAGTATTCTCGGCGACGCATTCGTCCCAAGAGTAAAGCGCATCGATGATCTGCTGCTTTGTGCGCAACTTGCCACGATATTCCATCAAGTGCTGCAAAAGGCGAAACTGGCTAACCGGAACATTCATTTTGCGACCTTGCAAACGCACATCGAAACTTTGCGGATGAAGCTCTAGGTCATTGTAACGCAACACCTCTTCTGCCCGTCCGGCCGCTCTGCGACCAATCGCGCGCAGTCGTGCAAAAAGTTCATCCAAGTCAAACGGCTTTGGCAAATAATCATCCGCCCCGCGGTCCAGACCCGTTATGCGTTCCACAACCGTATTGCGTGCAGTCAGGACGATAACAGGCAG
>CAZQMR010000404.1:0-2145 GCA_964594465.1 uncultured Rhodobacterales bacterium
ACAATCACCGTGTCGATCATTGGCAAATCAGAGGCGACCGGGATGCGGTAATCAAGGAAGAGCGCGTTCTGAAGCCGGCCATCTTCGCCGTAGATATATTCCTCATTGAGTGCCCAACCGATGCCCTGCGCCGCACCGCCCTGAAATTGACCCTCAACGTAAGTCGGATGGATCGCCTTGCCCGCGTCCTGCACAACCGTGTAGCGCACGATCTTGGTTGCCCCGGTTTCGCGATCAACCTCAGCATCCACGATATGCGTGGCAAAGCTGACCCCAGCACCCTCCGGCGTGGCCTCGTAATGCCCAACAATCGGCCCACCTGTGCGGCCCATGCTCTTGGCGAGCCGTGCAAGCGGCAGCGGCTCGAAATCGCCAGCATTTGGGCCAGACGGCACTGCGCAGCCGTCAACCCAAGCCACCGCATCCTCATCAATGCCCCACTTGGCGGCCGCACGCTTGGAAAGCTTGCGCACCGTGTCCCGCGCTGCTTCAATCGTGGCCAAGCCGCTGGCATAAGTCACACGCGAGCCATGCGAAATCTCATTATAGCCGAGCGTTGCTGTATCTGCGATTGTGGTGCGGATTTTCTCGTAAGGGATGCCAAGCTCTTCAGCCGCCATCTGACCCATAGCCGCCCGCGAGCCACCAATATCGGGCGTACCAACGGAAAGCGACACCGTGCCGTCCTCTGCCAGCGCGAGCGAAACAGCCGTCTCGCCACCATGGTTAAACCAGAAGCCGCAAGAAACGCCACGCCCTTGGCCTTTACCCAATGGTGCGGCGTAATGAGCATGCGCCTTGGCCGCTTCCAAAGTTTCCACCAGACCAATGCGCGCAAATTTCGGACCAAAGGAAGCCTTCGTGCCCTCTTTGGAGGCATTTTTCAGCCGCACATCAATCGGATCAAGGCCAAGCTGCTTGCACAGCTCATCAATTACGCTCTCCACCGCAAAAGCTGCCATCGGCGAGCCCGGCGCGCGATACGCGGCCTGACGCGGGCGGTTGGACATTACGTCGTAGCCCTTTTGGTGCACATTCACGAGATTATAAGGCGCGAAGGCACACATCGCGGTGAATTCCATCGGCGCACCGGGGAAGGCACCACCTTGCAGGCGGAAAATGCCCTGAGCGGCTGTGATCGTCCCGTCCTTCTTCATCCCGATCTTGATATCCATTGAGGTCGAGGCGGTCGGACCAGAGGCGCGGAAGACCTCATTGCGCGACATCACCAGCTTCACCGGGCGCGAGGTTTTGAGCGAAAGCGCAAGCGCCACCGGCTCAATGAAAACCTCGGTCTTGCCGCCAAAGCCGCCACCGATCTCAGACGCAGTCACGCGGATTTGGCTGGCATCAGTGTCTAAAAGCGCCGCACAAACCTTGGCCACATTGAAATGCCCCTGCGTACAGCACCAAACTTCGCCCTTACCGTCCGGGCCAAGCTGCGCCAAACACGCATGCGGCTCGATATAGCCCTGATGGGTCGCTTCGGTCTTGAACGTGTCTTCGACGACCAGATCTGCCTCAGCAAATCCCGCCTCCACATCTCCATGCCCACTCTCGTGATAGCGCACGACATTGGGGTGCAAGCCCTCCGGCACGGAGCCATCAGCCGCACCATCGCGGATCACGGGCGCACCCTCTGCCATCGCTTTGTCCACATCAGTGACATGGGGCAGCATCTCGTACTCAATTTCGATCAACTTGACCGCATCGCGTGCAATCAGCGCCGAGGTTGCCGCCACAGCAGCAATTGCATGGCCGTCATAAAGCGCTTTCTCGCCAGCCATCACATTCTCAAGCACATCGCCATGGGCACCGGGATTTTCCGAGAAATCCGCACGAGTCACAACGCCTTTGACGCCTTTCAGCGCCTCGGCCTTGGAGGTATCAATCTTGATGATCTTGGCATGGGCATGAGGCGAGCGGACAATCGCGCCGTGCAGCATACCGGGTGCCGTTGCATCCGCGCCAAATTTCGCGCGGCCCGTAACCTTGTCGATCCCGTCAGGGCGCTTTGGGCGCGTGCCAACTACTTTGAAATCGTCGCTCTTTGTTCCGTCTAAAGCCATTTTAAGATGCCTTTCTCAGGTCAGCGGCTGTGTCCATCACAGCGCGGATGATTTTGTCGTATCCTGTGCAGCGGCA
>CAZQMR010000405.1:0-2113 GCA_964594465.1 uncultured Rhodobacterales bacterium
CGGATTGACCGGAATCACCTCGTAGCCCTTGAGCTGCAAATAGCGAAACACGTAGTAAGATGGCCGGATTTCCTTCATTGAAACGCCCACCATCGCAATGGTCTTGGTCTCATCCAAAAGACGGCGCAGGAATGTATCTGTGTAATCCATCCGACCCTTGAATTTCATAATTCCGTTTCAGTCAATAAAAACACTGCGGCACAAAAAAAGCGCCCCAAATTTTTGGGGCGCTGAAGTGTGGAACGAGGGACAGTGAGTTGAAGCGGGCAGTTCCATGCGCCGCTTCCTCAAGACAAATAGGGTTGAGTCTTGATAAGTTAAGATGATGTAATCAAATCGTGAAGATTCCGTTTCACTTACGTTTTCAATTTTAATTTTTTAGGGGCCCAACATGACAAATTTCGCTCCAAGCGACCAAATTGCTAATCAACCCGCATTGCGCCGCGCCGTCGGCTATGTAGCCCTAATCCTGCCCTTCATCCTTGGTTTTGGTCATTTTTTGCACGCAAACACCTTCATGCAGCCCTCACTCAGCCACTTCTACTACGTGCCAGTGTTGGGCGACATCATGGTCGGTTCCCTCTGCGCAGTGGGCGGATTTCTCATTCACTATCAAGGCTATGAGAAAACCGACAGTCGCCTCACAACGGCCGCTGGCGTCTCCGTAATCGGCGTGGCCCTGATCGCAACCGACAACGATCCCGGCATCTTCGCAAAAGGCTACACAAAAGCCATCATCAACGTGCAAAGCCCCGAGACCAGCAGCCTCACCTACGGCGAAATCGTGTTCGAGCTGACCTGGTGGATGCCCCTCCTACACGTATTCTGCGCCCTGATTTTCTTCGCCTGCCTTGCTTGGATTTCGTTTTTTGAATTCACAAAGTCCGCCCCCGACACGCCTATGAGCGCCGAAAAACAGCGGCGAAATCGGGTTTATCGCATCACCGGATGGATCATCGTGATCATGATGGTCCTGATCATGGCCCGTATGGAATTGTTTGAAACTTGGGAACCATGGGACCGTTTCGCCATGACCTTCATGCTCGAAGCCGTCGCCATTTTCGCCTTCGGCGTCTCCTGGCTGATCAAAGGCGAAGCCCTGATGAAAGACCGCTAACTGCCCTTGCGCGAAGCAAATAGGGCAACTGCAGCGGCGTTTGAGACGTTGAGCGAGCCAAAATCGCTGGCAAACGGAATTTTGACCAGTTCCGTGCAATGCTCCTTGGTGAGATGCCGCAACCCCGGCCCTTCCGAACCCAAAACAATCGCGAGCGGATTGTTTCCATGTACAAAAAGCGCATCCTCAAGCGTCGCCTCCGCCTCACCATCCAGTCCAAGAATGGTATAGCCCATATCTGCCAAGCCGGTCATCGCCCGCGCCAAATTCTTAACCCGCAAATAAGGCTGCCGCTCCAGCGCGCCAGACGCGGCCTTGGCCAGCGCACCCGTCTCAGGCGCAGAATGACGATGCGGCGCGATCACGGCCCGCGCGCCAAAGACCTCAGCCGAGCGCAAAATCGCGCCCACATTATGCGGATCACTCACCCGATCCAGCAGCAGCACACGTGGCGCTTCGCCCTTGATCTGGCAGACCTCCGACATGGAACCCCAATCCAGCGGCGCCACTTCCAAAGCCGCACCCTGATGCACCGATTGCGGATCAAGCGGTGCGCTGAACTTGCGGGGATCCGCGATTTCCGGCTCAATCTTGGCCGCGCCGATGGCATCCGCCAGCTTATCCTGCGCGTTCTTGGTCACAATCAGCCGTTTTTTCACGCGCTTTGGGTTCTCCAACGCCTCGCGCACCGCATGCAACCCAAACATCCAAACCGTCTCAGGCCCCGATTGTTTGCGCTCTCGTTCCGCAGCCACAACGTGCTTCGGCTTTTTCCTGCGCTGCTCGACCATAACCCAATTCCTAACGGCAAAATTTCGAGAGCCAGCAATCGCATTCACTAAGGCGCACTTCAAGTGCGCATTCCCACTTGACGCATGCCACAAGAAAATCTACGAACCTCCAGCGTCGTGGGCGACGGGCTGCAAGGTGCGGCAGCGGACTGTAACTCCGCCGGTGAAAACCATGCCTGGTTCGATTCCAGGGTCGCCCACCATT
>CAZQMR010000406.1:0-2091 GCA_964594465.1 uncultured Rhodobacterales bacterium
AGGCTCCGCTTCAGCTCAAAGCCTCCGGCGGCGTCTTCATCGTTGACGATTTGGGTCGCCAGCAAGAACCGCCCCAAGCGCTGATCAACCGCTGGATTGTTCCGATGGAGGGCGGCTATGACATCCTGTCGCTGCAATCGGGCCAAAAATTCATGGTGCCGTTTGACACGCTCGTCATTTTCTCCACCAACTTCGCCCCCGCCGAGTTGTTTGACGGCGCGGCTTTGCGCCGGATTTACTACAAGGTGCTGGTCGATGGGCCAAGCCGCGACGATCTGATCAAGATTTTCGTCAAGGTCTCCAAAGCCTACAAAATCAAACCAGAAGAGGCCGTACTCGCCCATCTTCTGAAAAACAAATACCCCAGCGTGGATAACCTCTACGCTTCCTATCACGCCCCGTTCCTGATCGATCAGATGCTCGCGATTGCCGAATATGAGCAACGCCCGCGCGCCATGAGCGTTGACCTTGTCGACCGCGCATGGGAAAATCTGTTCGTCAAGGACAGGGAGATTGCCAAGTGATCACACCCGTTGGGGTTTTGGGCTGCGGAAGAATGGGAAACCCGATGGCATTGGCTTTGGTCAATGCTGGGTTTGAAACGCGTGGCTTTGATGTGCGCCCAGCTTCTGAGATGGGCGACCTTGCGCCCTATATGTCTGAAACCATTGATGATTTCGGCGCAAACCTAAAGGTCGCCATTTCAGTTGTGCGCGACATCGCCCAAACCGAAGACGTGTTGTTTGACGCCCAATCCCTGCTCAGCAAAGCCCCCGAACTGACCCATCTGGTGATCAGCTCGACCCTCTCGCCCAAATACGTCAAGGCCCTGCGCGACCGCGTTCCTGCCCATATCACTCTGATCGATGCCCCTATGTCAGGTGCAGCAATCGCCGCTCAAGAGGCCCGTTTGTCCTTCATGCTTGGCGGCAACACCGAGCCCCTGATGCCACTCTTCAACGCCATGGGCAGCAGCATCCATCCGATGGGCGATTTTGGCGCTGGTATGCAGGCCAAAGTGCTGAACAACCTTTCCGCCGCTTCCAACACCGCCATGACCCGCCTGATCCTAGATTGGGCCGCTCAGCTTGACGTGGACGAAGAAAAATTGCTCGCCCTTATGCAGGCAAGTTCCGGCCAAAACTGGTTCGCCAGCAATTTTGACGATATCGAGTTTTCCCGCGATGGGCATGATCCAACCAATACGATCTCGATCATTGTAAAAGATGTCGAAAGTGCGCTGGATGCTGCCCCCGAAGGGGCCGATCAAACTTTGCCGCGCACGGTTCAGGCGGCGATCAAGGCGTTGCGCCCCAAGGAATAGTGCGCACGCCACCTTCATCTTCTTGCAAATCCACGCCAATCGGGTTTTGGTGCGAAACGCTCAGCAAGGAGACCGCAAATGAAGGTTGGCACCACTCATTACCGCTCGATTTGGTACAACACGGATGACGCCGTGGCCCAAATCATTGACCAACGTGTGCTTCCCCATGCCTTTGAAATCGCGTCTCTTTCCACGCTGGACCAGTTCGCGACCGCGATTGCGGATATGTGGGTGCGCGGCGCGCCCCTGATCGGTGCCACTGCCGCCTATGGGATTGCCGCTGAAATGGCCCGTGATCCAAGCACTCAGAGCTTTGACAGCGCCTATAACCTGCTCCACGCCACCCGCCCGACTGCGATCAATCTGCGCTGGGCACTGGATCGCTGCCGTGCGGCCCTCATGCCTTTGCCTGTGCAAGACCGCGCCGCCGCCGCCCTAAAGTTGGCCCATCACATCTGCGATGAAGACGTTGAGATCAATCGCTCCATCGGCGAAAACGGCCTTGCCCTGATCCGCGAAATAGCCGCGAAAAAACCAGCGGGCGAACCCGTGCGTCTGCTCACCCATTGCAATGCGGGCTGGCCTGCGACTGTTGATTGGGGCACGGCAACCTCGCCGATGTATCACGCTCATGATGCGGGCATTCCGATCCATGTTTGGGTCGATGAAACTCGCCCCCGTAATCAGGGCGCGCTCACTGCATGGGAATTGGGCCAACATGGCATTTCTCATGACTATGTCACGGATAACGCCGGTGGTTTTTTGAT
>CAZQMR010000407.1:0-2030 GCA_964594465.1 uncultured Rhodobacterales bacterium
GGCCTCCTGATGGCGCTCACGTATATTGGTGGCGAGCTGGCACAACTTATGCTCAACCTGCCCGGCGCGGTAATCTCCGTGATCCAAGGCATGTTGCTGTTCTTCCTTCTCGCGCTGGATGTGCTGGTCAATTTCCGCATTCGCCGGTCAGTGGCAAAGGGCGCATCATGAACCTGTCAGACCTCAACGCCGCCGCCCTGATCGCATCTCTCATCATCGCGGCAACCCCGATCCTTTATGCAGCCATTGGCGAGTTGATCGCCGAGAAATCCGGCGTGCTCAATCTTGGTGTTGAGGGCATGATGATCGTCGGTGCGGTCTCCGGCTTCGCCATCGCCGTTGAAACCGGCTCCCCCACGCTCGGCTTTGCAGCCTCCGCCCTTGCTGGCGCATTGCTGGCGGCGATTTTCGCCGCCCTCACCCAATTCCTGCTCTCCAATCAAGTCGCCACCGGCCTTGCCCTCACACTCTTTGGCCTCGGCCTCGCAGCCCTGATCGGGCACAGCTATACCGGCATCAAACCACCCTCGACCCCCAAGCTGGACCTTGGCGCCGACATCCCATTCTTGGGCAAAGCCTTCCTCAACCACGACGCCCTAATCTACCTCTCGGTCCTGCTCGTGGCCGCCGTTTGGCTCTTCCTCAAACGCAGCCGCACCGGCCTGATCCTGCGCGCGGTCGGCGAAAACCACGACGCGGCCCATTCGCTGGGATACCGCGTGATCCTGATCCGCTTTGCCGCACTGATGTTCGGCGGCGCATGTGCCGGTATCGGCGGCGCGTATCTGTCGCTCGTGCGCGTCCCGCAATGGACCGAAGGCATGACAGCCGGGGCTGGATGGATCGCGCTGGCGCTTGTGGTTTTTGGAACATGGCGCCCGTGGCGGGTTTTGATGGGGGCGTATCTCTTTGGCGGCATCACTGTGCTGCAACTCAACCTGCAAGCCGCCGGGATCAATCCACTTTTGGCCATTGGCGCCATCTTGATGGCAACCGCTCTTGTGATGGCGGCGATCAGGCTTACCAAAGGCACCACAGCCTTCCACCTCCCCATCGGCTTCGCCATCGCAGGAGCGCTTTGCCTCGCCATCGCATTCCTCGTTCCGGGCTTTACGCTGGGAGCCGCCTACCTTTCAATGACACCATATTTGGTAACGATTCTCGTGCTGGTCCTGATGTCCTCAGACACCAGCCGTGCAAATCTGAACGCGCCTGCGGCCCTTGGGCGGCAATTCCACGCGGCCAGCTAACTCAACCGATCCAATAGGGAGATTTTGGATAGAAATGAAACTCATGAAAACCCTCGCCGCAGCAGCGGCAACCGCCCTTGCCTTTGCAAGCCCTGCATCCGCTGACGATCCTTACAAGGTAGGCTTCGTCTATGTCGGCCCTGTCGGTGATTTCGGCTGGTCCTACGAGCATGACAAAGGCCGCCAAGCGGTCGTTGAAGCCTATGGCGATAAGGTAGAAACATCCTTCGTTGAAAGTGTGCCTGAAGGGGCTGATGCTGAGCGCGTGATGACCCAAATGGCGCTTTCTGGTCACAAGATGATCTTCACGACCTCCTTTGGCTATATGGACCCGACCATCAACGTCGCCAAGAAATTCCCGGATGTGAAGTTTGAGCACGCAACAGGCTACAAACGTGCGGACAACGTTTCGACCTATTCTGCCCGCTTTTACGAGGGGCGCGCAGTCATCGGTCATATCGCGGGCAAAATGACCAAAACCAACACGGTCGGCTACATCGCTTCTTTCCCGATCCCCGAAGTTGTGCGCGGCATCAACGCCGCTTACCTCTTCGCCAAGAAAGCCAACCCGGATGTCGAGTTCAAAATCGTTTGGGTCTACACATGGTTTGATCCGGGCAAAGAAGCGGACGCGGCCAATGCGCTGATCGAGCAAGGTGCAGACGTGATCATGCAGCACACAGATAGCCCTGCGGCCATGACCATCGCTGAGGAAAAAGGCATCTACGCCTTTGGCCAAGCCTCCGACATGAAACAGTTCGGACCAAACGCACGCCTCTC
>CAZQMR010000408.1:0-2014 GCA_964594465.1 uncultured Rhodobacterales bacterium
CCACGCTAAGGCGGGGGCGGCTGTCGTTTCTTTTTATGGTGGTTAGATCTGGTAGCTGACCGGGACCCAGCGGAAACCGTCGCCGCGTGCTTCGATGAAGCCAGCGCCGGGGAAGGGGCAGTGATAGCCGACCATGGGCACGCGGTCTGCGGCGAGCATGCCGAGGATTTCGCGGCGGGAGGCAGCTGCTGCGGCCTTGTCCATGTCGAAGCGCACTTCCCAATCGGGATAGCCGAGCGACCAGACATAGTGGTTGGCGAGATCGGCTGCGAGGTGCAGCTGTTGCCCGCCGCTTTCCAGCATATAGCCCATATGTCCCGGCGTATGGCCGAACTGCGCGACGGCTGTGATCCCGGAGATCACAGTGTCGCCTGCGCCGAGGAAGCTCATTTTCTCGGCCAGTGGCTTGACCATGCCGTCAAAGCGCTCGTTCCCTGCGGCGGCCCAGTGATCATACTCGGCTTGACCGGTGATATAGGCGGCATTGGCAAAGGTTGGCGCGCCATCGGTCATCAGACCGCCGATATGGTCGCCATGCATATGGGTGATCACAACATGTGTGATATCGCCGGGTGCAATGCCTGCTTCGGCAAGGGCTGCGGTGATGCCGGGGCCATTGAGGCCGGTATCAAAGAGGATCGTCTCGGAGCCGGTCTGGACGACCGTTGGGGTGAAGTAGAACTGGGCGCTGTCGATTGAGAGGAAATTCTCTTCGCTGACGCTGGCGAACTCTTCTGCGGAGACATTCATGCCGAAAATTTTCTGTGGCTCTTCGCGCACAGCGCTGCCCGCAAGCAATGTGGTGACGGTGAAATTGCCAATGGTGAAGCCGCGTGCCTTGGCCATTGCCTTGCTCGCATGGCCGCCTGCTTGGGCGATGCTGCCTGCGCCGAGTGCTAACGGGGCTGCTGCGCCTGTGATCAATGCGCTGCGGCGGGTAAATTCGAGTGTCATGGGTGTCCTCCCTTTGGTGCGTATCAGTCAGACATAGGGCGCTCCCGCGATTTGGGGAGCGCCCTCTTATTGGTGTCGCGAAAAGTTTACTCGGCGCGGTCGCGGCCCCGACGCATGTCTTCGCTATTGATCATGCCGTCGCCATTGCGATCTGCGCGGCGGAGCATGCGGGAGAGTTCTTCGGTGAATTCGGCCACGGTCACGGCGCCATCGCCATCATCATCATGCTGCTGGAAGCGGTCGACCATACGCTCGCGCATGGCTTGCAGCCAGAGCGCTTCGTATTCGGCAATGGTGAGTGCGCCGTCGCCATCTGCGTCATGCTCGGTCAGTTGCGCGGTGCGGGCGGCGAGGGCCTCCTCTTCGGTCAGGCTGCCATCTTCGTTGGTGTCGTATTGCTCCAGAATGGCCTCAAAACCACGACCGCCACGACCACGTTCGCCGCGTTGACCGCGATGGTGGTTGACGCGTTTCAGAGTGTCTTTTTCAGCCATTGGTGCATCCGCGCTTTGCGCCATCAGGGGGGCGGGCAGGGTGGCTGCGGTGGCGGCAATCAGGGCGATTGGAAGAAGTCGTTTCATGGGTAATACCTCGATATCGTTTTTGATGTTCCCTGAAACTCATACGTAGTGCGATCGCAGTTCCGTCGCTTTAAATCGCAATTATTTGATGGTGGGTTTTATGGCCATAACTGCCCCACTTTCGCCCCACCAAATGTGGCCTTTGGGCGAAATCGGCCCCCGCACTGTGAGATGCGAGGGCCGGATCATGTTACTCCCAGTAGACCGCCGTGAGGTCGTTGGCCTGGGTTGGGGCGTTCTGCCAGAGGCCTTTGAGCTTGGCCGCTGCGACGCCTGTTTTGGCCAATTGGAAGAGATAGCCGTTGACGTAATCCCCGGCGATCTGGCGCTGGGCGGCGCGCATTAGATCGGTGCGCACGGCGGGGTCTGTGACGCCGTTCAAAGCGGTCATGATGCCGTTGAACGCGTCGGACGAATACTGGAAGTAGTAGTCATCCCGGGCATAGATGCCGATATCCATGGGCTCGGTGTGGGAGACG
>CAZQMR010000409.1:0-2006 GCA_964594465.1 uncultured Rhodobacterales bacterium
GATATTGTGCGGGTGCGGGTGACGGAAGTGGATGTTGCGCGCAAACGCATTGGTTTGAGCATGCGAAAGGATGGTGGCGGTGGCGCGGTGCCGCGAGAGGCGCGCGTGCCAAAGCAAAAGCAGAGCCGCAAAACCAGTGCAGCGCCGCAATCCAAAGACAAAGGAATGGGCGCGTTCGGCTCAGCCCTCGCCGAAGCCATGAACCGCCCCAAGGGTGGCGGGTCGAAAAAGGGGTGATAGCGTCTTTGAAGGCCACAAAGAGTCCCCTTGGTACTTGACGCGCCCTAAATCATCCTGTCCTCTTGCGTTTTTTCTTTCGCCCGGTTTGCTTTGAGCTAGGCTAAAGCCAGTGGTTTGGGGGAATTTGGAGCCCACTGCAGGCCATCGGCACAGGAAAGCGACATGAGCGACGAACCTATTAGTTATTGGAGCGATGCGGATCAGGGGTTGCGGGCTGTTGAATTGCGGGCCGCTGGGTTCGAGCCGTCGGCGGCGGCTAAATCCAATGCTGTGGTGACAATTGCCAATGCCTATACGAATGCACATCGGTGCAACAACCGGGTGCGCCGCATTGCGGATCTCTTGGTCGAAGAGGTTGCAGAGCTTGGCGGGCAGGGACTGCTCGTTGGGGCGCCAGCTGTGTCTGATGCGCTGACCCAAGGCACGCCAAATGCGGGCTATAGTCTTGTGTCTCGCGATCTGATGGCCGATTGCATTGAAACAGGTCATTTCGCCCATCACGCCAACTCCATGATTGTGGTCTCTGGCTGTGACAAAACCGGGGCCGCGGCGCTCATGCCTTTGGCGCGCACAAATGCGTTTGGCCTTGTGGTTTATCCCGGCACCAGTTCACCTGGGCGCGCAGATTTCGAGCCTTGGGCCAGCAAGGGCAACAATCTGACCATCATGGATTATGTGGAAGGCTCGGCTGCTCATGAAGCCGGGCGTATTTCTGATGAAAATCTGCTGAACCTTCAAAGCTGCATCATGCCGGGCAGCGGTACATGCGGTGCGATGTTTACCGCCAACACGATGAGCACGATTGCTGAGGCCATTGGCATGATGCTCCCCCATGGGGCATCCCATCCCGCTGACTATGACGCCAGCAGCGATATTCATGAAGATGTCAAAGCGCAGGCCCGTGCTAGTGTCGCAGCGCTCTATCAACTCATTCAAACGGGCATTCGCCCGCGTGATATCATGGTCAAAGAGGCCTTCGAAAATGCAGTCGTAACGGCCTATGCTATGGGCGGTTCGACCAACATGTATCTGCACGTGCTGGCCATTGCCCGCGAGGCTGGTGTGCCTTTCACCATCGAAGATATGCAGCGCATTGGCGCGCGCGTTCCCTTGCTTGCAAATCTACAGCCTCACGGCACCTACGCGATGGTGTCCTTGCACCAGGTCGGGGGCGTGCCTGTGGTCATGAAGGCGCTGCTTGAGGCGGGGCTGTTGCACGGCGATGTCATGACGGTGACAGGCAAAACCCTTGCCGAAAACCTCGCGGATGTGCCCTTGCCCCAAGATATTGGCGATCAGGATGTGGTGTTCCCGATGTCGGCACCTTTGGCTGCGCCGGGCAACCATATCAGCGTTCTCTCAGGATCTTTGGCGCCTGAAAGCGGTTTGCTCAAGCTGTCAGGCAAAACCCTTGAAGCTGGCGAGTTTCGCGGCAAGGCAAAGGTGTTTGACAGCGAAGAGGCCGCGATGGCCGCTATTCGCAACGGCAGAATTGTTGCGGGAGACGTGATCGTCGTGCGCAATGTTGGACCGGTCGGGGCGCCGGGAATGCCCGAAATGGTCCATCTGACCATTCAGTTGCAAGGGCGCGGGTTGGGCAAGGACGTCGCACTGGTTACTGACGGCCGCTTTTCCGGCGTGTCGCATGGCATTCTTGTGGGTCACGTGTGCCCGGAAAGCGCCAAGGGCGGACCGATTGGCGTTGTCTGCGACGGCGATACGATTGTGATCAACCCCCATACCCGGACGCTCGATCTTGACATTCC
>CAZQMR010000410.1:0-1974 GCA_964594465.1 uncultured Rhodobacterales bacterium
CACTACTATGATCTTCATATGCCTTGCACGGCGGTCATCGACTTTGGCTCGGCTGACACGGCGGCTGAACTGGCTGAAGAAGATCGAGGCCAAGGTGTGCGCATCTTTGCGATGCACTTGTTGACCCCGGTTGGGCCGAACAAAACCATCGACCACTGGATGCATCTGCGCAATTCGGCCATTGGCGATGATGCGGCATCTGACAAAATGGACGGCATGTTCCGCATTGCCTTTGATGAGGATAAAGCGATTTTGGAGGCCATCCAGATCGAGGAAAACCGTCCGCAAAAGCGCCGACCCATTCGGATTGCCATCGACAAGGGACCGAATGTTTATCGGCGCCGCATTGGGCAGATGGTGGAGCGAGAGCGCACCGAAGATTTGGCCGCGCCGACCAACCCGGCCTTCGTAATTCACGACTGAAATAAAAGACAAAACAGGAGAGAGACATGAAATTTCTATCAGGTTTGCTAGCAAGCGCTGCGATTGCGCTGAGCGCTACAACTGCGCTAGCGCAAGAGCCGATCAAGATCGGTGAAATCAACCATTATAAGCGCATGGCGGCCTTTGCCGGCCCCTATAAGCAAGGGATTGAACTGGCGCTGGGCGAAGTAAATGGCGCTGGTGGCGTGCTGGGGCGCCCGCTTGAGTTCATTTTCCGCGACGATCAGGGCAAGCCCGGCGAGGCGGTGAAAATCGCTGAAGAACTGATGACCCGTGAGGGCGCGGTAATGCTGACGGGCACGATCCTGTCTCATGTCGGCCTTGCGATTTCGAGCTATGCTGGCGAAAACAAACATCTTTATCTCGCGTCAGAGCCGCTTGCAGACAGTCTGGTTTGGGGCAAGGGCAACAAATATACGTTCCGCCTTCGCTCCTCCACCTACATGCAGGCCTCTATGCTGGCAGAGCAAGCCGCGAAAACCGACGCTGTGAAATACGCGACGATTGCGCCGAATTATGCTTACGGCAAGGACGCGGTTGCAGCCTTCAAAAAGGCGCTCACGGCCCTAAAGCCCGACGTGGAATTTGTGACCGAGCAGTGGCCTGCGCTCTTTAAGATTGATGCAGGTGCTGAGGTGCAAGCGATTGAACGCGCCAAGCCAGATGCGATCTACAACGTGACCTTTGGCGGTGACCTCGCGAAATTTGTGCGCGAAGGCACAACGCGGGGTTTGTTTGATGGGCGCAATGTTTATGGCCTGCTGACAGGTGAGCCGGAATATCTGGAGCCACTGGCGGATGAAGCACCGGAGGGTTGGGTTGTGACCGGGTATCCTTGGTATGATGTGAGTGATGATGCCAACAAGGCGTTCGTTGATGCGTATCAGGCGGCGTATGACACCAATCCAAAGATTGGCTCGCTGGTGGGCTACATGACCGTGCAGTCGATTGCGGCGGGTATCGCACGTGCTGGCTCGACTGATACGGAAGCGCTGGTTGCAGCTTTCAAGGGTCTGGAAGTCGACACGCCGGTTGGCAAGATCGAGTTCCGCGAGCAGGATCATCAGGCGACAATGGGGGCCTTTGTTGGCACTGTTGCGCTTAAAGATGGCAAAGGCGTTATGGTCGATTGGGACTATAAAGAAGGCGCTGATTACCTGCCAAGTGACGAAGAAGTAGCAAAGCTTCGGCCTGCTGAATAAGCGCTCAGGTGGGTTAAAAACCCACCCTACGACAGGGGGAGAGCTTCCAAGTGGGCTTCTTCATTGCACAAATACTGACAGGGTTGGCCAATGCGGCGGCCCTGTTTTTGGTGGCCTCTGGCCTGTCGCTGATCTTTGGGGTCACGCGCATTGTTAATTTTGCGCATGGCTCGTTCTATATGCTGGGCGCATTTGTCGGCTATTGGCTGATGCAAGTGCTGCCGGGTGCAGTTGGATTTTGGGCTTCAATTGTGCTGGCGGGATTGGTCGTTGGGCTGATCGGTGTTATTGTGGAAATCTGCGTGTTGCGCCCGGTTTATCGCGCGCC
>CAZQMR010000411.1:0-1931 GCA_964594465.1 uncultured Rhodobacterales bacterium
CAGACATGCATGTGCGTGCGGCCACCGATGCGAAGGGCGTCGAGCTGATCGGCGTCTACACGCGCAACCCTGAAAAATGCGCCTCTTTCGCGCAGGCCAATGGCTTGCGCGCTTTTGCATCACTGGAAGAGATCGCGGCTTCTGATATTGATTTCGCCCTTATCGCCACCCCGCCCAACGCCCGCTTCAATGTGCTGGAGCCGTTGATCACCAAGGGCAAACACATCCTTTTGGAAAAACCCGTGGCGCGCAACTCAAGCGAGGCCAAGGAACTGGTTGCGGTCTGCCGCGATGCGAAGGTCAGCCTTGGCGTCATGCTTCAACATCGCATGCGCCCCGCAGCGCTTGATTTGAAAACGAGACTCGATTTGGGCGCACTGGGCCCAATCACAAGCGTCGAAATTTCCGTGCCATGGTGGCGCGACCAAGCCTATTACGACGCGCCGGGGCGCGGAACGCAGGAGCAAGACGGCGGCGGTGTTTTGATCACCCAAGCCATCCACACCCTAGACCTCGCGCTCCACTTGGCAGGCCCAGCAAGATGCGTCAGCGCCATGGCCCGCACCAGCCCGGTCCACGACATGGAATGCGAAAACTTCGTCACCGCCGGCTTGGAATTCGAGGGCGGAGCCCTCGGCACCCTCTTTGCCACAACCACCAGCTTCCCCGGCGGGCCCGAGAGCATCACGCTTCACTGCGCGCAAGCAACCGCTATGCTCAGCGGCAATGCACTCAAGATCCACTGGCGTGACGGGCGGCAAGAAAGCTTCGGTGCCGCTGGGAAAACCGGCGGCGGGGCGGATCCCATGGCCTTCACCCATGAATGGCATCAAGCAGTCATTGAGGATTTCGCCCAAAGCCTTGAACAACAGCGCCCACCGCTGATTTCAGGTTTGGACGCCCTACCCGTTCACGCCCTGATTGACGCCATTCTCGCCAAATCAAAAGCCGAGCCACCCCATGCCTGACCTCAAATTCGCAGCCCTTGGCATTGATCACCGCCACATCTACACCCAGATCAGCAATATGGAGGATGTGGGTGGCGAATTCGTGGGCTGGTGGACTGACGGCGCGCCCGAAACCCTCGAAGGCTTCCAAAAACGCTACCCGGATGCGCCCCGTTTTGACGACAAGCGCGCCCTTCTTGAGCGCACGGATATCGACCTCATCCTGATCGCCGCCATCCCAGCCGATCGCGCGGCCCTTGCGATTGAGGCAATGGAACACGGCAAGGACGTCATGAGCGACAAGCCCGGCTGCACCACATTCGACCAGCTCACCGCCCTCAAAACCTGCGTCACGAACACAAAACGCATCTGGTCCGTCGATTTTTCCGAGCGTTTCGAGGTTGAGGCCGTGACCAAAGCCGCCGAGCTGGTGCAGGCTGGCGCCATCGGCAAAGTTGTGCAAACCGTCGGCCTCGGCCCCCATCGTCTCAACCGCCCTACCCGCCCCGATTGGTTCTTTGAACAAGAGCGTTACGGCGGCATCCTGATCGATATCGGATCCCACCAAATCGACCAATTCCTCTATTTTACAGGCTCCACGGACGCTGAAATCACCATGGCCAGTACCGGAAACTTCGCCAATCAAAGCGATCTGGGCTTGCAAGATTTCGGGCAAATGGCGCTCACCAGCGAACAAGGCCACGGCTACATTCGCGTTGATTGGTACACCCCCGATGCCCTGCCCACTTGGGGCGATGGCCGTCTGACAATCCTTGGAACCGAGGGCACGATTGAGCTGCGCAAATACGTCGATATTGGTGGCCCGGAGGGCGGCAATCACGTGTTTCTCGTCAATGGCACCTGCTGTGAGCGCATTGATGCCAATGGCGCGGGCCTGCCCTATTTTGCGCGGCTGGCCGCAGATATTCGCGACCGCACAGAGACCGCGATGCCCCAAGCCCATGCCTTCAAAACCATGGAGCT
>CAZQMR010000412.1:0-1924 GCA_964594465.1 uncultured Rhodobacterales bacterium
AGGCCATCTGCAACCATTTCCTTGGGATCAAGGTTCTTGAAGGCCGGGTGCAGGTTGCGGAAATCGTCGATGTTTTCCATCACGGATTTCGCGACGATATAGACCGTGTCCTCAGGCACGCTGGCAGAAGTCACGAAGGTCGCGCCAACACCGAAGGTCGTGGTGTCGCCATCGGTGCCAGTATACATGCCACCGGGAATGGTCGCGACGCGGTAGAACGGGTTGTCCGCTACAAGCTTGTCGATGGGCGCACCCTCAACATTCACAAGACGCGCGTCACAAGTTGTGGTCGCTTCCTTGATCGCCGCTGCTGGGTGACCGATGGTGTAGATCATCGCATCAATGTTGCCGTCGCAAAGCTGCTTGGCCATCTCAGAACCTTTGTACTCCGTTGCGAGCGCGAGATCGTCCATGCCGATGCCAAAGGCACCCATCACAACTTCCATCGTGGCGCGCTGACCTGAGCCAGGATTCCCTACATTGACGCGCTTGCCCTTGAGGCCTTCAAAGCCAGTGATGCCGCTGTCGCCGCGCACGATCAGCGTAAACGGCTCAGGATGCACGGAAAAGACGGCGCGGATGTCAGGGAAGGCTTTGCCCTCAAACTTGGACGTGCCGTTAAAGGCGTGGTGCTGCCAATCGGACTGGGCCACGCCGAACTCAAGCTCGCCGGCTTTGATGGTGTTGATGTTGTAAACCGACCCGCCGGTTGATTCCACGGCGCAGCGGATGCCATGCTCTTTGCGGGACTTGTTCACTAGGCGGCAGATTGCGCCGCCGGTTGGGTAATAGACGCCGGTGACGCCGCCAGTGCCGATGGAGATGAACTCTTGTGCGGACACGCCGCCTGCGAGGGTCATCAGACCTGCTGTGACGGCTGCGAATAGTTGTTTTCTCATGGTAGTCTCCCTAGTTTCCCTTAGGTTTTTAACCGGTAGCGCAACGCAGTTCGCCTTGAAGATGCAGACGCGAAAGGCAAATGTCCGCATATATCTTGAGCCGAATCGACGTTGATCGCGCGTTTGGCAGCCACAAAAAGGACGCATGATGTCTCATGTATTTCCCCGCCACTCCAAGGCTTTGCCACCGACCATTTCTCGGGGGGAAGGTGCCTATCTATTTGATACGACGGGCAAATCCTACCTGGACGGGTGCAGTGGAGCGGCAGTGTCCTGCTTGGGCCACTCCGATCAGGCTGTCAGCGAAGCGATCAAAGCGCAACTGGGCAAAATTGCCTATGCGCATACGGGGTTCTTTACCTCCGAGCCTGCGGAGCAACTCGCGGCGAAGTTGATCGAGTTGGCACCAGGCGATTTGGATCGTGTGTACTTGGTGTCGGGCGGCTCGGAAGCGATGGAGGCGGCGCTGAAACTGGCGCGGCAGTATTGCCTTGAAATCGGGCAACCAGAGCGCCGCCATGTGATTGCGCGGCGTCAAAGTTATCATGGTAATACGCTTGGGGCTTTGGCTACGGGCGGGAATGCTTGGCGGCGGGAACCGTTTGAGCCGCTGTTAATTGACATCACCCATGTTTCGCCGTGTTATGCGTATCGCGGGGCAGAAGCGGGCGAGAGCGAAGCGCAGTACGGTGCGCGGTTGGCGGCTGAGCTGGAGGCGACGATTGAGCGGCTGGGCCCAGAGCAGGTGATGGCCTTTGTGGCGGAGCCTGTTGTGGGTGCTACGCTTGGCGCGGTGCCGCCGGTGGAGGGGTATTTCAGGCAGGTGCGCGAGATTTGTGACAAGTATGGCATCCTGCTGATATTGGACGAGGTGATGTGCGGGATGGGGCGCACAGGCACGCTCTTTGCCTGCGAGCAGGATGGGATTGCGCCGGATATTTGTGCTGTCGCTAAGGGCTTGGGCGCTGGATATCAGCCGGTGGGCGCTATGCTGTGCACGGATGCGATTTACGAGGCGATTGAGA
>CAZQMR010000413.1:0-1890 GCA_964594465.1 uncultured Rhodobacterales bacterium
TTGAGGACTGGGCCAAGCGGGCAGGGCGCGCTTTTCTGCGGTTTGACTATACCGGGCATGGCGAGAGTTCTGGTGCTTTTGCGGATGGCTGCATTGGCGATTGGGCACGAGATGCGGCGACGGCGATTTCAATGCTGACTGAGGGGCCGCAAGTGCTTGTTGGCTCGTCCATGGGCGGCTGGATTTCGCTTTTGACGGCGCGGGCGATGCCTGAGCGGGTGCATGGGCTGGTTGGCGTGGCGGCAGCACCGGATTTTACGGCCGATAGCATGTGGGATGGGTTTGATGCAGAGCAACGCGCGGTGTTGGAGCGGGATGGGAAGATTGAGGAGCCCTCGGAGTATTCCGATGAGCCCTATGTGATCACCAAGCGCTTGATTGATGACGGTTGGGATCAGCTTGTGCTGCGCTCGCCGCTGGCGCTGCCATTTCCGGTACGGTTGTTGCAAGGCACGGCGGATGAGGATGTTGATATGTCGGTCGCTTTGCGGCTGCTGGATCATGCGCAAGGGGATGATGTGCAGTTGAAGCTCGTGAAGGGCGCGGATCATCGGTTCAGTGATGACGCTTGTTTGGCGATGATTTTGGGCGCGGTGGAAGAGGTGAGCGCATGAAGCGGGTATTGCAGGTTGCGGGATGGTTGGTGATTGGCGTCGGGGCGCTTTGGTTTTTGGGACCGCGAGAGAATGTGCCGCCGGTTGAGCTTGGGGGTGTGGAAGGGAATATCCAAGAAATTGCACAGCTTTTTGCGAGCGAAGAATCAACTCAACCGGACTTAACACCGGGCGTCGAAAAGCGGATCATCTTTGCGGATGGGCCAAAGAAAACCGAATGGTCGGTTGTTTATCTGCACGGGTTTTCGGCCACCTCCGAGGAAATCCGCCCGGTTCCAGATAAGGTTGCCAAAGCGCTGGGCGCAAACTTGTTTTATGCGCGTTTCACAGGGCACGGACAAAGCGGTAAAGCGCTTGCTCAAGCTCGAGCCGAGGATTGGATCGAGGACACGCGCGAGGCGATGACAGTTGGCGCGATGCTGGGCGAGAAAACCTTGGTCATGGGCACGTCTACGGGTGCGACGCTTGGGGCGCTGGCAGCCCATACGGATGCCGCGTCCCGGTTTGTGTTTTTCGCACCAAACTTTGCGCTGCAGGCGGCGGGAAGCGAGTTGCTGACGCTGCCCTTTGCGCGGCATTGGGTGCCATTGGTTGCTGGGGCGGAGCGCAGTTGGGAGCCACTCAACGAGCGGCACGGCAAGTTTTGGACAACCAGCTATCCAACGGTTGCAGTGATGCCATTGGCGGCAGTGACCAAAGCTGCAAGAGACGCGGACTATTCGGATGTCAAAGCACCCGCGTTGGTATTTCTGTCTGATGCGGATCAGGTCGTGAAGCCTGAGGTTGCGCGCGATGTGATGGCGAATTGGGGCGGCGGGGCAGAGATTGTCGCGCTTGAGATGGGCGAGGGGGATGATCCGTTTGCTCATGTGATTGCGGGGGATATTATGAGCCCAGGGCAGACAGATATGGCGGTGGCCAAAATCCTGAGCTGGCTAGAAAATCAGCCCTAGCACCACGCACATCAAGCCGATGGCGGACAAAAACACCCCGCCCATATTGAGCGGGATCAGCTTTTGCAGCGCCTCAGTGGCATCCTCATGGGAATGGCCGCCGCGTTGGATTTGCCCGGCTTTGACGATGCAGGTCAGCAAAAGGCCAAGTCCGGCGATAACGAGCACGGTTCCGATGATCACAAGAATAGTCATGAACCGCCCCATATCGCGCAGGCTCGCCTCTTGCAAGTGAGCGCAAGGGCGCATAGGTTCCGCGCCTCTGATCACCTCGTTTCAAAAGGCATAGCGATGAACGACGAATCCTCTTCTGTTGACAGCTC
>CAZQMR010000414.1:0-1873 GCA_964594465.1 uncultured Rhodobacterales bacterium
TAAGCCACACCGCGGTTCACGGTGTCACAGCACATCACCGGAATAACGTCCGGGTCTTGCTTCGGCTCGTACTTCCACAGAATCTTTCCTTCGTTCTTCAGATCCAGCGCATATACGATGTTCGGGAACGGCGTGTGAACATACATCACATCGTCAACAACCAGCGGCGAGCCTTCATGACCGCGCAGAACGCCGGTCGAGAAGGTCCAAGCCACTTGGAGCTCATCGACATTGTCCTTGGTGATCTGGTCCAGCTTGGAATAGCGCTGGTTGGCATAGTCGCCAGTTTGGATCGCCCAGTTATTGGCGTCCCCCATTTTGCCTACAAGGTCGTCATTTGCGACGGCCATGCCAGCGCAAAGAGCGAAACTTGAGGTTAGAAGCATGAGTTTTTTCATGTAGTCCTCCCTAGAAAGCGACACATCTGTGCCGCCGGATTGCGCGCAACCACTATCGGTTCCGCTGTATTTACCCTGTGGTCGGCTCTCTCCTTCCAACCACAGGGCAAGCTCTGATTCTTAACTACCCTCTCCCTCAAAGGTAGCAAGATAAGCGATTATGTCCAAACGCTCTGATTCCTTGCGCAGACCCGCAAACGCCATTTTGGTGCCTTTGGCATAGGCCTTTGGCTTTTCAAGAAAGGCGACCAGCTCTTCGGGGGTCCACACCTTGCCCTCTTCGTTCAAGCCCATCAGCGCCTTGGAATACTTGAAATCGGCGCCCGCACCGATTGCACGGCCAACCACTCCATTCAGAACCGGACCCGCTTTGTTTTCAGCCCCTTCGCCAACCTGATGACAGGCTTTGCATTTGCGGAACACTTTTTCGCCCTTCGCGGCATCGCCGGTGATATGGCCATCTGCGAAAGCAAGCATCGGCGCAACGATCACACCCAAAGTCAGCAAACCGGTTCTCAACATCGTCTCTTTATCCTTTTTCGGTGCCTGTCAGGCGTTTAGTTGGTCCGCGTGCCACGCGACGTGATCGCCTGCGAATGTCTGCACGAAGTAGTAGGAATGGTCGTATCCGCTTTGCATCCGAATCTCGCCCGGCTGACGGCGTTTGGCAAGCGCATTGGCCAGCGCCTCAGGCTTGAGAAGGTCAAGGAACTGATCACTGGCGCCCTGATCGACCAAAAGTGGGCCTTTCCAGCCCAGCTCCTCCAGCAGAATCGACGCATCATGCTCGGCCCAGGCGCCTTCATCATCGCCCAGATAGGCGCTGAGTTGCTTGGTGCCCCAGTCGGACCGGGTCGGATTGGCAATCGGCGCGAAAGCGGAAAGCGAGTCGAACATATCCGCGTTACGCATCGCCAAGGTCAGCGCGCCGTGACCGCCCATTGAATGGCCCGTGATCCCGTGGCGGTCCTGCACCGGCAGGTTTTCCATCACGATGGAGCGCAATTCGTTCAGGATATAGTCATACATCCGGAAATGCGGCTTCCACGGGTCGCGCGTGGCGTTGACGTAGAACCCGGCACCCTGCCCCAGATCATAGGCTTCATCATCTGCAACGGCCTCGCCGCGCGGCGACGTGTCGGGGAAGATCACCGCCAGACCATGCTCGGCCGCATGTTCCTGAAACCCACCTTTGGTCATGGCGTTTTCATGGGTGCAGGTCAGACCGGACAGGTACCAAAGGACCGGCACTGGGCCATGATCCGCTTGCGGTGGAAGGTAGGCTGCGAAGGTCATCTCGCAACCGCACGTATTGGACGCATGTTTGTAGACGGTCTGCCGACCGCCAAAACTCTTGTTTTCTGACAGAACGTCCAGTGGCATGACTTAAAACTCCACCACCGCGCGGATCGACTTGCCCTCGTGCATCAGGTCGAACCCGTGGTTGATCTCGTCCAGGGTCAGCTTGTGGGTGA
>CAZQMR010000415.1:0-1853 GCA_964594465.1 uncultured Rhodobacterales bacterium
TCTTGGGCGAACATGTCTGAGGAGGCCAGTGCGTGGCGGGCGGGGTAGAGCGCGTGGTAGAGCGCGCGTTCGCCTTCGCCAAGGGTGCGGGGCACGGCGTGGTGGAGGGTTTGGCCGATGGAATAGTCTTCAAAGAAGAAGCCGGAATTGGTTTTGCTCACAATTGCCCCAGTTTGATGTCGGGTGAATAGGATGCGTCGCTCTCTTTGAGTACGGCTTGTGCGCAGCGCATTTTGCCGGAGTTTGAGTTGAACGCGTATTGCGGGTCGCCGTAAAGCTGCCAGCCCTCGGACAGGGCTTTGGTGACTTTATGGCAGAACTCGGAGGTGTCGTCTTCGGTGAGGAGGCGATATGCGAGCATTGGTCACAGCCTTTGGTTTTTCTCGGATGGGGTGCTGCATGGCGAATGGGGATGGTTTGGTCAAGGGGTGCGGGCTGCGTTGTTTAAAAGCGGGTTGTGAAAGTGCAATCCTGCCTGCGAATTCAATATTCAGTGTTGCTGTTGTTTTGTCGGGCAGTAAACTAACGAACAGTTTTAATAGGGGGCTTTATAAGTGATTTGTGAATATTCGAAACGCGCGGCTGCGGCTGCTGTGTTTGTGGTAGGTGTGGGATTTGGTTCAGTACAGGCTGCGACGATCGAATTTGAAGGGGTTTTTGAGTATGTGGAACCACATTCGACGCCTTTCGGACAGCCTATAGCTGATCGTAGTGGTCAAACGCTGTTTGAAGGGGATGAGGGGGTTGTGCGGATAACGATTGAGGATTCTGATCCTGGAGTGTCTGTTGCTCCTTCTGGGGGAGTTTCCGCCAGTAGGACTACACTTTCCCGTATTGCACGGTCCTGGAACGCAAATGTTGAGATTTCTGTGAACGACGGAACCCCATTTTTGACCGAAGGGGTGTTGAAGTCTACATATCATGATTACATTTTCAACGGGAACCTTAGGTACGAAATATATAACCTACTAACCTTCGATGGACCGAATGGTCTTGAGGTTTCATTCTTCGATTAGTGGTTACAACGGTCGGATCAACCAAGCTTTCCAAGCCTTTACTCGACGCTGGGCCTTTACACCGGCTCTTTCGGCGGACATTTTGTAGAATTGCAATATCCGTCTGATGCCATCGGTCTGGAGCCGGGGCTTTGCGACTATGGAGTTGGTTTTGACGACGTGTGCTACGGGACGCTTGATCTGACTTCGGTTACGCTTGATCGATCTGGTTTGACCGCGACCACGACAGCAGTGCCGTTGCCGCCCGCCTTGGCGATGCTGGGGCTGTCGCTTGCTGGGTTGGCGGGGCTTCGTCGCCGTCGATAAGATTTAAGTGCAGTTTTGAGAGCCAGCGGACCGCGAGGGGCGCTGGCTCTTTTGTGTTTAGGCTCCGAAGGGGGAGGGGCCGATGAAGTGGTGGACGGTGCCGATCACTGTGAAAACGACCGCGGTGATGATGAAGAGCTTGATGTCGCCGCTGGCGGGGCCGGGTTCGGGGCGCTCCCATGGGCCGTCTTGGGCGTTGATCAGGAAAATTGAGGCGATGGCCCAGAGGCCCAAGCCGCCAAAAAGCACCAGCGAGGCGAGGTCGCCATTGGCCAGAAGGTGGGCGATGGCCCAGACAATGAAGCCTAGCAGCATTGGGTGGCGTAACTTGGTTCCCAAACGCCCCTTTGAACTAGACATGCCAAACAACAGGACGGCTCCAATCATCAGCAGGTTGTTGACGGGTTTGGCCCAGCTTGGCGGATCAAACACTGCGGAAAATTCAGCGCCACGATAGCCGATCACCATCAGGATTACCGAAAGTACAATAAGCAGCGCCATGATGCCGCGATCCGGGCCGCCACTTGGCAG
>CAZQMR010000416.1:0-1818 GCA_964594465.1 uncultured Rhodobacterales bacterium
TGCCGAGGGGGCAGGTGATGCGGATTGTTTGCGCGGTGGCAAAGGCGTGGTCGAGACGTTGTTTGAGCGCGGTGAAGGCGTCGTAATGGGCCCAGCCGAAGGTTGAGGTGAACATCTCCTCATCAAGGGCATAGCTGACAATGGCGCGTTTGTCGCGTGCGTGATCAAGAAAGCGGATTTGATCGCCAAGGCGGGCAAAGAAGATCGAGCAATCGGCGCGGTTCATGGCGGCGCTGAGATCGGGGGAGATCTCGGTGACGACCTCTTGGAACGGCACGGTGATTGCTTGGGTTTTGATCCCTCGCGCGGCAGCAGCATTTGCCACAATGTGCGATAGCGCTGGATCGTAGTGACCAAGGGAGGCGTCTTCGCTGAGGATCAGAAGCGATTGGCCTGATTTGAGGCCAGCACAATGGATCAGCAAGTTGTTTGCTGCGGCCAAGGCAGGGTCTTGAAGAATAGTCATATTTGCTCGCTTAGGGCGCAGCGTTACCCGGATTACCCCAAACTGCACCTGATCTTTGCTTAGACCGGGTTTGGCGTCGGTTCCATTTGAATGTCATAATGAAATCCATTAGACCAGCTAATATGTCTATGACTTTGCCATTTGTCTCCCTGCGGGCCTTTGAGGCGGTTGTACGCTTGCGCGGCTTTGGGCGTGCGGCTGAGGAGCTTGGCGTGACGCAAAGCGCGGTCTCTCAGCATGTGAAATCGCTGGAGGAGTGGACGGGCTGTCAGCTACTTGTGCGGGGGCCGCGTGAGACGCGGGCGACTGGCGAGGGAGAACGGCTTTCGGATGCGGTGCGGCTTGGGCTTGGGCAAATTGAGGATGTGTGCCGCGATTTGAAGGCGAGCAAGTCCCAGCGGCGGACTTTGGTGATTGCCTGTCCGCCGGGTTTTGCGATCAACTGGTTGTTCCCGCGGCTTTTGTATTTTGATCAGAGCCACCAGGATATTCCGGTGTCCATTGCCACACAAACGGCGCTGCCGGATTTTGTGGCCGGCGAGATTGATGCGGCGATCCAGTATGGCCCTGCGCCGCTTGCGGGATTGCGCTCCGTGCGGTTGATGGGAGAGCGGGTGTTTCCGGTGTGTAGCCCTGATCTGCTGGGTGGTCGCGCGGTTGCGGATTTATCCAAGGTTACATTGTTGGTGGATGAGCTGTCTCAGAGCAGCGGACGGCAGCCAACCTGGGACTTTTGGGCTGAGAGCGTTGGCGCGAATTTGCCGGTCTATCCCCGCACGCGGCGGTTTGGGCAGTCCAATCTGGTGGTTCAGGCGGCGTTGCAGGGGCTTGGCGTGGCACTGGGGCGCGAGCCGTTGGTGATTGAGCAGTTGGTCAATGGCACGCTTGTTCGGCCCTTTGAGGGTGTTGCGGTTTCTGACTATTCCTATTGGCTGGTGATGCCCAAGCATAAGACGTTGCCAGCGCCGCTGGAGGCCTTTGCCAATTGGCTGCAATATGAGGCTGAGCATCAACCGGAACTGCCCGAACGGGGCCAACCTAGAGGAGAGGCGCATGTCAGCATGGATTAAGATGATCAGTGACGATGAGGCCAGCCCGGAGCTGCTGGAGATTTTGAAGATAGCGCGCACGCCCCATGGCACGGTGGATAATGTGATGCGGGTGCATTCCTTGAGGCCAAACACGATGATGGGGCATGTGACGCTTTACCGGGCGGCGTTGCATGACGATAGCAACACGGTGGCGATGTGGTTGCAAGAAACGGTGAGTTCTTATGTGTCGATCCTGAATGATTGCCCCTATTCGCTGGCCAATCACTGGGCCAATGCGCGGCATCTAATCGGCGATGATGC
>CAZQMR010000417.1:0-1815 GCA_964594465.1 uncultured Rhodobacterales bacterium
AGCACGGTTTTGCGGGAGATGCCGTGCAGCACGCTGTGATCAGAGGTGGCCAGCGTGTTGCCGGTGACCGCGAAGACGTTAAAGCCGGGACCTTCGGTGACATTGCCGTCGTGATCGAGCAGGGCGACATTATCGTAGCCGGCGCGTTTGGCCTCAAAGATGCCTTGGGTGAAATCGCCCCAATGGTAGTTCTTGGCACGGGGATTGACGCTATCCTCTGGGATGCGGCGGGTGTCTTTGGCGATCCAGAGCTTGGCGCCGCGTGCGATCACGTCGGGTTTGACGACGTGGATGTAGGGCACCGCCCATGCAAAGAAGTGATTGCCGCATTCGCGCGGGTCACGAGAGCCGGGGATGAGCGGAACGCCGCGCGAGGCGACCATGGCGCAATAGCTGTCCTGCAGGCCGGTTTTGGCGACCATTTGGTGCAGAATGGCGCGGATATCTTCAGGGCTTTCGGGGATGTCGAGGAACAGGGCTTCAAGGGATGCCTCGAACCGGGTGAGGTAATCTGGCAGGCGGAAGAAGCCGCCCTCAATCACCGGCACAACGTCATAGGTGATGTCTGAATGGGTCAGCCCCCAGTCCATGACGCTGATTTTCGCGTCTTGGATGGGGCAAATGCCGCCTTCGATGAAGGCGGCGCCTTTAGACCAGTCTGACATCTATTTGTCCCGTATGCTGTGGACGAGGGCGGCTGTTAACAGCACGACAGCGACGCCGGTTAGGACAGTGGCCTTGGCGTTTGGATTGCCCATGGAGCCTGCCTGATAGGGGTAAAGCTCGTTGGGGGTGCTGGTGTTTTGCGTGGCACAAGCCGAGAGGAACGCACTGGCGGTGAGGGCGAGGAGAGCGCGGCGCATATGTTTAGCCGCGACCGATGAAGGGCATTTTGGTGGCCATGATGGTCATGGTTTGCACGTTGGTCGCGAGCGGCAGATTGGCCATGTGCAGCACAGCCTCGCCCACGTGATCCACATCCATCATATCCTCGGTGGCAGTAGTGCCATTGGCTTGGGTGACGCCTTTGGTCATGCGCTCGGCCAGCGGTGTGAGCGCGTTGCCGATGTCGATCTGACCGCAGGCAATATCAAAGGGGCGGCCATCCAGCGAGAGGGTTTTGGTGAGGCCGGTGATCGCGTGCTTAGTCGAGGTGTAAGGGATCGAGCCGGGGCGAGGGCGGTCGGCTGAAATAGAGCCGTTGTTGATGATGCGTCCGCCTTGAGGGGATTGGGCGCGCATTTGCGCGAAGGCGGCGCGGGCGCACAAGAAACTGCCGGTGAGGTTGACGGCGACTACATCGAGCCAGTCTTGCACGTCGGTTTTGTCTGGTGTGGCCTCAGCCGAGCCGCGGCCTGCGTTATTGAATAGCGCGTCGATGCGGCCGAAACGATCCACGATTGCGGCGAAGGTTTTGTCGACCTCGGCCGGGTCAGAAATGTCAGCGGAATAGCATGCGGCATTGGCGTGGCCGTTCGCGGTTTCCTCCAGCGCGTCAAGGCGGCGGCCGATCAGGGCGACATTCCAGCCCTCCTTGAGGAAGATTGCAGTGGTGGCACGGCCCACGCCAGAGCCAGCCCCGGTGATTACGATGGTTTTGGTCATGGACTTGGCCTCTTTCTGCTGGCAGGTTTTGATAAATTCTTAACGGAGAGTGCCCATGTCTGATCCCTTTTTTCAACCCGTATCCGGTTTCGACCTCCCGCGCTTTGCCGGTGTGCCCTCATTCATGCGGCTCCCTGTGGTGGATTTCGACCATGCGCGGCTAAATGACGTGGAAATGGGCCTGATCGGGGTGCCCTGGGATGCGGGCAC
>CAZQMR010000418.1:0-1803 GCA_964594465.1 uncultured Rhodobacterales bacterium
CCGCTAATCCAGACCGGAACAAGCCGAAGGCGCCGGTCTAGCGCCTGCCCGGCCCAGCGGGCTGGCGCTTGGCTGAAGTTGGGATGACGCTGGGGCTTTTTTCGGAGTTTGATGGATAAAGTGATTTGCTCTTAGGTTTGGATCGCCATCCCCCGGCCAGGCGCTTGACCGGCTTGGGTTAGGACTATGGTTGAATGCCAGCAAAACTCGTTATGCGCTTGTGGCGGCACAATATTGTCAAACTTATAGGGCACAAGCTCCCGCGAAGACGGCTTGGTATGCCCACAACATCATTGACAACCGGCCCTGCCCGGTTTCTATCGGCGCGACGCTGAAAATCAACCACCCGGAGACCTCCGATGCACGCTTACCGCAGCCACACATGCGCCGACCTTACCGCTGAGAATGTTGGCCAAACCATTCGTTTGTCTGGCTGGGTACACCGCGTGCGCGATCACGGTGGGATTTTGTTCATTGATTTGCGCGACCATTATGGTGTGACACAGGTGCTCGCGGACCCGGATAGTGCGGCGTTTAAAGACGTGGAGAAGGTGCGCTCGGAGTGGTGCATTCGCATTGATGGTGAGGTCAAAGCGCGTGATCCTGAGCTGGTGAACCCCAAGCTGCCAACGGGCGAAATTGAGGTGTTTGTGCGCGAGCTGGAGGTGCTGGGCGAGAGCGCTGAGCTGCCGCTGCCGGTTTTTGGTGATCAGGAATACCCCGAGGAAACGCGGCTGGCGCATCGCTATCTCGACCTGCGCCGCGAAAAGCTGCACAATAACATCATGCTGCGCTCAAAGGTGGTGCAGAGCATTCGCCAGCGGATGTGGGATCAGGATTTCACCGAGTTTCAGACGCCGATTATCACGGCGTCTTCGCCTGAGGGTGCGCGGGATTTCTTGGTGCCGTCTCGCCAGCAGCCGGGCAAATTTTACGCGCTTCCGCAAGCTCCGCAGCAGTTCAAGCAGCTGATCATGGTGTCTGGCTTTGACAAATATTTCCAGATCGCGCCGTGTTTCCGCGATGAAGACCCGCGGGCGGATCGCTCGCCGACGGATTTCTACCAGCTCGATCTTGAGATGAGCTTTGTGAACCAGCAGGACGTGTTTGATACGATCCAGCCGGTGCTGCAGGGCGCGTTTGAGGAGTTTGGCGGCGGGCGCAAGGTTGACGCTGAGTGGCCGCAGATCAGCTACCGGGATGCAGCGCTTTGGTATGGCACGGACAAGCCGGATCTGCGCAACCCGATCAAGATGCAGGTTGTGAGCGAGCACTTTGCGGGGTCTGGGTTCAAGATTTTTGCTTCGCTTTTGGAGCAGGACGGCACTGAGGTGCGGGCAATTCCTGCGCCCGGTGGTGGTGGGCGGAAGTTCTGTGATCGCATGAATTCGTTTGCGCAGAAGGAAGGGCTGCCCGGGATGGGGTATATCTTCTGGCGCGATCAGGGTGAGGGTATGGAAGCTGCCGGGCCACTGGCCAAGAATATTGGGCCAGAGCGCACGGAGGCTATTCGTCAGCAGCTTGGGCTCGGTGTGGGCGATGCGGCGTTCTTCTTGGGCGGCAAGCCGAAGGATTTTGAGACGGTGGCGGGCAAGGCGCGGGTTGTGATTGGCGAGGAGCTGGGGCTGAGCGAGACGGATCGCTTTGCCTTCGCGTGGATCGTCGATTTCCCGATTTATGAGCGTGATGAAGAAACCGGGCGCATCGACTTTGAGCACAACCCGTTCTCGATGCCGCAAGGTGGGATGGCAGCACTTGAGGGCGATCCGCTCGACGTGCTTGGCTATCAGTACGATCTGGCAT
>CAZQMR010000419.1:0-1774 GCA_964594465.1 uncultured Rhodobacterales bacterium
AGCCGCTCTCAACAGAAGACGGCGCCGCAACCCTTACGGCGTTTTCAGCGCAATCTGTCAATTTGGCCGCGCGCTGGTTTCCCGAACCTGTCGCACAGATTTTCACCTGCGGTGGTGGGCGGCACAACAAGACTATGATCGCAGGCATCGAAGCGGCCACAAATGTGCCGGTGCGCCCGGTGGAGGCGATTGGTTTTGATGGGGATATGCTGGAAGCGCAGGCCTTTGCCTATTTGGCGGTGCGGGTGCTGCGCGGATTGCCGACCTCGTCACCGACCACGACAGGTTGCCGTGTGCCGGTATCTGGCGGGCGGATCAGCGGGTGTTTTCGGTCATCCGGCGTCTGACATAGGAATCAACACCACCAATCATCTCTTCCATGCCAGGATCAAAGAAATGGCCAGCGCCGGGAACGACTTGATGTGTCACTTCGATCCCTTTTTGCTGCTGGAGCTTTTCGGCAAGGTTTTCGATGTCGCTTGGCGGCACAACCCGGTCACCGTCGCCATTGATGATCAGACCAGAGGATGGGCAGGGTGCGAGGAATGAGAAGTCGTACATGTTCGCGGGTGGAGCTACGGACACGAAACCCGCGATTTCCGGGCGGCGCATCAAGAGCTGCATGCCGATCCATGCGCCAAACGAGAACCCAGCGACCCAGCAGAAGCGGGCGTTTGGATTGAGCGTTTGGAGGTAATCGAGCGCGGCAGCGGCATCTGACAACTCGCCCACACCTTGATCATATTCGCCCTGCGAGCGGCCAACACCGCGGAAATTGAACCGCAGGCAGGAGAAGCCCATATTGTAGAAGGCGTAATGCAGATTGTAGACGACTTTGTTGTTCATCGTCCCGCCAAATTGCGGATGCGGGTGCAGAATGATCGCAATGGGCGCGTCTTTGTGCTTTTGAGGATGGTAGCGGCCTTCGAGGCGTCCTTCTGGTCCGGGGAAAATCACCTCAGGCATATATCACTCGCTTCCTCGTTTTTGCAGGTCACCTGATCTTGACGAAAAGGATCAGGTTCCTTAGAAAGATTCTAAACTAAAGGCGCAAAGCCCCCATCGCTCGGATGACGTGAGTTAATGTTTGGTAAGCGGGGCGTCAATGACTTTAAGGGCTAAATGCTATGAAACTCAGCACAAAAGGACGCTATGCAATGATCGCACTGGCCGATCTTGCGATTGCTGAGGCCCCGGCACTGATGTCCCTTTCCGAGATTTCCGAGCGTCAGGGCATCTCTTTGGCCTATTTGGAGCAGCTTTTTGTGAAGCTGCGCCGGGCGGGATTGGTCGAAAGCATGCGTGGCCCCGGTGGCGGGTATCGCTTGGCCAAGCCCGTGGATGAGATCCGCTTGATTGATGTGCTTGAGGCCGTGGACGAGGGCATGGATGCGACCAAATCCGGTGCGGGGGCCTCTGGCATGCCGCGTGGAACCAAGGCGCAATCGCTGACCAATCGCTTGTGGGAGAGTTTGTCAGCGCATGTTTATGTGTTTTTGCATCAGACTCGACTAAGTGACATTACCGAAAATCAGATAGCACCCTGTCCGGCGGTTCCCGCTTTCATTGAGATGGTGGACGAGGGATGAGCGGTGCATGCCTCCGGCGGGGATATTTTCAGAAAGTGATGTGGGGGCGGCATGTCTGATCGAGTGTATCTTGATTGGAATGCGACGGCGCCTTTGCGAGATGAGGCCCGTGCAGCGATGATTGCGGCGATGGATGTGGTTGGCAATCCGTCTTCGGTTCATGCTGAGGGGCGTGCGGCCAAGGG
>CAZQMR010000420.1:0-1746 GCA_964594465.1 uncultured Rhodobacterales bacterium
GGGTGGTTTGTTGCTTGACGTGGCCCCATCTCACTAGTCTAAACCAAAGCCCAACCTGCAGGAGACGCTTTTCATGTCTATCCCACAGTCCGGTGGTGGCCCCATCGAGCATCATGACCAACTGGCTGAGTATTTGGCCGATGGCTGCAAGCCCAAGGAAGATTGGCGCATTGGCACAGAGCATGAGAAGTTTGGCTATTGTTTAGAGACGCATAAGCCGCTGCCTTATGAGGGTGACCGCTCGATCCGGGTTCTGCTTGAAGGTTTGCGGGACACGTTCCATTGGGATCCGCTGGAAGAGGGCGGCAAGCTGATTGGGCTCACGAAAGAGGGTGCCAATATCTCGCTTGAGCCGGGGGGGCAGTTAGAGCTGTCGGGCGCGCCGCTTGAGACCATTCACGAGACCTGCGACGAGGTGAATGTGCATCTGCGCGAGGTCAAGGAGATAGCGGATAAGATTGGCGCGGGGTTCCTCGGGCTGGGATCGGCACCGGAATGGACCCACGAGGACATGGATCTGATGCCCAAGGGCCGCTACAAGCTGATGGACGGCTATATGCAGAAGGTCGGCACGCTTGGCACCTCGATGATGCGGCGGACCTGCACGGTTCAGGTCAATCTCGATTTCGCGAGCGAAGCGGATATGGTGCAAAAGCTGCGGGTCTCACTGGCGTTGCAACCTGTCGCCACGGCGCTGTTTGCCTGCTCGCCCTTTACTGAGGGCAAGCCGAACGGATTTCAGAGCTATCGCGCGCATATCTGGCAAAACTTGGACGCCGATCGCACGGGCATGCTGCCGTTCGTGTTTGAGGATGGGTTTGGCTTTGAGGCATGGGTGCAGTGGGTGCTGGATGTGCCGATGTATTTTGTTTACCGCGATGGGGAATATATCAACGCGCTGGGCATGTCGTTCCGCGATTTCCTGAAGGGCGAGCTGCCCGCATTGCCGGGGGAAACGCCGACGCTGAGCGATTGGGCGGATCATCTGACGACGGTGTTCCCTGAGGCGCGGATCAAGAAGTTTATGGAGATGCGCGGTGCCGATGGGGGGCCGTGGCGGCGGCTTTGTGCGTTGCCTGCGTTTTGGGTTGGGCTTTTGTATGATCAGGCGGCTTTGGATGCGGCTTGGGATCTGTGCAAGGACTGGAGCGCTGAGGAGCGGGATCAGTTGCGTGTGGATGCGGGCTTGCGTGGATTTGAAGCGAGCATTCGCGGGCAAAGTATGCAGGAGCTGGCGCGTCGTGTGTTGGAGATTTCTCATGCTGGACTGAAGGCGCGGGCCAAGCCGGGGGCGGGTGGATTGGTGCCCGATGAGACCCATTTTCTCAATGCGCTGCATGAGATTGTGGAGCGTGGCGAGAGCCCATCAGAGGAGCTGTTGGCGAAGTACAATGGCGAATGGGGCGGGGATCTGAGCCGGATTTACGCGGAATATTCTTACTAAAGCACCACGCAAAAAGCCTGCATCACGTATTCGCATTGTCCTCTAATCAGCGGTTTAAGGGCAGCAGCTTTGCAGCTCTGCACTGTTTTTGCAGCAATCACGCATGAGGAAGGTGATCAGCGCACCGATGCGGGTGAAGTTGATGCTGTAGCGTTGGCTGCGCGACTGCCTTTGGCGGCGGATGATCCCGGCTTCGGTGAGGGCTGCCAGATGAAAAGACGCGCGTGAGGCGCTTGCGTCTACCGCGGTGGCGATGTCGCCTGCGCTTAGGCCTTCTGGTCCGGCAACAACCAGTGATCGCA
>CAZQMR010000421.1:0-1738 GCA_964594465.1 uncultured Rhodobacterales bacterium
ACCGAAGACCAAAAGAAACGCTGGCTGCCCAAAATGGCCACCGGTGAACTCATTGGCGCACTCGCCATGACCGAGCCATCAGGCGGCTCCGACGTGCAAAACCTCAAAACCCGCGCCATCAAAGACGGCAATTCCTACCGCCTCACCGGCTCCAAAACCTTCATCACCAACGGCCAGCACGCCAATCTCATCGTCGTCGCCGCCAAAACCGATCCCAGCTCCAAAGCCAAAGGCGTCTCGCTGATCGTGCTGGAAACCGAAGGGGCCGAAGGTTTTAAGCGCGGCCGCAATCTTGATAAAATCGGCATGAAAGCAGGCGACACCTCCGAGCTCTTTTTCGACAATGTGGAAATCCCCCCCGAAAATCTGCTCGGTTCAGAAGAGGGCCAAGGCTTTTACCAAATGATGGAACAGCTCCCCCAAGAACGCCTCACCATCGCCTGCAACGCGGTGGGCGCTATGGAAGGCGCGGTTGAGCAAACCATCGCCTATTGCAAAGAGCGCGAAGCCTTTGGCGGGCCCATCATGCAGTTCCAAAACACCAAATTCAAACTGGCGGAATGCAAAACCAACACCATCGCCGCCCGCGCTTTCTTGGACAAGTGCATCGAAAAGCACATGCGCGGCGAACTCACCGTGGAAACGGCTGCCATGGCCAAATACTGGACCACTGATCTGCAAGGCAAAGTGCTTGATGAATGCCTGCAACTCCATGGCGGCTACGGCTTCATGATGGAATACCCCATTGCTGAGATGTGGACCGACGCCCGCGTCCAGCGCATCTATGGCGGCACCAACGAGATCATGAAAGAACTGATCTCCCGCTCCCTCTAAGCCCCAAAGGATCCCCTCATGGCCGAGTACAAACTCCACTGCTTCGCACAATCGGGCAACGCCTATAAAGTCGCCCTCTACCTCACCACCACCGGCGCCGACTGGGAAGCCCTCTTTGTCGATTTCTTCAAAGGCGGGCACCGCGCCGACACCTTCACCAAGCAAAACGAAATGGCCGAAGTCCCGGTGCTTGAACACGGGAGCGAAACCCTCAGCCAATCGGGTGTCATCCTCGACTACCTCACAGAAGCTACCGGGCAGTATGCTCCCAAGACCGACCGGGACCGCCGTGAAATCCTGCGCTGGCTGCTCTGGGACAACCACAAACTCACCGCCAACCTCGCCACTGGCCGCTTCATGGCCAATTTCCTGCCCGAGGACAAACGCAACCCAGACGTCACCAACTTCCTGATCGGCCGCGCCAAAGCCGCCTGCCACGTGCTAGAAAACCGGCTCACAAAGCGCGACTGGATCGTTGGCGGCACCCCCACAATCGCGGATTTCTCTTGCATCGGCTACATGTATTACGAGGACGAAATCCCAATCGATTTCGCCCAATTCCCCGCCATTCAAGCTTGGAAAGGCCGCATGGCCGAACTCCCAAACTGGGCGCATCCCTATGACATGATGCCGGGGCACCCGCTGACATGATCCCCAACGTGACCCAGTTTGCCTATGCGAGCGCGGCCCTTCTGGGGACCGCCAGCATCGCTGTGTCACATGCCGAACTCAATGACCCGGACGCGGACCCGTTCAAGCGCCTCAACCTGATGATGGCCCAAGTGATCGGCTGGATCGCCCTCACGCTCACCGGCCTCACCACACTCTACTTTTACGGCCTGATCGTGCCCGGCATCGCCGCCGCACTCTTGTTCGCAGGCTACCAACTCACCAAACGCCGCAA
>CAZQMR010000422.1:0-1734 GCA_964594465.1 uncultured Rhodobacterales bacterium
GAACGCTGCCCCCAAATTGCGGAACAGCTGCGAAATAGGCTTCGTCCCAGTTCACGTGCGTTTCAAAATCCTCTCTTTGCGCGGCAGTGGCCCCCGCCATTCCATTATCCCAAAGCCGCATCTGATACTCAGCCACCGAAAACCACGGCGGGCCTTTGCCGGGCATGCTGGGAAGAGGGCGAACGGGCGAAGGAGGTGGAACTGTCATGTAATATTCATCCAATGGTTTAATGCGGCCCACCGGGTTTAAAAAATATGTTGTTCTGAACTAATGCTGAGACAGTATCACAAATCGATTTTGGAGCAAACTCTGTGTATTGGGCGCTGCGGGCAATTGGTGCCATTTGCCCGCAGCGCCATTGTTTTGTGGAATGAAGTTATTGCATAGAGTTGAGGCCAAACATGTTGCCCTCGCTGTCCATGCACAAAGTGACAAAGCCAAACTCGCCGATGGAAAATTTGGGGCGGATGACCTGCCCCCCTGCGGCGGCGACGCGGGCCTCGTTCACGGCGCAATCCTCGGCCATGAAGTAGACGATTGTACCACCGACGCCCGGCGAGCCGTGAGGGGCTTTGGTGAGGGCGCCGCCGGCGCCATAGGCGCTCATCTCGGCGGGGAAGCTCATCATCTGGGATTCGCCTGTTGGGTCGCCCATTTCTTCGAGCTTTGCGCCCAGTACGGCCTCATAAAAGGCGACTGCGCGGCTGAGGTCATCCACGAAAATGTCGAACCATCCGACTGCGTTCATCTGTGTCATAATCTTCTCCTTGTGACGTGGTTATGGAGAAGAATTACCAAGGGGTGCGGCACCTGTATTGTAGATTTCAGACATCGAATTTTTGAGCGTATTTTCCGGGCGTGTAGCCGGTTGCCTTGCGAAACGAGTGGATGAAATGGGATTGGTCTGCATAAGACAGGGACGGCTCGCCGCTGAGCGCTTGCTGGAGACGCAGGACTTTGAGGAAGTCGTGGGGGGCGAGGCCGGTTGTGTGTTTGAGGATGCGTTGAAGTTGGCGGGGGGATTTTTCGGAGAGCTCGGCCATGTCGGCGACGGTGTGGATATCGTCGAGATTGCTGAAGATTTTCTCGGTGACGGGGTTTGGGACGAGCAGGTTGGTGGCGATCAGGTGCTCGACAAGGGTGATGAGGTGCGGTTGGGCTTGTTCTAGGCTTTTGCCTTTGAGGGAGGTGTTGGTGGCGATGAGGGGGAGGTCGCCACTGTAGGCTGAGTTGATCATGCCGTGGTCGGGCTCGATCTGGTCGCGTTGCCAGACGCCCGGCAGAAAGCGGATGTTGATGTAGTGGAAGGTTTTGCCGAGGTTGAGCTCTTCGGAGGAGGCGCGCAGTTTGGTGATGCCTGCGATTTTGGGGTTTCGCTGGTCTAGGACGATGTAGGTGCAGGCGTCGGGGAGTGCGTGGAAGCGGTAGTCGTTGGGCAGCGGCTGGTCGGTTTTGAGGGAGAGGAAGCGGTGGACGACTGTGCGTAGGTGCTCGGGTGGGGCTTGTTCGGTAAAGGTAACAAGTTCGGCGGTTTTCTCTTTGCTGTTGCCTTTGGGGTCGTACATGGGGGTGGGTTTCTTTGGTTGGGGTCGGTTTGAGTTTAAGGTGGGGGTGGGGGATGGCAAGGTCCGCCTTCATGTCGTTGGAAAATTCTGCAAATCGAGCGAGTTTTAACTTGCCGCTAATCCAGACCGGAACAAGCCGAAGGCGCCGGTCTAGCGCCTGCCCGGCCC
>CAZQMR010000423.1:0-1727 GCA_964594465.1 uncultured Rhodobacterales bacterium
ATGGCGGCCATGGGCAACAAGGATCGCATGACCCATATGAAGTCCTTCTTTGAGGGTGTGGGCAGCGGCGACACGGCTGGCGTTTGGGAGGGGTCTCCGAACCTTCAGCCCAAATTCCGCGAAGTGAACCGCAAGAAGCTAGAGAAAAAGGCCCGCGCGGCCAAAGCGGCGGAGATGATCTGATGCTGGTACAGGATCATGATCGGGCCGGGGGCTATTGGGGTGCAGTATATGCATTCTGTGCCTGCAAGGGCTTGCAGGTTGTGATTGACGGGCCAGTGGGCTGTGAAAACCTGCCGGTGACCTCTGTGTTGCATTATACCGACGCGCTGCCACCCCATGAATTGCCAATTGTCGTCACTGGTCTTGGCGAAGAAGAGCTGGGGCGCGATGGCACGGAAGGTGCGATGAAGCGCGCCTGGAAGACGATGGACCCGGCACTGCCTGCAGTGGTGGTGACAGGCTCGATTGCCGAGATGATCGGAGGTGGCGTGACGCCCATGGGCACCAATATCCAGCGTTTTTTGCCGCGCACCATTGATGAAGATCAATGGGAAGCTGCTGATCGCGCGATGACCTGGCTTTTCACCGAATTTGGCATGACAAGCGGGCGGATGCCCAAGGAGAAACCGCGCGAAGAGGGTTCCAAGCCACGGGTGAATATTCTGGGGCCGATGTATGGCACGTTTAATATGCCCTCTGATCTGGCGGAAATCCGGCGTCTGGTTGTGGGCATTGGCGCTGAGGTCAATATGGTGCTGCCGCTGGGTGCGCATGTGGCTGAGATGCGCAATCTGGTGAACGCAGACGCAAATATCGTGATGTATCGCGAATTCGGGCGCGGTTTGGCGGAGGCGTTGAACAAGCCCTACCTGCAGGCGCCGATTGGCATTGAAAGCACGACCGCGTTTCTGCGAAAGCTCGGTGAAATGCTGGAGCTTGATCCGGAGCCATTTATTGAGCGCGAGAAGCATTCGACGCTGAAGCCTGTTTGGGATTTGTGGCGCTCCGTGACGCAGGATTTCTTTGCCACGGCGAGCTTCGCGATTGTCGCCAATGAGACCTATACGCGTGGCATTCAGAACTATCTTGAAAACGATCTCGGGCTGCCTTGTGCATTTGCGACTTCGCGGATTGCAGGCAAGAAGACTGACAATGACGATGTGCGCGCGCAGATGCACGAAAAGCGGCCCTTGGTCGTGCTCGGATCGATTAACGAAAAGATGTATCTCGCCGAAATGAGCGGGGGGCATGGGCCAAAGCCCGCCTTTATTGCGGCGAGCTTTCCGGGTGCTGCTATCCGGCGGGCCACGGGAACGCCGTTTATGGGATATGCGGGCGCGACCTATCTACTGCAGGAAGTTTGCAACAGCCTGTTTGACGCACTTTTCCATATTCTGCCGCTTGGCAGCGAAATGGATGATGCAGCCGCCACCCCAACAACGCTGCGTAAAGATTTGCCGTGGGATGCGGACGCGCAGGCAGCCCTTGATCGCATTGTGGCCGAGCATCCTGTGCTGACGCGGATTTCTGCGGCTAAGAATTTGCGCGATGCGGCGGAACGCAGCGCGCTTGAAACCGGAGCGGCACGTGTGGCGCTTGAAACGGTTGAGGCGCTTGCGCCGAGCAAGACAAAAGAACCAAAAACACTGAAGGGAGACAGTCATGACTGATCAAACTGCCAGCAGCTTGCCCGCAAGCCGCAGCCGTGTGGAGAGCGAATATCG
>CAZQMR010000424.1:0-1725 GCA_964594465.1 uncultured Rhodobacterales bacterium
GATCACCTGGCCCAACGGGGCTCGGGTCGCCGTTTCCGTCGTGGTGAATTTTGAAGAAGGCGCAGAGCAGCAAGTGGGCGACGGTGATCCGATATCCGAGCGTGTCGGCGAAGTGCTGAGCGTGGTCCCTGAGGGCGTGCGCGATCAAGGGCAGGAACAGATCTTTGCCTATGGGATGCGCCGCGGCTTGTGGCGGTTTCTGGACGCGCTGGACCACACCAAAACCCCGGCAACCTTCTTCATGTGCGGCCGCGCCGTCGAGCGGGTGCCAACGCTGGCAAAGGCCGTCGTGGACCAAGGCCATGAAGCCGCGTGTCACGGATGGCTCTGGCGGGCCCATGCCGACTATCCCGATGCCCAGAGCGAGCGGGAAGATCTCGCGCGGGCAACCACCGCGATCGAGAGCGCCACGGGCCAGCGTCCAACAGGCTTCTTTTGTCGCGGCGCTGAAAGCCCTTGGACGCGCGATCTGCTCTCTGAGCTGGGATACACCTACACCTCCAACGCCTTCGATGACGACCTGCCCTACCCCGATCCAACAGGGCTGATGGTGGTGCCCTACAACCTCGACACGAACGACATGAAGTTCTTCCATCCCAACGGCTTTGCCCGCGCCAATGAGATGGTGGACTACGTGCGCGACGCGCTGGACCAGCTTCTGCAGGAAGCGGCGAATGGCGCGTCCTCAACACTCTCTATCGGCTTTCATCTGCGGATCACCGGACGCCCGGCACGGTTTCGGGCGGTGACCCAAATCCTGGAGCATTTGGCCGCGCTCGACGGTCAGATCTGGCGGGCCAAACGTATCGATATCGCCCGCTACTTCGCCACTCAATTTCCAAACCAACAAGGAGCTATCTCATGAAATCGATCCTCTTGGCCGCTGCGGCGGCGTTCACAGCGTTGCCTGCTCTGGCAGAGACACCAATCCGGGCCACCGGCCTCGTCTCAACCCATAAGTTCCACACCAAGCTGGAGCAGGAATTCTATGCCGCACTCCCCGGCAAGACGGGCATTGATCTTGCGATCAATTTCAACCCGCTCGATGTGGTGGGTGTCGATATGCAGGACACATTGCGCATGGTCCGCACAGGCGCCTTTGACATCGTGCAAAGCACCGTCGGCGCAGCAGCCCGCGATGATGCGTTTCTTGAAGGCATTGACCTGATCGGCGTCTCCACCTCGATGGAACAGCTAGAGGACGCCATCGACGCGTTCATGCCAGAGCTGGAAAAGCGCGTGGCAGAAAAGTTCAACGCCAAGCCCCTCGCCGTCTGGCCCTACGGGCCGCAGGTCTTTTACTGCAATGCCGAGATTTCGAGCCTCGATGATTTCGAAGGTCTGAAGGTCCGCTCCTACACCTCGTCCATGTCCACCCTGATCGAGGCTTTGGGCGCCACACCCGTCACAATGAGCTTCAAGGAAGTCTACCCGGCGCTGCAACGGGGTGTCGTAGATTGCGCCATCACCTCGCCCACATCCGGCAACACCGGCAACTGGCCCGAAGTCACGACCCATTTCTTGCCGCTCGGCATTTCGTGGTCGGTGAACGCCCATTTCATCAATCTCGACAAATGGAACAGCTTCTCTGATGAGGAAAAGGCCAAACTAGAAGCCGAATTTGCCATGTTCGAGGATGGCTTTTGGGCCTTGGCGAAGGAAAACAACGGCTGGGCCATTGCCTGCAACACCGGCGGCGATGGCTGCGAAAACTACACACCATTT
>CAZQMR010000425.1:0-1721 GCA_964594465.1 uncultured Rhodobacterales bacterium
GTCCGGCTTTGGCGAATTTGTTCCACGGGCAGGCCGCGAGGCAATCGTCGCAGCCGTAGATGTGGTTGCCAAGCTTGGGGCGCAGTTCGGGGGCGACAGGGCCTTTATGCTCGATTGTGAGGTAGGAAATGCAGCGCCGCGCGTCGAGCTGGTAGGGTGCGGGGAAGGCATCCGTTGGACAGATGTCGAGGCAGGCGCGGCAGCTGCCGCAATGGTCTTGCTCGGGGGCGTCGGTTGGGAGGTCGAGCGTGGTGAAGATGGCGCCGATGAAGAACCAGTTGCCGGTGTCGCGGCTCACCAGGTTGGAATGCTTGCCCTGCCAGCCGAGGCCAGCGGCTTGGGCGAGCGGTTTTTCCATGACGGGGGCGGTGTCAACAAAGTCTTTGATCTCGCCGCCTGCGGTTTCGATCATCCAGCGGCCGAGTTTTTTGAGGCGCTTTTTGATCACGTCGTGATAGTCGCGGTTTTGGGCATAGACCGAGATTGCGCCTTTGCCGGGCTGATTTAGGACGTCGGTTGGGTCATGCTCAGGCGCGTAGCTCATGGTGAGCATCAGGATCGCGCGGGCTTCGGGCCAAAGGGCGGCGGGATTGGCGCGCCATGCCTTGCGCTCCTCCATCCATGCCATGCTGGCGTGATGGCCCTTAGCAAGCCAAGCATCCAAGCGCTCTGGAGCTTGCGGGATCGCATCGGGGGCGCAAATGCCAGCGGTCGTAAAGCCCTCAGCAAGGGCTTGAGCTTTGATCTGCGCGGCGAGCGCCTGCATGGCTTAGAAATCCAGATCGGCGTAGTGATCGGGGGGCCGCAGACCCGGAACCTGATCCGCAAGGAGCGAGCGGAAAGCGGGCCGCGATTTGATCTTGGCGTACCAATCCTTGACGGCAGGCTGGCGATCCCAATCCACATCGGAGGTGTAATCGAGGCAAGAGAGCTGCGCGGCGGCGGTGAAATCTGCGAGCGACATGGCGTCGCCCGCGAGCCAACGGCGATTGTCCAACAGCCAGCCCATGTAATCGATGTGAAAACGCATCGCCTTGGCACCGTCTTTGATCGCGGTGCTGTCGGGATAGCCCTGCTTCATCAGTTTTTTGGTGACCCGCTCATGGAGGAGCTTGGAGGTAACATCGGTGTGGAACTTGTCATCGAACCAACCGCACAAGCGGCGCACCTCTGCACGCTCTTCGGCTGGTTTTGGCATCAAGGGCGGGGTTGGGTACATCTCTTCGAGGTATTCAACAATCGCGCCGCTTTCGCTCAAGGTTAGCATCTCAAAGCGCAGCACGGGGACTTTGCCAGCCGGGTTGAGGCGCAAAAAGTCAGCGCGTTGCTCCCAGGGGGCTTCCTCGACCAGATCAATCTCGATCTTTTTTTCCGCAAGAACGAGGCGCACCTTGCGGCAATAGGGCGAGAGCGGCAGATGGTAGAGACGACGCATGGGCGAACCCGTTTTTAAAAGAATAACCTTGGGTCTCTAATGGCCCAGTGGCGGCACTTGTTCAAGGCTCAGGCGCAAAACAAGCGGCGCGACCATCGGCCTTGATGGTGTTTGCACCCGAGAGAATGGAATTGGCCCGCTTCTTTTGGGAGGCGGATGGTTTTGAGGCGGAGCGGTTCTTGGGATTGGGCAGCACGGCGGCGAGACGCGCCGCTTGGGTACCGGTGAGCTGGGCAGGAGTGACGCCGAAATAGTGCTTGGCGGCGGCTTTGATGCCGAACACGCC
>CAZQMR010000426.1:0-1676 GCA_964594465.1 uncultured Rhodobacterales bacterium
GTCGATCAAAGCGCCATTTTCGCCCCCATCACCAAAGCCAGCGTAACCCTGAATGCAGGCGCTGCAGATGTCATGATCGACAAGGCGGTAACCTTGGCTCAAGCGGGCCGCGCAGGCCCGGTCCATATCGACCTACCCATCAGCGTCGCCGATACAATCGTGCCAGCGGCACAAACCCGCTGTAAAGCCCCAAGCCCAATTCAGCCAGCCCAAGGCCCCGACCTAGAGGCGGCACGCACATGGCTCAAAACCGCCAAACGTCCGGTCATGATCGCAGGTCTAGATATCCTCGCGGAGGACGCCGCACGCGAGGTCGCCACCTTCTGCCAAACCTACCAAATCCCGCTCATCACCACTTACAAAGCCAAAGGCGTGCTGCCTGAAAGTCACCCGCTGGCTCTTGGTGGCGCGGGTCTGTCGCCATTGGCAGACCGAACCCTTTTGCCCTTTGTTCAATCCGCGGATCTGGTGATTTGCGTCGGCTATGACCCGGTCGAGATGCGCCCGGGCTGGCAAGACGTCTGGGATGCGTCCACGCAAAACGTTATCGACATCACCGCCGTGCCAAATGACCACTACATGCACCACGCCACCCTCAGTTTCGTAAGCAGCATCGCACCAACCTTGGCCGCGCTCGCAGATGGCATAACGCCGAACCAAACTTGGGAAGGTGGCGAGATCGCACAGGCAAAATCAGCCCTCCAAACGGCCTTTGCCCCCGAACCCAAATGGGGGCCAGGCGTGGTCGTCGATGAATGCAATGCAGCGCTGCCAAGCAATGCAATCGCAAGCGTAGATGCAGGCGCGCACCGCATTTTGCTATCCCAAATGTGGAAATGCGAAGACCCGCATACGCTGCTGCAATCCTCCGGCTTTTGCACTATGGGCTGCGCCGTGCCGCTGGCAATAGGTGCAAAGCTCGCCGCACCCGAACGCCAAGTCATAGGATTCGTAGGCGATGCCGGGCTTTTGATGGGCGCGGGTGAGCTCGCCAGTGCAGCCGAACTCGGCGGCAATCCTATCTTTGTCGTGTTTGTGGATGCCTCGCTTTCGCTCATTGAAATGAAACAACGCCAGCGCCAACTCAAAAACGAAGCCGTAGATTTTGCCCGTCATGATTTCGCGGCCATTGCATCGGCTTTCGGCGGAACGGGTATGCGTGTAAGATCCCGCTCCGAATTGCGTGATGCGTTGGATACTGCGATGCAGTCAGATAGCTTCACCCTGATCGCTGCAGAAATCGAACGTGGCGCATATGACGGGCGCATTTAGATTCTGAGTGCCTCCGGCGGAAGTATTTCAGGAAAATCGAAGCTACGAGGTTCTTTTTAGAATTATGTACTGGCGAATTGTTTCATTTTGGAGCATTTTACTTTTTCGGACCAACATTCATCGTCCAACAATTTGAAATCTAACAAATGTGACCAATTTTTATGGAAATATGAAAATTCATAAATTTGCAGATTATTCAAATCGACCTACGCGGAACGGACCACGGATTGTGATAGCATCGGATCAGTAGAATTAGATACAATTGACATCAGATTCTCCTTATCAAAACACGTTTCCCATAGAATTCGGCTCATCGCTCCATCAATCGGATTGATGAACCGCAACGATATGAACGTCTTAGCAGACCTAGTTACACCTGCTTTGATGGTTCAGCACCCACTGCC
>CAZQMR010000427.1:0-1669 GCA_964594465.1 uncultured Rhodobacterales bacterium
ACGCCACGCTTGCGCCCACTCAAAACCCTGCGCCTATCGCCCCTTGGCGCTGCTGGCGTCATCGTTGCAGGCGTCACCATGCCCGCTTTCCGCATGGTCGGGCCAATCTACGGCCAAGATGTCGGCCTGCGTGCGGACCAAATCGGGACATTCCTTGCCGCAGGCATCCTCGGCGGCGCACTCGCACAAATCCCAGCAGGCTGGCTTGCGGATAAATTCGACCGCCGCTGGGTACTGATCGCGCTCTCTATTCTCTCTGTGATCGTGTGCGGCGGCACGGTCTGGGGCGGCACCATCAACCAAACAACCATATTCCTCGCCTCGTTCCTTTTCGGCGCAGCCACCATGCCCGTCTTCTCCGTCTCGGCCGCGCATGCCAACGACTTCGCCGAGCCGGAGTTTTTCGTCGAGCTTTCCGCCTCGCTCATGTTCCTCTACGGCGTCGGCGCCATCGCCTCACCCCTGCTCGCCTCCGCCCTGATCGACAGCTACGGCCCCTCAGCTCTTTTCGCAATGATCGCCCTAGCCCACCTCGCCCTAGCCGCCTTCGGCCTAATCCGAATGCTGGCCCGCCCCACCATGGCAGAGCGCACCGCCTACGCCTACACGCCGCGCACATCGTTCATATTGGGTAAGCTCTTGAGGCGAAGAGATCATTGAGCACCGTCACGCGATAGGCTAAAGCCCAAGCTCCACCAATGGAGCACAGCCATGAAACGCATCCTCATCACCTCCGCCATTCCCTATATCAATGGGATCAAGCATCTGGGCAATCTCGTGGGCAGCCAATTGCCCGCAGACGTGTTCGCCCGTTACATGCGCGCGCGGGGCAATGAGGTGATGTTCATCTGCGCCACCGACGAGCACGGAACCCCCGCTGAGATCGCCGCCGAAAAGGCTGGCAAGCCCGTTGCGGAGTTCTGCGAAGAGATGTGGGGCGTCCAAAAGGAGTTGGTGGATGGCTTTCAGCTCTCCTTTGATCACTATGGCCGCTCGTCATCTGAGCGCAATCACAAGCTCACCCAGCATTTCGCAGGCCAGCTCGACAAGGCAGGCCTGATCCGCGAAGTGGTCGAAAAGCAGATGTATTCCAACGCCGATGGCCGCTTCCTGCCGGACCGTTATATTGAGGGCACCTGCCCAAATTGCGGCTCCGAGGATGCCCGCGGCGATCAGTGCGAGAACTGCACCATGCAGCTCAACCCGACCGATCTGATCAACCCCCGCTCCGCCATTTCCGGCTCCACCGATCTGGAAGTGCGCGAAACCAAGCACCTCCACTTGCGCCAATCCGACATGCGCGACCAGCTCAATGCGTGGATCGACAGCAAAGAAGACTGGCCGATCCTGACGACCTCGATTGCCAAGAAATGGCTCAACGATGGCGACGGTTTGCAAGATCGCGGCATCACTCGCGATCTGAACTGGGGCGTACCGGTCAAAAAAGGCGATCAGGAGTGGCCCGGCATGGAAGGCAAGGTCTTCTATGTCTGGTTTGATGCACCCGTTGAATACATCGCCGCGACAGCCGAATGGGCCGACGCCAATGGCAAGTCGGATGACGACTGGCAGCGCTGGTGGCGCGAAGACAAGGGTGCGGATGACGTCACCTATTACCAGTTCATGGGCAAAGACAACGTGCCCTTCCACACCCTCTCCTTCCCCGTCA
>CAZQMR010000428.1:0-1622 GCA_964594465.1 uncultured Rhodobacterales bacterium
GCTCCACCCGGAAATTCGCGATTTGCCGGGGCGGATGAACCACCGGATGCCACCCGATGGCACGCTGGAAGAGAAATTTGAGATGCGCCACACGATCGCGCTGACGCCCGGCGGGCGCTTTGCGGAGATCTTTGGGGCTGATGAAGTGATGGTGAATTCCTTGCATGGGCAGGGAATTGAGGACGCTGGTCCGCGCGTGATTGTCGAAGGCCATGCGCCTGATGGCACTGCGGAAGCAATCCATATCGAAGGCGCGCAGGGCTTTGCCATGGCGGTACAATGGCATCCTGAGTGGAATGCGGCGGCCGATAGCGTCTCGCGCCCGCTCTTTGCAGCATTCGGGCAAGCGATCACAGCGGCAATGGCGGAAGGCTAACATGGATATTCATCGCGCGGGTACGCGAGCATCGGCGGCGGCATCGCCAGAGTATTTCACCGGGCAGGTGCGGTTTGATCCGGTCGCGAATGTGCCAGACCCTGGACGGCTTCGCGCGATGGTGGTCACGTTTGAGCCTATGTCGCGGACGGCTTGGCATACCCATCCTTTGGGGCAAACGCTGCTGATCCTGACGGGGCTGGCGCGCGTGCAAACAGAGGGTGGTCCGGTGACGGAGTTGCGGCCCGGCGATACGGTCTTTTTCGCGCCCGGCGAGCGGCATTGGCATGGTGCAGCACCGGATGTGGCGATGAGCCATTTGGCGATGCAGGAAGCTTCTGATGGGGTCACGGCCAATTGGGAGGCTCATGTGACCGACGCGGAATATAGCGCCGGTTAGTCTGAGCTAAATGAGCCAAGTTGGTGGTCGAGAGAGATCTCGACTTTTTCAACAGACTGGTTCTGAAGTCTCATTAAGGTCGCATCTTCTAGATGCCAAAATTTCTTGAAGGCGGGCGATTTGCGCTTGGACAGTGCCTCGCTGACTCAATCTGGTATCGTGGTTGCCCATGAAACTGGACACCGCAGCTAGCCCAAAACGAAAAACGCGCGCCGGGGTGCCGACGCGCGCTCTTTTTAGGTCTGGGGTCAGATCAGCCGTAGACTGACTGCTTCCCGAAATGCTTGCACAGCATGTAGTATACAACTGCGCGGTATTTGCTTGGGTTCGACGAGCCGTATTTGCCCAGCACCGAGTCAATGGCTTCCATCAACTGGGGGCTGTCGGCCATGCCGAGCTTTTTCATCAGGTAGTTGTTTTTGACGGTATCTTTCTCTGCCTGATCGGAACCCGCAACCGTGGAGCTATCCCGGTTATAGATCGATGGGCCGCAGCCGATGGTCACCTTTGTCAAAAGGTCCATATCAGGCGCTTCGCCAAAATGTTCTTTGATGTCTGCCGCGTATTTCGCAATCAAGTCATCACGCTTGCTCATGTGTCCCTCCTCAGAGCCTTAATCTTCTCACTATAGATAGGGGATCTTTACCTATAGCTATGGTTTTTGTCCAACATCTTGTGACTGTACCGCGATCTTTCGCCAGATGTATCGATTTATCGGCAGGACATTCGCATCCGACATTCTTTGCCCGCTTTGGTTTTTTTCCGGGAATCACTTGCTTTTTCTGTGGTTTACGGCCCATTCCGAACGCAAGATGACGGGGAATGCAGCATGGACTATCTAGAGCT
>CAZQMR010000429.1:0-1617 GCA_964594465.1 uncultured Rhodobacterales bacterium
CGAGGTTTGCAGTTCTTGAAAGACTCAAATCAGCAGGCGATACAGTTTTGGCTTTACTGTGTTGAGGATCGCGACGTTTGAGACTTCCCAGCAATCCGAAGGTCGCTTTTGAACAGCGAAGGGCGGGATTGAATTCCGTCTCGAGCGGATGGACCGCGAGACTGCCGCCAAGGCCTAAATGTACGCGCTACCCGCAAACATGTTCGCGATCACGCATGCCCATCACATTGCCAAAATGCTCCCGGGCTCACATGACGATAATGGCGCGCTCTTTAACTCCAGAGATATGGTTACATTTATCTGCGCCGAGTTGCGGGCACTGAAAAAGTGATCGTTTGCTTTGCCAGCTAGACAGGTCATAAAAAAACTGATCAGACGATCATTTCCCCTGCTGATCGCTTGATCAATATCTATCAATGCCCCATCCGACTGTGGGGGTGGGGTAAAAGCCCATTTTCCCCTGCGGTCGGAAGTATACGTAAACAAGGGGTAGACAAAACATGTCAATCAAATCAATCACGGCCGCCGCAGCGGTGGCCCTATCGATGGCTGTGCCAGCAAACGCCGTTCCCGTCGAAATCGACTTTTTCGTGCAGAGCAAGAATTACGTCGGTGGAACGCTCTTCGGGCTCGACAATGAAATTGCCGGGCAACAGCAGGTCACGATGGTCGAATGGAACGCAGGCGCGAGCACTTTCGACATCACAGCGACCAATCCGCCGACATCCTTGGGCTTTGTCGAGTTTGATCCGACAGGCACCTTCGTTCTTAATGCCGAGGTGGAGCACGGCGCTGTCGTCAGTCAGTTCGGAACACAGTTGGATTGGTTGCTGAGGATAATCGGAAGCAGGAACAACAACAGTTTCGTTTTAAACAACGGAAATTTCACAACCTACGGTTCCTCAGGCACAACCATCCGGGAAGCTGTAAGCGCAGTTCCGCTGCCTGCTGGCGCGGTTCTTCTTCTGTCTGGTCTCGGAGGTCTTGCCGTCGCCAAGCGACGGAAATCCCTGGCCACCGAACGCCAAACAGTCTCCTAAGAACGTGCGCTGCGCGGTTGGTTGGCCCTGCCCATTGGGCGTTTGAGGTTTCAACCAACCCGCAGCGTCACAGCCTTGCCGCTGCGGCCATGGCAATGCCACCGTTGCCGCGTGGGGAAAGTGTTAATTTCTGATCGTGTGATCAGCAAGAAAAAAGTGATCTAGCGATCAGTTTTTATGGTTGGCGATCATTACTTCATCGCCCGCATTCCAGCACAGATGAATTCGACGATGTCTTCATAATCGAACGGCTGATCAGCTCCATCGACGCCTTCGGGTATCATCGCGGGAATCCGGTGCGCATGCGTGATTGAGAACATGCCCGCAGGCAATGCGTACATATAAGCCTTGGCGGCCACGGCGCGCGGCATGCGGTCGGGCGTTTGGGTCATTGCAGTGATAAAATGCATGGCCATTTCATCGTAAGCTTGCATGATCATCCGCTTGCTTTCGACGTTTTCCAACGCGCCCAATTTGCCGACAAAGCGAATAAAGGTCAGCTCTTCCTCGGTCGCTTGATCTGGTTGATTGTATGGCTCGAACAGGATGCGCACGATATCTTCAAGCTGCATGTCTG
>CAZQMR010000430.1:0-1616 GCA_964594465.1 uncultured Rhodobacterales bacterium
TTGGAAATTGTAGCCGCCGAGCCAGCCGGTGACGTCGACGGCTTCGCCGATGGCGTAGAGGCCAGGGACGGTTTTGGCTTCCATGGTTTGGGAATTTAGGGCGTCTGTGTCGATGCCGCCTAGGGTGACTTCGGCGGTGCGGTAGCCTTCGGAACCTGATGGGTTAAGGGTCCAGTGGTGGAGCTTTTCGGCGATCTCCGCGAGGCGTTTATCGGAGTAGTCAGCTAGGTTGCCCGTCCAACCTTCGGTTTCGGCGAGGTAGGCCGTGAGACGTTGCGGGAGCGCTTGGGCGAGGATTGTGGCGATGGATTTGCGGCCGCCGGTTTTGCGCGCGTTTCTTAGGTGATCGTAGAGGAATGTTTCGGGGGACAGGTCTAGAGTGATGGTGTCGCCTTCGCTCCAATAGGAGGAGGCTTGCAGGATTGCGGGGCCGGAGAGGCCTCTGTGTGTGAAAAGGGTGGCTTCTTTGAAAGTTGTTCCGTTTGCGCTGGCTTTGGTGGGTAGAGCTGTGCCTGCGAGGGGTTTGAACTTGTCATCTGTAAAGGTTAGCGGGACGAGGCCGGGGCGGGGCTTGATGATGTTCAGATCGAATTGTTCCGCGATTTGGTAGGCGAGGCAGGTTGCGCCCATTTTGGGGATGGATTTGCCGCCAGTGGCGAGAACGAGGGTGTCTGAGGTGACGGTGATGTCTTTGCTGTCTTTGCGGAGTTTCGTTTCGAAGTGATCGGATTTTTGGACCGAAATGACTTCGGTTTGGAGCCAGAGTTGGGCTTTGGCTTGGTCCATTTCGGTTCGCAAAAGGGCGATGATGTCTTTTGCGCTGGTGTCGCAAAAGAGCTGGCCGAGGGTTTTCTCGTGATAGGGAATACCGTGGCGTGTGACGAGGTCGATGAAATCCCATTGGGTGTAGCGCGATAGGGCGGATTTTGCGAAATGCGGGTTTTGGGACAAGAAATTTTCCGGACCTGCGTAGAGGTTCGTGAAATTGCAGCGGCCGCCGCCAGAGATGCGGATTTTCTCACCCGGGGCTTTCGCGTGATCTATGACCAGTGTGCTAGGGCCTGCGTGGGCCGCGCACATCATGCCGGCGGCGCCGGCGCCTAGGATGAGGGTTTTGAAATGCATGGGCCTCCATTGCCGGGGCTTTTGCAGCTTTGCAAGTGGGGGAGCCTGCGGCGCGGGGCGAGGGGTGATCAAAAAACGCTCCAGTGGAGCGTTTTCACCGCGAGCGGGCGGAGCCCTTCAGGCGAGATGATATAGGGTCAATAAACTATGGCTTTGGGCGCTAATTTGGTTTAGTTTGGCGCATATAGATCCGGGATAACCCGGGCGATTGAGGCATAGGGCGGTGTATCCATGACAGAGATGGTCTATGGAACCGTGCGCGTTCAGTCGGAGGATCCGATCCTTCCGCGCTGGTGGCGTACGATAGATAAATGGTCAATGACGTGCATTTTGGTGCTTTTGGGCATTGGGATTTTGTTGGGATTGGCGTCGTCGCCTCCACTGGCCAGCAAGAACGGGCTTGAGCCGTTTTATTACGTAACACGACAGGCCTTTTTTGGCGGCATGGGCGTTTTGGCCATGTTCCTGATTTCGATGATGACGCCGACGCA
>CAZQMR010000431.1:0-1603 GCA_964594465.1 uncultured Rhodobacterales bacterium
GACATTTTAGTGGCAGGCTCTATTGGCCCAACCGGCGAAATTCTTGAACCAGTTGGCGCTTTCGCCGCCTCGGAAGCACAAGCCATGTTCCAAGCCCAAGGTGAAGCCTTGCTGGAAGGGGGCGCAGACTTGCTCTGGGTCGAAACCATCTCCAGCCGCGAAGAGTTCCAAGCTGCCGCCGCAGCCTTTGAGGCACTGGGTGCTCCCTGGGCCGGAACAATGAGCTTTGACACAGCAGGGCGCACAATGATGGGTCTCACCTCCGTTGATCTCGCGGAAATGGTCGGCGGACTCACGCATAAGCCGCTCGCCTTCGGGGCCAATTGCGGCGTTGGTTCGTCAGACCTATTGCGCACAATGAACGGTATTGCTGAAACCAAACAAGAAATCCCGCTGATCGCCAAAGGCAACGCAGGCATCCCCAAATTTGTCGACGGCCAGATCCACTATGATGGCACACCAGAGCTGATGGCCGATTATGCGTGCCTCGCGCGCGATCTAGGGGTCAAATTGATCGGTGGGTGCTGCGGTTCACAGCCTGTTCACCTGCGCGCTATGCGAACTGCGCTGGAAACTCGCGCCAAGCAATCTCCCCCCAGTTTGGAGACGATTTCTGAGCGCCTTGGTGCCTTCTCATCTGACAGCGATGGCACCGGTGAAGACGCGACAATTGGCATGAGTGCCCGCGCCCGCCGGTCCCGCCGTCGGGCCGGATAGGCACAGCGCAGGTGATCACGTCGGAATGCGTCTTGTTTTCGTCGCAATCGCCTTAGATATTTGCCGCCACCAGGCAGAATGTCACAGTTAACACTATAGCCTCCTTTTTGCAGTAAAGGCACCTCATGGCTGACGAAGAAGACGATATCATCCTTGCCGAGCTCTCTGATGACGAGCTTGTGCTGCAAATGCATGACGACCTTTATGATGGTCTGAAAGAAGAGATTGAGGAAGCCGTCAATATCTTCCTTGGGCGCGGCTGGATGCCCTACGACATCCTGACCAAAGCGCTCGTTGAGGGTATGCGCATCGTCGGTATCGACTTTCGCGATGGCATCCTCTTTGTGCCCGAAGTGCTGCTGGCGGCCAACGCAATGAAGGGCGGGATGTTCATCCTCAAACCGCTTCTTGCAGAAACCGGTGCGCCGCGCTTGGGCCGAATGGTGATTGGCACCGTTAAGGGCGACATCCACGACATCGGCAAAAACCTCGTTTCCATGATGATGGAGGGCGCAGGTTTTGAGGTCACGGATCTGGGCATCAACAACGCTGTGGAAAGCTATATTGAAGCGCTTGAGGCTGAGGAGGCTGATATCCTCGGCATGTCCGCACTCCTGACCACAACCATGCCCTATATGAAGGTCGTGATTGATACGCTCGTCGAAAAAGGCATGCGCGACGATCACATCATTCTCGTAGGCGGCGCGCCGCTCAACGAAGAGTTCGGTAAAGCCATTGGCGCGGATGCTTATTGTCGCGATGCAGCCGTGGCCGTGGAAACCGCCAAAGACTTCATGGGCCGCAAACACAACCAAATGGCCGCCAGCTAAACCAATGGCGGTCCCGCTTCCCAGCGATCAAGACCTCAGCGAAACCGGCCTTGCCC
>CAZQMR010000432.1:0-1572 GCA_964594465.1 uncultured Rhodobacterales bacterium
TCCGCATCTCCGCGCAGCAAAACTGCCGAGGCAGATCCGTCGCTCAAAGGCGCGGTTTCGCTCACGCAGCCACCTCACGCTTGAGAGCTTGCTCCGTGAGGCGCGCAATCACCGCATCCAAATTCTGACCTTCCGCCCGCGCCGCAAAGCCAAGCGCCATACGATGCTTCAAAATCGGCCCAGCCAACGCAGCCACATCATCGAGCGACGGCGCTAACTGACCATTCAGCATCGCCCGCGCCCGCACCGCCAGCATCAAAGACTGCGCCGCACGCGGCCCCGGCCCCCAACTCACCGCCGAAGTGACAGCCTCGGACGCATCCTCCGTGCCCGGACGCGCCGCGCGTACCAGATCCAGAATACCTTCCACAACACTCTCACCCACAGGCATCCGCCGCACCAAATCCTGCAACGCAATCAGCCCAGCGCCGTCAAACACCGGCTTGGCCTCAGCACTCGCCGCCCCCGTCGTGGCCAGCAAAATATCCCGCTCAGTGTCGCGATCCGGATAGTCCACGTCAATCTGCAGCAAGAAACGATCCAACTGCGCCTCCGGCAACGGATACGTCCCCTCCTGCTCAATCGGGTTCTGCGTCGCCAGCACATGAAACGGCTTGGCCAGTGGCCGCCGCTCGCCCGCAATCGAAACCTCCCGCTCCTGCATCGCCTGCAACAGCGCGGATTGCGTGCGCGGCGAGGCCCGGTTGATCTCATCGGCCATCAAAAGTTGGCAAAAAACCGGCCCCGGCACAAAGCGGAAATCCCGCCGCCCATCATCGCCGGTTTCCAGCACTTCCGCGCCCAAAATATCGCTCGGCATCAGGTCCGGCGTAAACTGAATGCGGTTTGATTCGAGCCCCATCACCGTGCCAAGTGTCTCAACAAGGAGCGTTTTCGCCAGCCCCGGCACCCCCACCAACAGCCCATGCCCACCGCTCATCATCGCGATCAAAGACAGCTCAACCACTTGATCCTGCCCGATAATCTTGGACGCAATGCTCGCCTTGGCCTCCGCCAATTTCGCACCGGCTGCATCAATTTCGGGGATCAGATCCTGAGCGTCTGCGGTCATATTTGGCACCTTCGAGTTGCGTTACGTCAGTTGGGTCTTTGTGACAGTTAAGCTATACTGTCTCAAAAGCCAGTGCCGCTACCAGCAAAACATGGAGTTCCCGTGCGCACGCCTGATCAAAATTCCGCGAAACCCACCGCCGAGGGCATCGCCGCCTCTGCCCGTGCTGCCTCCGCCAAGGGCCTCCCGCCGGTCCATCTCTGGAACCCACCCTTCTGCGGCGATCTGGACATGCGCATCGCGCGCGACGGCACATGGTTCTACCTCGGCACCCCCATCGGCCGCGCCCCGCTTGTCAAACTCTTCAGCTCAATCCTGCGCAAAGACGGTGACAAATACTTCCTCGTCACCCCCGTCGAAAAAGTCGGCATCACCGTCGACGATGCGCCCTTTGTGGCCGTCGATTTCGAGGCTACAGGCGAGGGTCAAACCCAACAACTCACTTTTGAGACCCATGTAGGCGACACCGCCACCGCCGGCCCCACCAACCCCATCCGCGT
>CAZQMR010000433.1:0-1568 GCA_964594465.1 uncultured Rhodobacterales bacterium
AGCCCGGTGGCGGATTGGCGGAAGAAGGCGGTGCCGCCGAATTTTTCATCGCAAAGGTAGTGGAGGATGGCGACGCGGTTGTCGCGCGCGATGTCGATATGGGGGATGCGCTGGAGTTGGGCGAGCTCTTCGGGGGCGCGAGTGACCATGGAATAGGCGCAGTCAAAGCTGTCGAGCTTGGCTTGGGTCGGGATGAGTTTGGTGCGGATTGGCTCATCAAGGCGCCGCAAAACGGCGCGCACGTAATCGCCGGGAAGCGCTGCGCGACGACCGGGGTAGCCGCCGGGGGGCAGGTCTTTCCAATCGGGGGATTGGGCGGCGTGATTTATCAGATCACTGGGGTCGCTCAGGAAGTCGTCGATGATCAGCACGGGCTCCTGCGCGGTGCCGATATGGGCGATGTCGATGGTGAGATTTGGATTGATGTTGAATTTCATGGCTTCAAATTGAAGGCAATTGGGGCCAATGTCGAGCAAAGGAAATTTTGGTTTTGGATTATGAATAACTTTGATGAGCCGCCAATGCGTGTGGTGATTGTGGGCGGCGGGACTGCCGGGTGGATGACGGCGGCGGCGCTGAGCAAGTATTTTGGGGATCGCCTGAGCATCACGCTGGTGGAATCGGAAGCGATTGGCACGGTGGGTGTGGGCGAGGCGACGATCCCGCAGATCCGGCTGTTCAACAAAGGGCTTGGCATTGATGAGCGCGAGTTTCTGCGCGAGACCTCTGGCACGATCAAGCTTGGGATTGAGTTTATTGACTGGCAGCAGGTTGGCACGCGGTATTTCCACGGCTTTGGCGATGTGGGCCGCGCGATTGGGCTGGTCCCGTTTTATCACTATTGGCTGCGCTATCGCGCTGAAGGCGGGCCGCTTGATCTGGAGGCTTATTCGAGCAACGCGCTGGCCGCGATGGAAGGGCGTTACGGGGCTGGTTCTAAGGCTGTGCGGTTGCCTGCCTCAGCCTATCATTTTGATGCGACGCGCTATGCGGAGTTTTTGCGCCGCTTTGCTGAGAAGCGTGGCGTGCGGCGGGTTGAGGGGATTGTGCAGGGCTGGTCACTGAACGGTGAGAGCGGGTTTGTTGAGAGTGTTGAGACGGAGGCCGGAGAGCGGCTTGAGGGTGATCTGTTTGTGGATTGCAGCGGCTGGCGTGGGCTTTTGATCGAGCAGGCGCTGGAGAGCGGGTATGAAGATTGGTCCCATTGGTTGCCGTGCGATCGGGCGCTGGCTGTGCCCTCGGAAGGGAATGGTCGGCTTGATCCGTTTACGCGATCCATGGCGCGTGAGGCAGGCTGGCAGTGGCAAATTCCGCTGCAGCATCGCACGGGCAATGGGCATGTTTACTCCAGTGGATTTGTGAGTGACGCGGCGGCGGGGGAGACGCTGCTGAGCACGCTGCCGGGAAATGCGCTGGGGGAGCCGAAGCCGTTGCGGTTTGTAACCGGCAAAAGGCGGGAGATTTGGAAGAAGAACTGCATCGCGCTGGGGCTGTCGAGTGGGTTTTTGGAGCCGCTGGAATCGACCTCGATCCATTTGATCCAGTCGGGGATTGCGCGGCTGTTGGCG
>CAZQMR010000434.1:0-1563 GCA_964594465.1 uncultured Rhodobacterales bacterium
CGAAGCATTGGGCGACTTTCTCTTGAAAGTTTGCGGCGGAATTGGTTCCACCTTGCGTCGTGCGAGTTGGCATTACGACGCCATCGGGCGTCATGAATGCGAATAGCGGCTGGCTGTCCGGATGGAGAGGAGCCTGCCAATATCCGCTGCAGAAATCGATTGCAGCAAAGGATTTGGCACCGCGAGCGTCAGCGAGTTCGGCCTCTATATTAGGCATGGGCCAGAACGTTTGCTGCGTAGCACTATTGACTGGGCGATAGTCAACGGTGAGTCGGTACATAGCTGGTGGACGCTTGGGAACGATGAGAGGAGCAGATACCCATTCCGGTGCAGTCGTCTTCTTGACGAAGCCGAGCTTGAGTAGTTGCTGGACGTACTTCGTCATGAATTCCTTTTTCTCGGGAGGATAACGACGTTGTTTAGCACGGACAGGAACTGCATCGGGTTTCAGGTTGATACGCATCGGTGCGATATCAGCAGGTTCGCCAGCGTCTAACTTGAGTTTGATTACGTCTTCGAACTCGAGCAGCAGTGCGCGAAGGGATGCTTGGCCCTTTTCGGACATGCCGTTTTCGCCAGCTTCTCGTACTTTACGATCAAGTACTTTCTGCTTCTCGGTTTTGTCTTCGGGGCCCAAGTCGAGCCATCCATCGTCTTCGTCGAGGTCGGCATCGTCGGCGCCACCATCGGCGTGGAAGACGCCTTCCAGAATTCTAGCGACCTTACCAGTTGGCGGTATGCCTGATTCGAGTAGGTCTGCGATGTCGACACTTCCGGAATACTTCTCGGCAGCGGCGGCTAGAATGTTGCGGGTGTTTAGTCCAAGTACTTCAAGGACAGGGCGACCAAGGAGAGGGTCACCGACGGCTTGATCGGTTACAAGCCAGCGAACGCCACGGAGAGTGAGTGCGGTTCCATGGCGGATGTGCAGTTCGGTGTCAACGGTGACTACCTTATTGCAGGTGAGAGAGGCAGGTTCTCCATCCGGGAGATTGGCTGCCATTTCGAATGTGCGAGGACGAGCGAGCTCTTCGACGGAATGCTCGACGCCATTTTTCTTGAAGTTATCCAACATGTGTTGATCCATGATGTTGTCGTCGGAACATGTGTCGGCGCAAATGGTAGCACGGTGGTGCTCACCGAAGATTGCGGTGAAATTGACACTCTTGGCGTGCATGTCGGAGTTGTCGGTAGCTCGCTTAGCGCCATTGTTTCTTTTAGAACGTTGCTCTTCGAAGAGCTTGTCCTTCACATCCTTGGGACATTCTTTGCAGTTTCGCAAAAGGTGTCGGATGCCCCTTTTCTTGTGTTCCTCCCAAAGGCATAACGGTATGACTTTTTTCGGTGGGTCAGATTTCGAGTTGGATGATTTGGAGTCGGTTGCCTTCTTCTTGGATCCACTCTTCGTCGTATCCTTCTTAGGATCTTTCGATTCGAGGCCATACTTCTGATAGTTGGCAGCTTCGACGATGAGAACTTGGGCGAATTTCTGGACGTCTTCTTCCAAAGATTTGTCGAATTGGATCTGCTTACGCATTTCGCGCTTCAGAGCGGCAGGTTGAA
>CAZQMR010000435.1:0-1559 GCA_964594465.1 uncultured Rhodobacterales bacterium
CCCAACTGATCACAAATCAGCTTTGGGCCCCGCGTGTACCAATCCCCGCAAAGCTCCGCCTCATGGCCCAGCAACTTAGCATATTCATAAGGCTCACTCTCCCGGGTAAATCCGGTCTGATCACGCCACTCAGCCACCCGCGCACTGGATGCTTCAAACCGCGGGATCTGAGCGACACAGCCATTCAGATCGGCCATAATATCCGCCTCCGACCGACCGCCCCAAAACGTCTGAAAAACACCATAGCCCAAATTTGCAACAAACAGCGCAAACAGCACGCCCAAAAACAGCAAACGGTATTTCATCACATCATCCTTGTATGCCTTTGGATCAACCAGCGCCACCCGACGCTCGATTGGTCGCGGCAGTTAGCGGACTAAATCATCACCGATACGTTCACCCTCAACCGGAATTTTTCATAAACAGAACCCAAGTCAAGTATGACAAAATGAGCAAGACGAAGGTCAATAGTATCCCAAACCCACCCCTCTGCCCCCCTTAATCCGTCGATGCGACGTATTTCCAGCACTCTTTGTGACCACAGCCAGCGACCTGATCAAATCCATGCACGCAGATCTCAGTAACCGTTAACGAAGAAATCGATCACAAAACTTGCCACAAAACCGGCACCGCGCTAGACTCCACTTGCCAACTGTTTAGGCGTGCCCTACTGGCGTGTCTCTTTGTGTGAAAGGATTTTGACCTGTCTGAACTTGGTACTGCCAGCGGCGCGACTGCTGGGAAGACCCCTGCGAACAGCCGCACTGGGTCCAAAACTGGAAGCAAAGCGCTTCTCGACATCATCCTCAATTCGCTTGACGAAGACAAAGCGGAGGACATCGTGTCCATCCCGCTTAAGGGCAAATCCGAGATGGCCGATCACATGATCATCGCCTCGGGCCGCTCCTCGCGTCAGGTCTCCTCCATGGCCGAAAAGCTCGTGGATCGCCTCAAAGACACGCTCGGTCGGCGTGCGCGCATCGAAGGAAAAGCCGCAGGCGACTGGGTGCTGATTGATTGTGGCGACGCAGTCGTGCATCTCTTCCGCCCCGAAGTGCGCGAGTTCTACCAGCTCGAAAAAATGTGGCTCTCGCCTGAGGAAGCTGCCAAAAGCGCCACTGCGTAAACTGCATGCGCTTAACAATCGCCGCCGTCGGGCGCCTGAAATCAGGCCCCGAAGCCATCCTCTTTGACGACTACCAACACCGCTTCGAGCGCACCGGCCGCGCCCTGGGCCTCGGCCCCCTGACCGTGCGCGAGGTCGAAGACAAGAAACAGGGCGGCAAAACCACCGAAGGCGCACTCCTGCGTGCCGCCATCCCAGACGGCGCCAAACTCATAGCCCTCGACGAGCGCGGCAAACTCCTCTCCAGCCCCGACTTCGCCAACAAACTCGCCACATGGCGCGACGACAGCACCCGCGACTGCGCCCTCATCATAGGCGGCGCCGACGGCCTGGACCCCGCCTTAGTGGCAAAAGCCGACCTAGTGCTAAGCCTAGGAAAAATGGTCTGGCCCCACATGCTCGCCCGCGTCATGCTAGCCGAACAACTCTACCG
>CAZQMR010000436.1:0-1557 GCA_964594465.1 uncultured Rhodobacterales bacterium
TTGGAGACCTCGTAATGGCGGGCGAGCGGGCCGTCGATGCCGTCTACCACGAGCGCTAGGACGAGCCAGAGGAACATGAGTTGCCAGTCGCCTGTTGCCGCCGCGAGCATGGCGAGGAAAGCGAGGGCGGCACCGGAGGCGGTGAGCAGGTGGACCGAGAAGGCTTTGGTGAAGTTCATGGGAAGTGGTTATATGCGGGATTGCTTTGAGGGTGAAGGTCTTGTTTGATCAAAGCGTTATTCAAGGGATTTAGAGATGAAGCTCTTCAAGCGCATTTGTCTGGTGATTTTTATCGTGGCGCTGCCGGCGATCCTTTACTGGCAGATCTTTGAGCTGATCCTGTCGGATTTGGTGCCCCAGAAAGCCGTATCCGACATGGTGATGGCCAAACCTGAGACAGCGACGTTGTTTGCGCAGGAATTTCCGTCGCGCATGACGCTGGGACTGGTGTGTTTGGTGTTGGCGGTGTCGAGCCTTGCGGGGCTGTTTTATGCGGTTTGGTTGGCGTATCGCGGTGCTGGCATAAGGATTGCGGCCGCACTTGGCGTGATTGCTGTGGTGTCGGGCGGGATTTCTTACCTCACGAATGACTATTTCGATGGGCGCGAGGGCGGTCTGCTGTCGGTTTTGAACAGCGATGAGCAAAGCACGGGGGAGCGGATGCGGTATCTCGCACAGCTGCCGGGCATGCAGGACACAAGTTATGATCCGGTTTTTCAAGCGGAAGCGCTGGCGGCAACAGGGCATGTGGCAGCTTTATCGGCGTTGTTTGGTGTGGCTGCGGCTGCGGCTTTGGCGCTTGCAATCAACGGTGTTGGCTTTGGTGTTTTTTATGGTGAGGACAAGGATAGCGAGGCGATGCTGCGGGTCAGGTGGCGGCAATACCGGACGATTTTGGTGTTTGCATCGCTGATCTTTGCCTTCGCAGTGGCTGTGTTGCAGTTGTTCTATCAATGGCCGCTACAGCTTTTCACGCCGCCGGAGCCAACTGAGGCAGTTGCCCTGCAGGCGATCAAAAACGCTAAGGCTCTGGTGGACAGTACGGTGATGTTTTGGGCGGTGCTGTTCTCGATTACGCTGTTGCTAACAACGCTGCCGGCCTTTGTGGCGCTGCGGATGGATATTGATCGCGTCGCCCACACCTCCGGGGCCACGCCCAAGGAGCGCAAGACTTGGCGCGATGGTTTGGGTTTGACGATGATCAGCCGAGATGCTTTGGGTGGAGCGTTGGCAATCCTGTCGCCGGTGCTTACCGCGCCTGTCATGGATGCGTTTGGGCGGGTGCTTGATCTGGCGAGTTTAGGGAGCTGAGAGCGATATGTTGCGATCTGAGGTGAATGAAATTCTGAGCGAGGCAGATGCGTTTATCCGCAAGCATCGCTTTGTCATGCCGCCCTTTGCGTATTGGACCCCGCAAGAAATGGTCAAGCGTGGCCAAGGCGCGATCCGTGAGCGCGCAATGGGCTGGGATATTACCGACTATGGGCAGGGCAAGTTTGATGAGCTGGGGCTATTCCTGTTCACGGTGCGCAATGGGTTGGCGAGCGATCTGAGTGC
>CAZQMR010000437.1:0-1535 GCA_964594465.1 uncultured Rhodobacterales bacterium
TACGCACGCTTTGCGCCATGGAACCAAGATGCACCGGGACATGGGGCGCATTGGCGACCAGATCGCCGCTGGCATCAAACAACGCACAGGAAAAGTCGAGCCGTTCTTTGATATTCACCGAATAGGCCGTGTTGGCGAGCGTTGCGCCCATTTGCTCGGCGATGGACATGAACAGATTGTTGAAGACTTCAAGCATCACAGGATCAACGCTGGTGCCCACAGCCGCCGCGCGGTGTTTTTCGAGGTAGCGCTCAAGGATCAGATTGCCCTGATCATCAAGCGACGCGCGCCAGCCTTCCTCGACAATATTCGTGCCGGTGTCTTCGGTGATGATCGCAGGCCCCTCAACCACTTGGCCCAGCGCCAGATCGGTGCGCACAAATAGCGGCGTTTCCTTGCCCAGCATCGTCACCATCGCTTTGGGCGCGGCCACATCACTGGCAAGCTCATGTCGCACCTCCGCCACATCGTCCGTGGCACCAATCGCCTCAACCGAGAGCATTTCAATCGTCAAATCCCGCGCCGCCGACAGAAACCCAAATCGCGCCTCATGGGCGGCATCAAAGCCTGCCCGCATCTCCGCCTCGCTCCCAAAGGGCACTTCAAGCGCTTGATGGGAATTGGCGTAGCGCACATGGGCAATGCGGTTGGTTTTGATGGCAGCGCGGTCAACGCCCTGATCTGCGACCTCCGAAACAGCCTGACTTTCCAAGGCCGCAAGGCGTTCTTTTGCCGCATCACCCGCACTCAAATCCTGATCAAACTGTTCCTCGCGCATGGCCCGAATTTCCGCAAGCCCCATGCCATAGGCCGACAAAACGCCCGACAAAGGGTGCAAAAACACCCGCTTCATGCCCAGCGCATCCGCCACATGACAGGCATGCTGCCCCCCGGCCCCGCCAAAGCATTGCAGGGTGTAGCGGGTCACGTCATAGCCGCGCTGAACGGAAATTTTCTTGATCGCATTGGCCATGTTTTCAACGGCGATGCGCAAGAAGCCTTCGGCGGTTTCCTCAGGCGTGAGCAGCGGATTGCCGGTTTCTTTTGCAATCGCCTCGGCCATCTCCTCAAACAGCCCCGTCACGACCTCAGCATTCAGCGGTTCATCCCCGCCGGGGCCAAACACATGCGGGAAGTGATCGGGCTGCAATTTGCCAAGCATGACGTTGCAATCAGTGACCGTGAGCGGCCCGCCCCGGCGATAGCAAGCTGGCCCCGGATTGGCCCCCGCACTTTCCGGCCCCACCTGAAAGCGCCCATCGCGGAAGGTCAGGATCGAACCGCCACCTGCCGCCACCGTGTGGATATTCATCATCGGCGCGCGCATCCGCACGCCTGCTACCTCGGTCTCAAAGCTGCGTTCATAGACACCCGCGTAATGAGTAACGTCCGTCGAGGTGCCGCCCATATCAAAGCCGATCAGCTTGTCATGACCCGCAGCTTCAGCGGTTTTGACCATGCCGACCACACCACCCGCTGGCCCCGACAGGATCGCATCGCGGCCCTGAAACAAGCTGGCATCGGTCAGCCCGCCA
>CAZQMR010000438.1:0-1504 GCA_964594465.1 uncultured Rhodobacterales bacterium
GTGGGCAGATTGCGGGGCTTGTGGCCTATGATCAATCCAAGAAGTTCAGTTCTGAAACGGGCAAGTTTGGCAAGGGCCACTCGGAGGGCGTTATTGCAGCGGAAAGCGCGAATAATGCGATGGTTGGGCCGAGCCTTGTGCCGCTGTTGACGCTTTCGATCCCCGGCTCGCCTACGGCGGCGGTGCTGCTGGGCGGTTTGCTGATCCATGGGATTTTCCCCGGCTCTGATCTGTTTGAAAATCACCCGCAGGTGGCTTGGACGTTTATCAATTCGATGCTGATCGGGCAGGTTCTGATGTGCATCTTTGGGCTTTATGTTGCGGGGCTTGCCGCGCGTGTGGCGCAAGTTCCCAAGGCTGTGATGGCGGCGATTGTGCTGGGGCTGGCGGTTTTTGGTAGCTACTCGGTGCAGTCGAGCATGGGCGATGTCTATGTGATGGCAGCCCTTGGCGTGGGCATGTTCTTCCTTGAGCGCTTTGGATTTTCGGCGGCGCCACTGGTGCTTGGCCTGATCTTGGGGCCGATTGCGGAAGGGAACTTTATCCAAGGCGCGATGATTGCGAATGCAACGGATGGGCTGGCGACGTTCTTTTTGACCGGCACGCTGAACCTTGTGCTGATCTTTGGGGTCATCGCCTCGATTGCTTATTCGGTTTGGATGGAAATGCGCACGCGCGCGCTTCTTAATGAGGAGGTAACAGCATGAACCGCGCACAGCAAATCATTCCATCGGCGATCATTGCAGCCGTTGGGCTTTGGGTGGCCTATGTCAGCTTTACCCAGCAACCGGCGGAGGCGTTTCGATTTCCGCAGTTGATCTCAGTCGTGTTTGTTGCGCTCTCGCTTTGGACGCTGGGAAAGTCGGTGCTTGGTCAAGCCGGGACCGGGCAGGGTGTTTCGCTGGCGATGGTCAAGAACATGCTGCCGGGGCTTTTGATCTTGGGTGTCTATGTGTTTTGGGCGGCCAAAGGGCTTGGCTTTTACACCGCGACCACGATTGCGTTTTTCGCAGCACTTTCGCTTTACGATCCGGCCCCCCATGGGGAGCTGAAAAGCTGGATCAAACGCATGCTCATCACGGCGGGTTTTATGACCGTCATGTATTGTCTCTTTGCACTTGTGCTTCGGGTTTACACGCCCAGAGAGATATTTTTCTGACCTGTGAAAACACAGGCGGAACCACACTAGGGAGGAAGTCTAATGAAGAAGTTTATAGCAGCGGCCGCACTGGCCCTGACAGCGATTGCAAGCCCGTTGGCGGCGCAGGATTATCCTGAGCGGCCGGTTATGCTGATGGTGTCTTATGGCGCTGGTGGCGCGACCGACTTTCAGGCACGCATTGTGACTATGACCGCTGGCAATGAGGACGCACTTGGCATGCCGATTGCGATCATCAACAAACCGGGGGCCGGTGGCCGTGTGGGCTGGAACTGGCTGGCCTCGCAAGCCGACAGTGATGGCTATACGCTTGGCGCATATAACGTGCCGCATTTTATTGCCCAA